>JAGBAI010000003.1 GCA_017939025.1 Oscillospiraceae bacterium
CCTCCCCTGACCCCTGATTTTCCCCGGCCTACGTTCTGTGATACGCACGGCTGGGTGGATAGGCCTGTTACCTTTTGTCACCAAAACATGACAAAATGAAACCAGGCACCACGAATGGTGCCCGGCCTCGGAGGAAATATGTTACCGGACAAAGAATCCGATAAACTCGTAAAACTGGTTCTTTACCTGCATATCTTCGAACCGGAGCAGGCCGTTGCGGAACGCAAATACAATGCGCTGGACTCGTTTGCTGTCTCCCAGTGACTTGATAAGCAGTAGATTGGCCTCGTGGTCATCCTTGGTCAGACAGTACAGGGAATAGGAACTCGGGTCATACTGCCGGTTCACATAGATGAGACCTTTGTCATAGTCCACCCAGAACCCGTACATGATACCACAATACTTCATACCTAGCATAAACTCAGCCTTGGGTGATTTGGCCTCAATGAACGTTTCATTGTCCAGTAGCCACTTGTTATCAATGGCATAGTCACCATAACGGGTGCCGTCCACCAACTGACCAAACCTGGACTGCTTTTTCTTGGCTACAAAATCCGCATCCGTGAACAGCTCCACGCACACCTGGCCCTTGACCGTAAACCGCTTATTGGTATTGGGCTTGATATTCCAAAACAAGAAATACGGGTTTACAATGGTCACGGAGTTAGCCAGCAGGACAGCACGTACATTGTCCCGTGTTCTGGCTATAGTTTCATAGAGATCTAGGAATACTTCCACCTCATTTTTCAGGTAGGTAATACGGCCCTTGTCAATGATAAACTCATCGAATACGATTTTGTTCACATAGGGATAGTTGTTAGATTTGAGCTGTCGGGAGGTGGACAGGGCGACAAAGTATATTGCAACCTCACCGTTGACCATGCCCAGGTTACCGTCAATTTTCAGCTCATCATTGGGGTAATAATCCCGGACAGCATCGAAAAATTTTCCGTTCTGTAGCATTTCGTCAATTTCGGTTTGGTACCGTCTGACCCACACGGCCTGCGCCTTTTTCTTTTTGAAATCGTCAATGGCCCAGCAGGTGCAATTGAATGTCTTACCACCACCACGGTTTGACAGCACCATATTCATAATCCGGTTATGAGATAATATACCGGCTCTGTCCCACCACATAAAATCAAACCTTTCGTTTGGTTGCCTGGTACATCAGTAACAGGGACAACCCTTTTCTTTTCTTGCTCTGGGGATTCACAGGGGCAGGCAACCCGGCCAGGAACTCAAACCATGCCTCGGCCTGCTGGCCCCGTTTCGGCTGGTAGGCCACAGCAGGCCGTTCATAGTTAGCCAGGAACGCCATACCCAGATAATAGGGGTCTTTCGTGCTGGTCTTGAACTCTTTGAACGTTTCCGGATAGCTGGAAGTGGGGTAATACTGGATGCCGTTTTCAAGCTCATATTCCAGCCGGTCAAGCTGGGTATCCATGTCCTGATAATCCACTTTCATGGAATTGGCCCATGCAATCAGTTTCGTTGCCGGTGTCCACTGCACCAACCCAAAACCCTGGGAGGTGTCACCCTCGTCCAGGCTTTCCCAGATGCCGGGATTGATAGTAGATTCTGATTGCATATTGCCCAGCATACCAGCCACAGCCTGCATAGACCATCCACGGGAGCCCAGATAATTCCAGATATACCGGGCGTTGTTCTCCATTTCGGCCTGGGTCAGATACCGGTTGCCGGTAATGGGTTCCACGGTATTTCCACCGGTGCCGTCCCAATCAATGGGGCTATAGATGAATCCCTGAAACACATAGGCGGAGCTCTGACCCCAATTGCCGTTGTCATTGTTCCGGTTGCTTGTCCAGAACAGTGAGGAATTCCAGCCGGATTCACTGGTTACAATGGAGCCGTCCGCATTGATAGCCTCCACGATGCCCACATGACCAGCACCGTCTGAGCTGTCACCGGCCTGGCCTTTTCTCCAGCAGATAACCGCTCCCAGCTTCGGGGTTTTGCCTCTGGCATACCCGTCTGAGTGACCATACCAGTTTTCAGCATTGCCCAGGGAAAGGGAGGGTTTTGCACCTCCCGTGATTTCCCAGAATCGGCCCCATGCATAGCAGGTGCAGTTGGGCAGGCCATAGCCAGACTGATAAAAGGGATTATCCGCATAGAAATAAGCGTTGCCGGTATCCGGTGCCGTCAATCTCGGGATATAATCAGCCATACAGCATAGCCTCCAGGGTCTTAAATTCGGGTAGTGCCTCGATAGCATCCAGGCAGGTAATAAACGCCTGGTATAACTGCTTGTTGGTGGGTTTGGTCAGCTTTTCCCAGGTGGCAGGCCCAACCACACCGTCAATGGTTAGGTTGTTTACGGTCTGGAACGCAATCACAGCGGTATAGGTTTCCTGGCCGAAAATCCCATCCACTTTGAGCTGACAACCGGCCTGATTGAGTGCGGTTTGTAGGGTCTTAACCTCTGCACCGCTCATGCCTTTTTTCAGGGTCTTCATTCCTTGACCTCCTCTGCATTGTGCCAGGTCTCCAGCCGTGCCAGGATAAGGTTAATCTTATCCAGGCAGGCCAGGATCTGGTCATTGAATTTGTAATCCTTGTAAATCATCCATGCCAGCAATACCACACTCATTCCGTAGTTGCTGATAACCTGCGCCAATTCTTCCATAGTAGCCTCCTCAAATGTTCACGGTTCGGCTGGAACCGTTGCCGATTCTGCACAGGTGCAGTTTGTTGTTTGCGTAGTCCGCAACGCACATATCAAAGGTAGGCTGACCACCGTCTCTGGTGTGCGTGGTCAGGACCACAGGGATACCGTTTTCGGTGGTAACTGCGTCACCATGGTTGTGGCCGGCCAGAACAAACCGCACCTTGCCGGTGCAACCGCTGAAATTAAAGGTATCATCACCTACCGTGATAGTGCCCCGGTTATTGTAGGCCTGCGCAATCTGGGTCAGCAGGGCGCCCATTTCCCCGGTGTGGTTGGTGGTGCCGTCAAAGGAATAGTAAATATGCAGACCCAGTGCAATGTTGGTGTAATCCTTATTACTCTGCAAATCAGATGCAAATTCACGGCACTGGCCCAGTTTATAGTCATCCAGGGTCAAATCCCAATCAAGCTGGGAATCAAAGAAAAACAGCGTGGTATTTTCCCTCTGCACCTTGTAATAACCGGGCCGGTTCCACAGGTTGGAAATGAGCTCGGGGGCCATATAGGTATCACCCTGGTAATTGGTGTCATGGTTGCCCACAATGGGGAAATAATTATCCCCGAATACAGACCGCATCTGACCGGCAATAAAGGCCAACTTAAACCCGGCCTCGGCCACCGTGTCAGAATTGCCCAGCCAGTCACCACCACAGATGGCAAACTCAGCAGAGGAACCTTCATAGCAGGATTTCAGGGCCATTTTATACCGCTCAAATTCTGCCTGCCAGGTCTTACCCTCACATAAGTGGGGGTCGGTGAAAAACAGGAACTTTTCACAGGAACCGTATCCAACGTTCGCCACCTTGCCCGCAAATTCCAGCAGGCCGGGAGGGGTGTCTACACCTGCATTCTGGCTTGCAATGTACTGCTCAAATTCTCTGGTTTTGTTGGTCACCCATTCCACAATCAGGGAACCACCCAGCGGGGTACAGTAACCGGTGGAGATGGCCAGCACGTCACCCTCCTGGAGGTTACCTCTGTAACGGTAGTGCCACCGGTTGTCATTGTGGTTGAATACCAGGGAAGACCAGCCAGGGATTTTGAACGTGGCCACCACGTCATTATCATCGCCCTTGGGGTAGCTGACGGAATCCTTTACAGACTCAATCATATCCCCTGAGAACAGGCACATGATGTATTTACCCTTGTAGCACATGGTGGGTCTGCCGTACATGGTTACGTCAAGGGTTTCGGATTCTGTATCGGCCTGGAAATCCATATAGAACCCGGTACCGCCATACAGGTACGCACCGGACAGGGCATAGTCATGTTTCAGGTTACCCAGGGTGTTACGGTATTTCCACTCATCCACGATACAGCCCCGCATGGGGTTTGCATAGGAATTCTGCACCAGCACAATGTCATAGGTGTCACATACCGCATGATTGCGGAAATGGAGCAACTTATCCTTAACATTGAAAACCAGGGTGTGATAGGTAGGGAGATGGATTCTCATGTTGTACTGCCTGCCGTCCTCATCTTCCACCAGACATTCCATGCTGTTGGCAATGTTCACGCCTACCGTGGGCCATTCAAACTGCATGGTACCGAATGAGCCCCGATAAGTCCAACGGCCATTGGTTTCAATGTCCACGGAACCGTCCTCACAGATAATCAGATTGGCACAGCTATTACCGCCCAGGTAAACAAAACCGTTCTGGACATTGGTCAACTGTTTCGACTGGGCCTGGATGGAGGCATGGAGGGAGCCGTGGGCGGTGCCCATGCCGTCAGACCGTGCGTCTACAACCTCAGTGGGTACGGTGCCGTCACCGGGATTAGAGACAATGTTGTCAATGCGCTTGTTCAGGGTATCCACAGCATTGGTCAGGTTGGCACTCTGCTTTTTGTCAGAGTTGGAAATCTGGGTTTCCAGCTCCCCAGCATACTTGTCAATCTGGTCATCGAATTCCCCGTTGTTGATATGGTTCTGCACATCCTGCGCAATCTTCTGGGGAATCTGGTTCACCTGGTCAACACATTCGTTCACTTTGCCTGCGGTACGGCCTGCCAGCTCCAGGGCGGTCATGGCCTCCTCATCATAAATGGTGCAATGGTTTTCCAGGGCGTAATGGTCGATTTTGTTAATCATGTTAACCCTCCTAATAGACCTGGATAAACAGGTCATTCAATTCGTTAATGACCATGAGGTCAATGTTAATGAAAGCATCCCGGATGTTTTTGACCTCGGTGCCCAGAGGCTGAACGCCAATATTGCCCCTTCTGGTCAGGGTGTGGGTGGTGTTGTCCTGGTTTTCGCTGGAGCTCTCGGAGGTGTCCGAACCGGTAACGGTAGCCGTGCCGGTGCTTTCCTCGGAACTGTTCTCGGAGGTGTCCGAACCTTCCCGGGTGGCCTCGGTCAGATAGCTGTCCAGATTATCAATGGAGCCCTGAGGCGTATCGGAGAATCTGCGCTCACTGTCCACATTGCCGGACTTGTTCGCCCGGGCGGTTCCGGAACTTTCGGAGGAAGATTCCGAACTATTGGAGCCGGTCACCCTTTCTGATCCAGAGGAAGATTCCTCGAAAGTCTCAACTAAATTGTAACTTTCCAGCGGGTCATCAATATTGAACCACTTGGCCTCAAATTCATAGAGCTGGACATAGTAGGGCATGATTTCCCGGATACGGGTCCGGAAATAGTGGAGCCACCGGCCCACGGTTTCCTGTCCAATCTGCCGGAAACGGTAGTGGTCAAGGATTTTCTGTTCAAAGGCCTTTTTGTCAAAGGGCACCTTTGCTGTCTTTCCGTTATAGGTAACGGTCTCAGCCGGTACAGGATAATCAAAGGCCCACACATCCACACCGGATGCCACAATATCCCCCAGCTCCACGGTTACACCGGTATTATCCCAGTTAGGCAGGAACATGGTCACCCTCCTCTTCCACAGTGTCAACAGCCTTTTCCACAGGTTCACGCCTGCGGACAGAAATATTCAAATCGAACATTTCATTGATTTCCTCACAGGCCTTTTCCCGGGCCTCCAACTGGAGGTCTGCAAAGCTCTGGATAAGCTGGTCATTGGCCTGGGCCTCATCGGTGATGAGTCTTTCCTTTTTGTCAATCGGGGTATTGTTCTGGCCCAGGAAGGTCAGCAGGTCAGATTCTACACTGCGCTTATAATCCATGAGCTCATTACCCATGAATTTTACCCCAGTCATAAATGCCTGGATGCTTTCCAGGTTCAGACCCCGGTCAGCAAAGATAGCAGGCACATTTCCATCCACCTGCTGGAAAATGCGCTTGAATGTCATCACGTCCTTATCATCACAGGCAAACACAACAGGCGTTTTGCAGGCCTTAATGTTTACATCCATGGTGCGCTCTGCCTCTGTGATTTTATTCACATAATGAATCACAAAGGGTTCCGTGGGCAGGGCCAGCAGGTTATTTTTGATGATAACGCACTTGTCAGCCGGTCTGTGAGTCTGGTAATTGACACCGGTAATACGGTAGCCGGTGGGGTCACCGTACACGTTCTGCCGTCCATCGGAGGAACATTCCAGAACCATAAAACTACCCTTTTTGCGCTTGAAGAATGCACAGTAACCATTGGAAAACAGCCACTTCTCAATATGCCTGGGCTCGATACCCTCAGGCAGACCAGACCATTCATGCGCATTGAGGCATACAAGCCGGTTCCGGTCAAAGTGCATCCGGTATGTTAAATCATTCAGCAAATCGGTCAATGTTGCTCTTTTCTTTGCCATTGGTCACACCTCCTTATGGTGTATTGTTCTGGGTGTAGTCCGCAATCCGGTCACCGTTTACCCAGAAGGTGACACCCTTATCAAAAATTCTCTGGATCTGGGTGAGGTCAGCATTGCAGAGGTTGCCCTGCATATTGCAACCTACTGTTTTGATATAGGTGTAGCTGGGCCGTGCGTGGATATTGGGCACCTGCACCCTGTTCAGACGGTAGCCGTACATAGTGAAATAGTCATCCAGCACCCGGGCCATTTCTGCGGTCACACTCTTATAATAAAAGCTGAATCCCAATTGGTTATCCGTGATATTTACGGAACTGGAGAATGTGCCGTTTGCCTGGGGTGGGACAATATCCTTGTCATGGTTCTGGGCCAGCATACCTGCAATCTGCTGGGCACCGCTTACAGCCGTTGCGATACCGGCACCGGCACCGGCCACACCGGGAACCGTACCCACACCGGTTGCAGTCAGGGCACCGGATGCAATGGCAGCACCCACACCACCGGCAATTTTCAGGGCACCGGTCAGGAAACCCACGGTATTTTGTCCTTGGTTCTGGGCCAGCCACAATTTATAGATATCACTATTCCATGCACAGGTGGGGAACCCGGTCAGGTTGATACCGGCATGATAATTGTTTAGCAGGCCGTCATAGTTTTTCGGGGTCAGATGCACACCACCCCCAGGGGTGAGGGAACCGGACATTGCAAACTGCATCCCTTCGCTCTGGAAACGCTCATAACGATAAACTGCATGGGTGCCCTCGTTATTGGTGCAGTAGGCGAAATTGTATGGATAGCAGAACAGTTTCTTGTTCTTAGGTGTATAGCCGTCAATGGTGGTCACCTGCTTGGGCAGGTTGTAAACCAGGGGTGCATCTGCCAGGCTCTTTGCCTTTTCCACCGGCACGGCAATATCCTCATCTGTCCAGGTGGCCTCACCGCCCAGCTCCACAAACTGCATGGGATACATCCACATGGAGGAAATGGCCTCAATCTGTCCAATCTCGTTCAGGGTCTCCAGCTGATTGCCCCAGGCCACCCATTTATCAGGATTGACAGCCCATATTTTCACACCGGAGAAAACCCGGTTATACATATAGGGTTTTGCCTCTGTGACCAGGGCCTCGTCCGTGACGTTGGGGTTAATGGAGCACATGACCATGATACACAGCTTGCCTGGGTCAATGGTGCCGGTGCCGTTGGTGGTCAGCTCGCCCACGTCCAGACCTTCCTCCACGGTATGCTCCCCGATTTCATCGGTGGCCGTGTGCTGTCTTTCCACGAAAGAGGGTAGCAGGGTAAAGTCAAACAGATAGGTTTGCACCACATCCAGCTCCAGGGTCAGCTCCACCATATTCTCATTTTTATATTCCACCTGGGTAATGAAATAGTAATAGTACTTTCCGGTACCGTTCCGGAAATACAAATAACTCCAGGTCTTTGCCTGCTCCATGGTGGCCTGCACCTGGATGGGCCAGGATTTCCTCAGATAGGAATAAGCGGAGAAGGTTTTGACAACCTTCCCCGCAAAATAGGCCCTTTGAGCCTCAGCATCCGGGAAATAGATACTATGCTCGTAACGGTTATCCAGGCGCACACCTGAGCAGATATTAATCATGCTCTGCGGTGTACTCATATTTAGGTTTCCTCATTTACCTCAACCAGGCAGGAGTTATCAGGTTTCACCTGCACAATTGTTGTGACACTGAGCAATCCGCTCATTACCATAGAGTTGGTGAAGATGAGACCCCTTTCACCCGGAGAATACCCAAATAAATTGAGAAAATACACTGCGGGCTGACCATTAATCTGGTGACTCATGCGCATGACAACATTTGTGCTGGTATTGATAGCACTCACCACATCCGGAAAAGGCACATCCATAACACCGGTCTTTTCACCGGTAATGGTACAATTGACAAACAATGTACCGGTGCCCTGTGCAGGTGTCGTCATTATGCCACCTCCTCAGTAGTGAACCGAACCGCATTCTTAAAGGGGCTCAAGCTCAGGATCTGGTGGACATGGTAAAAATAGTTAGTGAACAGGCCCTGTGCATTGCGCTGGGGCTCCATCTTGGACAGGGTGTCCCAGATACGGAAAAAGGACTTGTCAACCAGCAGGCCGTAGGTATTCTCCAGGGAACCGAAATTGTCCATGGAGACAATCTCCACCTGAATGTCAGTCTTACCCATGTTGAATGCCTTGGACAGTACTTCCACGTCAACCTCTGCAAGGACATCCTTATTGATGAAAAGCACCTGGTCTTTCACCTGTGTCCAGGTCATCACACCGGCCTTATTAAAGGAAGTGGATGCAAAGGTCATGTCCTGGGATGCCTTGCGAACCGTCTTAACGAATTCCTTTGCTGTGGCCTCGTCGGTAATGGCACCCACACCATAATCAAAGTAGCCCTCATAGGTTGCCAGCAGGTTCTTCATGTACAGGTATTCGTCATACTCTGCACCGGAATACACAGAGTTGAACAAACCAGTAATGAAGGTGTCCAGACTTGCCTCAGACCGGAACACACGGATAACATCCAGGTCGCCCACGGTAATGGCATAGTAGTCCTGGCGGTTCATGCGGTGATAGGTGGTCTTGACATTGGGGCCCTTGCGACGGCCCAGGGGATTGAGGCCGTTCTTGTCATACTTGCCCTCTGCCTTGCTCATCTCGATGAACATTTCCTCAACGTCCTGCTGGGAAATGATGGTACCAGACTTGAACCGGGCCAGCTTGTTCTTGAACAGCTTGGACTCAATCATGGTCTTACCAATCTTGTTGAACAGGGCAGGGAAAAACTCATTGTACAGCAGATTATAGGTCTCCAGGGCGTTGCCCACGGAAATAATATTCTGCTGGGTTGCCTCAGGAACACGGGTCTGGTATTCCTGGCTTGCGTTGTCCCGAATGTTATTCAGAACAGAAACAGAAAAACCCATTTTATTACCTCCTTACAAAATATCCAGGGTCTTTGCAAAATCCTCACAGCTCTGGACCTCTTCATCATCGTTGTTGGTTTCGTCCTGCTCCTGAGAATATTGTGCACTCAGTTTATTGAAATACTGCTGGTTCAGCCTGCGCACTGATTCCAGCTCAGTGGTCAGGGATGCATTATTCTGGGATAATGTGTCCCGTTCGTTGGTGAGCTCTGTATTGGCCTCCTGCAATCGGATAATCTCGGCCTGAGCCTCTTCTAAAGTCATGGTGGCAACCTCCTAAAATTATAGTACAATACTAATATATTAAATTTGTGGAAAAAGTCAATCAGAAAAATTTTGCTGGTTTTTTGACTTTTTGCGAAAAACCAGTTGACTTTTTTCTGAATATTTGATAGAATACAGATAGTCCGGATGGCACCCGGCAAAAATTACAAATTGTTACAAAGGAGATTGCCAAACATGAAAAGCTATTTAGTAGAATTTGAGAACCTGGTCACCAATGACCCTATCCTCATTGTCTTTAGTGGTGAGAGTGAGGATGCTGTCTGGAAAGATTGCATGGAGTATGCCACCAGTCACGATTACACCGGTAGGGAATTTGATATGTATCCTCTGTATCGCAAGCCTGACGGTTCCCTGGAGATGGGAGGGGTGATTTTCTAATGAGACTTTTCTTGAATGACAAAGAGGCCCGTCTAATCAAGCTGACTCTTTCCTATGACAGGGCCATGATGGATGATAAGAACCAGGTTATGGTGGATAAAATCATCGAACGCATAGAACTTTGCGAACAGCTCCAGAGCAATGAGCGCAAATCTAAGGAGGTCGAATAACATGACAATCCAAGAGCTCTATGCAGTATGCGAGAATCTGAACCACCACACCATTTTTGAGGTGCGGACAACAGAACCCAACGGCCCCGGCAAATATGTTGATGAGGGGAAATATTCGGAACTCTTCACGAAATACAGTGATAAGAAAATCACGGGTTTCAAGCTGGATGACCGTTACGGTCGGCTCTGTATTGTCTACATTGAATAAGTGATACCGGCCTCCGGGCCGGTTCACCTGGAAGTCTGTGAATCCACTTCCACAGGTTTCCAGGTGCACCGGACAGGTCACCAATATTACATTATAGGAGGTTGCCACCTATGAGCAACGAAATGAAGTCCCTGAAGGAAAGAGCAAAGGAATTTGATGTACGCCTGCCGTTTATGGAAGGCCGGGAAAAGGGCGAGACCAAGGAACTGTTGGGCACCGTGAACACCATCTGTGAGTATGGTTTCCTGCCCAATGACCAGGGAGAGGCCTACGCCTGCTTTATTGTGAAGGAGCGCCCCGGCAAGTTTTACTTTGGCGGTACCGTCATTACTGACCGCCTGGAACAGCTGGAGGCCGAGGGCTACCATGAGGCTATTCTGGCCGAGGGTCTGCCGGTTCTGATGAGCGAAAAGAAGTCCAAGAACAACCGCACCTTTACCAATGTGGTTTTCTTCCCTGAGGACTAAACCATGGAGCACATCAACAATATTAAGGCCTTTACCGATACCCTTATCAGAATGGTAAAGGGTGAGGGTGTCTTTGGTAGGCACCCGGAATGTAAATACCTCGGTACACTCCACGGGTTTGACTTTGTTGTAACCCGTGTCGGTGATGGGGAACTCACCATCAAATTTACCAAGGAATAAGGAGGTACACCATGAATGACGGGGTTGTGTCCCGTTATGGTGTATATCGTGACCTGAACAAGTCCCCGTATGAGTACACAAACCCATACGGGGACGTTTTCAAGTTTCGGAGTCAGAAAAAACTGGAGATATACACCCGGGACATTGAGAAGGAAATTGACCGTGTGTCCAAGTTTGTGGGCCGTCTGGATCTGGATGAACATATACCAAAGGAAATCATCCAGCTACTGTACCGCAAAACCTATAGGGCACTTTATGACCGTGTAGAGGGTTAATCTATGGCAAAGGGAAGTAAAAGACAGAGAAAGAAAAACGCCAAGAAAATGGGCGTTTGGGAGGGCCAGCAATACCGGGGTGGCCGTGGTTCTGGTAAAAAGAACCTAAAGCGTGTAGATGATGGGTTCCTGAATCAGCACGGGGTCACCTTTACCGCTGAACAGAAAAAGGCCCTGGAAAGGGCCGTAGACAGGTCTAATTATAGGAGAAAGAAACAACTTGCAGAGGCGGACAAGCTCAATCCCAACCATTCCCAGCTCCGCCTCATGGGCAAGGAATCAGACTTCATTATAACACGGCAATCCAAATCTTTGCAAAGGTTCAAGTCCATGGAAGAATACGAGCAATTCATGGATAAGCAGGCCCGCATCCAGAGCGGTGAGTATCTGGATGACCGCACCCGGCTTTATAAGTCCAATTATATGAAGGCCATTGACAATGTATTCGGAGATGCCGGCAAGGGTGTCAAAATGAAAGTCCGGATGATGAAACCGGAAAAATTCAGGGAGCTTGTCGAGACCCTGGGTGATGAAATGGAAATAGGGTATGTTTATGACCCACAGGCCCGAATGGGCAAACTAAATAAAATCCGGTCGCTGCTGGGTATGCGTGAACTGGAAGAAGACCCATTCGAGGAAGAATAAAAGGACGTGTAACCCATGGCAATAAAACGCATGAAACTCATGGCGGATTTTGAGACCACCACAGACCCGGTGGATTGCAGGGTTTGGGCCGGTTGTGCCGTGGATATTGAGGCCCTGGAGGTTGTCCATATCGGTAATGACCTGGACAGCTTTATGGAATACCTCAGAAACAAGAATACAGTTTGCTATTTTCATAACCTAAAATTTGACGGTGAGTTTATTCTGCACTGGTTATTTACCCATGGTTACCGGTACGATGACAGCAGGAAAGACAAAACGTTTCAATGCCTCATTACCGATGATGGGTTATTCTATTCCATTGAGGTAGTGTTTCACCGTCACAAATCCAAGAAATATGAAAAGGTTGTTTTCTATGACAGCCTGAAAAAGTTGCCGTTTAAGGTGGCCGTGATAGCAAAGGCGTTCGAGCTCCAGCAGAGCAAAGGCTCCATTGACTACCGGGCCAGCAGGCCTAAGGGGTACGAAATGACCCCAGAGGAAAAGGAATACATTATCACGGATTGTCAGATAGTGGCCGAGGCTCTTAAAATCCAATTTGAGCAGGGCCTAAAGAAAATGACCAACGCATCCGATGCCCTGAACGGTTACAAAAATATCATCGGGAAAAGCCGGTGGGAAAAATGGTTCCCGGAACTGCCCATCATACTGGACAGCGATATCAGACGGGCCTACAAAGGCGGTTTTGTTTACCTGAAACCAGAGCACCGGAACGCAAAAGGGCTATACGGCAAACAGTTTGACGTCAATTCCCTGTATCCCTGGGTCATGTATACCAAATTACTGCCCTATGGTTACCCGGTCTATTTTGAGGGCCGTCCGGATCCTGACGAAAAATACCCGTTGTACATTATCCACCTGAAATGTACCTTTGAGGTCAAGCCGGGCCACCTGCCCACGCTCCAGCTCAAAAATAACCGCCGTTTCGTGGAGACAGAATACTTGACCACCAGCAGAGTGAAGCAGGGCAACTACTGGGAAAATGAGCCGGTAGAAATGTGGCTAACAAATGTTGATTATGAACTATTGGTTGACCATTATGACCTGGACGATGAAACATATATAAACGGGTATAAATTCAAGGGTGCCGTGGGTATGTTCAAGGAATACATTGACCACTGGATGCATATTAAGGAGACCACCACCGGTGCACTCAGACAGTTGGCAAAGTTGATGTTGAACAGCCTATACGGAAAATTTGCCACAAACCCAAAGGCTAGGAAAAAGATACCGTACTTAGACCAGGAAACCAACGTGGTACGGTACCGGTACGGTGACCCAGAGGAGCGAGACCCAGTTTATACAGCAATGGGTTGTTTTATCACAGCATATGCCCGTGAAAAAACCATCCGTAGCGCACAGGCCAATTTTGACCGGTTTATCTATGCGGATACCGATTCCCTAAAGCTTATCGGGTACGAGGAGCCCACCGGCCTGGACGTGCACCCCACACACCTGGGAGCCTGGAAGGATGAGGGTAATTTCTGTGATAGTAAATGGCTAAGAGCAAAAACATACATGGTTACAATCCCAGATATGACAAAGGGCACCGGATTAAAAGACTACTGCAAAGCAATAGAAAAGGCCGATAGTCTGGAGGTTGTGCGCCTGGTGGCTGATGGTGTGTATTATGAATATACAAAGGTTACCTGTGCCGGTATGCCTGACAATGTGAAAGAGCAGGTCACCTATGAAAATTTCTGTTCTGGGTCTACATTCCCGGGCAAATTGATGCCGAGACGGTATCCGGGTGGTATTATTTTGGAAGATACTACCTTTACAATCAAATAGTATTGTGCTATAATCCTATTATCTGAGGCCGGTGCGTTCATTGTACGGTCATAGACCCGGGTGCTACACCTAACCGGTGCCGGGTCATGTATAGGATTGGCAATCTCCCGGAACAACCGCACCATGTCACGGAGAACCAGAAAGAGCCCCTGTTACTATTCGTAGTGACAGGGGCCTTTTTGTCATGTTTTGGTGACAAAAGGTAACAGGCCTATCCACCCAGCCGTGCGTATCACAGAACGTAGGCCGGGGAAAATCAGGGGTCAGGGGAGGGGCGCATGTAC
>JAGBAI010000019.1 GCA_017939025.1 Oscillospiraceae bacterium
CACCCCCTCGGAGAGCCCACGACACTTTGCAGACCGAAGGGATGAAAGTGTCATAGTGGGTTATTACACTTCCTGCAGGAAGTGCCTCCCCCGAACCCCCGTCCTCTTTCAACAACCCAACATCTGAAACAGGAGGATTTTTGCCTATGGCGAGAGGCGACGGTATTGACCGTACCAACGCAAGAAATATGAGGCTGACCGAAACCAAGATCGGCAACACCCAGCAGCACAACGAGCGTGAGAAGGATTCCTATGTCAACCAGGACATTGTACCAGAGCGGACGCCGCTCAATGTCCATTTCAAGGCCCCATCTGCAGGGTATCAGGAGATGTTCTCCCAAATGGAGGCCGATGGTGTGATCTCCACCCGTGGCATTAAGGCGGACGCATTTCGATACGGTGAGTTGGTCTTTGATGTGAACTCCGCCTACTTCTACAATCACGGCGGCTATGACTTCGCAAAACAATTTTACACCGACGCATACAAATCCGCAATCAAAATCGTAGGTGGAGAGCAGTATATTTTGTCGGCGGTCATGCACGCCGACGAACGCAACCGGGCTATGTCCGAGGCGCTGGGAGAGGACGTGTACCACTACCACCTCCATGTGGTCTATATCCCGGTGGTGGAGAAGGAAATCCGCTGGACAAAGCGGTGCAAGGACAAATCTCTGGTGGGCAAGGTCAAAGAAACCGTTATGCAGGTCAGCATGAGCAAAAAGTGGGCGTCCCAGCCCTCAGTAGACGAGGCCACCGGGGAGCCATTACGAACAGCAAAGGGCAAGCCTGTTCTGAGAAAGTCGTACAGCGTCTTGCAGGATGATTTCTTTCAGCAGATGCGCTCCGCTGGCTACACGGACTTGGAGCGTGGAGAGCGTGGCAGTTCCGAGGAACATCTGACGGTCACGCAGTTCAAGGTGAAGTGTGAACAGGAGCGGTTGGCACAGCTTCAAGAGGCGGCTGTGCTGGCCCAGGCCGAGGTTGACCGAAGGAACAGGGAGGCGACAGCTGCCGAAAAGAAAGCGGCCCAGGCCAAGGCCAAACTAAACGATGTGGCCCCCATGCTGAAAGGCATGGAGAAGCTGGCGGAGGAATTTTCCAGCGACCCGGAACAGGTCTTGCCAGAAGCGGGACCGCTGGAATCGGCCAGAGCCTACCGGGAGAAAAAGGCCAAGCCCTTATGGGCGAAGATCGTCAAGGTGCTGCGGTCTGTCTATCGGGCCTACTACGACCTCAAATCCAAATTTGAGCGGCTGCAAGCGGACTATGGCCGGGAGGTCAGCAAAAACAGCACCTTATCAGAAAGAATTTACGAGGTCTGCGCCGAGAGGGACAGTCTAAAGGGAAAGGTCAGAGACTATGAGCGGGTCAGGCGGGCCATTGGCCCGGAACAGGCGGACAGAATATTAGAGGCCGCTTACCAGCAGGAACAGGCTGAAAAGGAACGGAAACGGGACGCAAGGCAAAAAGCAAGATTAGGCGCACGATAATCACCAAAAACGGAGGGTGTTCCAGTGAATGCCCTCCTGATTTATTTGGGGAATCGGGTAAAATAATTTCTTGTTTTTTAGAGCGTACTATGATATACTGCTATTATCCTGATTTGAGGAGTCTACCAAATATGCGGCAAGGTATTCTTAAATAAAATTTGATAATGGGCACAAAAATGATTGCCCCTTGCAGGGGCTTGGTTTTTGCACCCAATTTAAGAATACTTTTGCCTTTTTAGTAAATATCGTGACGGACAGCGGCTTATGTAAGCCGTGTATACTTCTGTGTGTCCGAAGTCATGATCCCCAGCGGTAAAAGTATTAGCCGCTGGGGATTTTTGCGCCCATTTGGGCCTTGTACGGAGGATAGACATGAACATTATCAATATTGGGATTCTTGCCCATGTAGACGCTGGAAAGACAACCTTGACGGAGAGCCTGCTATATGCCAGCGGAGCCATTTCAGAACCGGGGAGCGTCGAAAAAGGGACAACGAGGACG
>JAGBAI010000166.1 GCA_017939025.1 Oscillospiraceae bacterium
AAAGGCACACACAGCGTACTTCACTCTTGGTCATCGGAACCGTTTCTGTACGGTTGAATACATCGTCGGGCAAGCCATGGGTCACAACAGGATTGGCATTTTCATTTTCGATCAATGCCACACTCAGGCTTTGGAAAACACGGTTTTGCAGAGTTTCTGCCGTACCAACGGTAATTTGCTCATCAGGATAGCTGAGTCTCTCTCCCACGCTTACCTTTACCTTGCCAAGTCCAGCTTCCGTCAATTCCCGGCACAGATTACCCATACCGTTCTCACCGCCTACCAAGGCAAAGACCTTCTCGTTTCTCTGAACATCCGGGATGAGATCATGGTCACGGCCATGGATGCTTACCGGCACCACATTCTCGTATGAGGTTCCCAGTTTGGCACACAGATACACCAAGGAACTGATTCCTGGCAGTACTTTCACATCACAGTTGCGGAGCTTTGGCAGCAGTTTTTTCGTGCCGCTGAAGAACCCCACATCCCCGGACATGGCAACAACGAAACGACGGTATTCCGGATGCTTCCCGATAAAGGCGGTAATTGCTTCCGGGGCGATGGCGTGATGTACCGTCTGCCCCTGCTGCACAACTGCTTCCACCATCCGTCTGGCACCGATGATGCAGTTCGCAGTTATAAGTGCTGTTTTGACTTCTTCGGTCATGGCAGTCTTACTTCCGGGGCCAATGCCTACCACAGTGACCTGTGGCTTGTGATTCAGTCCAAACCGACGGCACAGTAACGAAACGGTTTCCGCAAAGCTAAAACCCTCCCGTTGGGGCGGTCTGCCGATGACTACCAGCTTTGCACCAGCTTCCCGTGCAGCAGCTTGTTTTTCTTCAAAACCGCCCTTTGAGCCGGAATCCTTGGTCACCAGGAATTTGGCATCCACACTTTTCAGCATCGCCACATTCATTTCCCTGGAAAAGGGACCCTGCATGGCAAGGATGTGGGCAGGCTTCAAACCCGTAGATTCACACAGCCTCAGTGATTCCTCCATGGGCAGGACTCTGGCATAGACTCTGTCCGCAAAATCTTTGATGGATGTATACTTGTGAAGTTCTTTGCTTCCTGTGGTCAGCAGGAGATTTCCCTCCACACTATTTAAGTACGAAACCGCCTCATCGATATCTGCAGCAAACACAGCATCCTCGGGAGCCACTGCGCCGCTGCGTTGCAACCGAAGATATTCTGTGCCGGTAGCTTTGCAGGCAGCAGCAATGTTTTCTGTCACAACACTGGCATAGGGATGTGTGGCATCCACTACCAGATCGAATCGCTCTCTCTCAAACAATTCTTCCATTTCTATGGCGGTAAGCCGCTGGGCAGAAATGGTCAGATTTTCCCTGGGGGAAAGCAGGGTTTCCCCATACTCTGTTGCCACACAGGCTGTCACGGAAACCGGTTGCGTGGAAAGAAATTCCACCAGTTCCCGGCCCTCCGTAGTGCCTGCAAATACGCAAATCTTATACATCTTTGTATCCTCTGGGGGTGACCATTCTGCCCCCGATCATGCGTGTCTGGGCATTTCCGATAAACACCGTGCTGAACATATCAATGTCAGCACTGCGAAGTTCGGACAGCGTCAGGAAGAAGCTTTCTTCTCCTTCCCGGCCAATGTAATGGGCCACGCCGCAGGGGCGGTCAGCAGGAAGGTATTTTAGCAAAATATCGCAGGCGAGGCGCAGATTATCCGGGCGGCCCTTGCTTCTGGGGTTATACAGAACGATGCCAAGGTCAGCCATGGCGGCACATTCCAGCCGTTTGGCAATCTTATCCCAGGGAGTCAGCCGGTTGCTCAGACTGATCACCGCGAAGTCGTGGGTCAGAGGCGCACCCAGTAAAGCTCCGCCGCTGCAGGCAGCTGTCAGTCCAGGAATCACCTCCACTTCAGGATCGTTGCTCTCGCCACGCAGTTCGTAGATCAGTGCTGCCATGCCGTAAATTCCGCTGTCACCGGAGCAAACCATGGCAACGGTTTTGCCCTTCCGGGCCTCATCAATGGCGATCTGACAGCGTTCTGTTTCCCGGGTCATGGGTGTTTCAAAGAATTCCTTGTCGGGATACCGGTCCCGAACCAGATCCACATACACGGTATAACCGATGATCACATCGCTGTCTTGCAGCGCCCGGTCTGCCCGAACGGTCATATTTTCATAATCACCGGGGCCAATGCCCACAACAATCAGCTTATTCAAAGCGTACCTCCATATGTTCTGCAGCCAGCGCAACGGTAACACCGTTCAGCGCGGTCTTTCTGACGATCAATTTCTCCGCTCCAATCAAGGCGGAGCGCTCACAAACATTATCCACCCCAGTGATGCTCTTCACAAAAGCAGAAGGGGTAAATTCACCGGGAACTGCTTTCAATTCCTCGGCGGTATAAAAGGTCACAGGGAGTTTCTGTTCCCCACAATATTGAAGAAGGCCTGCTTCCTCTGCTTTCAGGTCAATAGATGCCGCGCATTTGATAGCGCGTTGGTCGATGTTGTGCTCCAGCAGTACCTCGTCCACGGCTTCCCGGATGGTTTCCACAGGCGTTCCTTTGCGGCAGCCAATGCCAAGATGCAAAATCTTGGGAATCAGCCGAAGCGTCTGTTTATAGGGTTCATCCTTAAACACACTGATGCGGATGCCCACATCGCCGGAATCCGCCAAAACCACACCGCCCGGCAAGTTGGTCACGATGGGATAGTCAGATTTCAGGGGCACATCCTGCTCCAGAATGGCGGCGGACACCGCTTTTGCACGGCTTAAGGAAGCAATCCCATAGCCGTTCCTAGCTGCCCAGGCATCCACAGAGAACTTCTTGTTGATGTCCGTGGCAGTGGTAATCACCGGGGTTGCTCCTAACGCATTTGCCAAATCCAGCGCCAGTGCATTGGCTCCGCCAATGTGTCCAGAAAGCAGGGGGACGGAGAATCTACCCAGTTCATCGATGGAGATCACCGCTGGATCTGTGGCCTTGTCACGGACATGAGGGGCAATTTCCCGGACAGCAATTCCCACACTTCCCACAAACACCATCGCATCCACATTGTTAAATATAGGACCGTAAAAGGACTTGGAGGGGCGGCAGATGGGTAAAAAACCGGCTTCTTCAAACCGCTCCATGGTATAGGCCTGGATCTCTTGGTCTGCAAAATGCGCGATAACCCGTCTGGCGGTTTTACACCCCTGTCGGCTATACGCAAAGACGGCGATTTTCACTGCGTTGCCTCCCGGTATTCCGTGGTAAAGGTGGGATGGTACAGGAGAGATCGAAGATAGGTTTCTCCCATGCAGTTGCCCACAATGATCAGACTGGTTTTGGTGAGGCCATTTTCCGTCACGGTCTTGTGAAGTGTGTCCACTGTGCAGCGGAAAATTCTTTCATCGGGCCAGGTAGCCTTATAGACCACCGCAACAGGGGTGTTGGCAGGATATCCGCCTTCCAGCAAATCTTTCTGTAGTTTCTCAGTCAGATAAGTACTGAGGAAGAGTACCATAGTTGCCTGATGGGAAGCCAGTTCCCGGATGGACTGCTTTTCCGGTACCGGTGTTCTCCCCGCCGCACGGGTGATGATGACGGTCTGGCTCACATCCGGGAGGGTATATTCCGTTTTCAAAGAGGCAGCTGCACCGCAGAAGGAGCTGACGCCGGGACAGACATCGTATTCAATACCGAGTTTGATGAGTTCATCAAACTGCTCCCGGACAGCACCGTAGATACTGCTGTCACCAGTGTGGAGCCGCACTGTGGTTTTTCGACCAACTTCAGCTTCCTGGATGACAGCAATCACTTCTTCCAAGGTCATCGTAGCACTGTTATGAATCTCACAGCCTTCTTTGCATAGCTTCAGCAATTCCGGATTCACCAAACTGCCAGCATAGATTACTACATCGGCTTCACCCAGAAGCTTTGCGCCACGGACGGTGATCAGATCTACCGCTCCGCTGCCTGCGCCAACAAAATGTACCATAGGTTATCCCTCCACGATTCTTTGAAGAAGTTTATCTGTATTTTCAGTCTTTCCTAAAATTCCGTATTCTTTGGAGAATAGAAGTGTTCCCACTTCCATTGTGTCTGCCCGGTGCTGCAGGTGGAAAGCCACCCGGTCTGTCACCCGGGAGAGAGTCTTTTCATAATAAGGGGTATCCTGCAAAATGCGAAGTACATCATCGCAGGCAACACAGTTCAGAATTTCTGCGACCGTTTCTGCCGGGACACCTGCGGCACCGGCATGGGCAGCCAGAATTTCCATACGGCAGTCGCCGTACTTGGAATGGGTGTTCATCATACCACCGGCAATTTTCACCAGTTTGCCCACATGACCGATCAGCAGCGCGCCTTTGAAGTTCAGCTCTTTGCAAATGTCCAGTGCATCGCCAATGAAATTACTCACCTGCACCGCAATTTTCAAATCCAGTCCCAGTTCGTTGTGAATAAAATCAGAGCCATAATTACCCGGGGTCAGCAGCACATATTCTGCTCCGTTTGCTTTTCTTTGTTTCAATTCCACCCGGATCGTATCTATCAGTGCTTTTTCACTCATGGGTTCCACGATGCCTGTGGTGCCTAAGATGGAAATACCACCCACGATACCCAGTCTGGGGTTGAATGTCTTTTTTGCCAGCGCTTCACCTTCCGGTGCAGAAATCACAACAGACAAGCCGCCGGAATAATCCGTCAGACCCATGACCTCTTCCACATTCTCCCGGATCATCTGCCGGGGAACGGAGTTGATGGCGGCGTTTCCTACCGGCTGATCGAGTCCCCGTTTGGTAACCCGCCCAATGCCGAAGCCTCCGTCGATGGTTACACCGGAAATCTCTGTCTTGGAAACCGTGGCGAAGATCAGGGTCCCCCTGGTCACATCCGGGTCATCTCCGCTGTCCTTTTCTATCGCACAGGAAACGGAGTCTTTTCCGATTCGGATTTCCTTCACATCCAGCGTCAAGCGGATACCCTTGGGGGTATCCAGGGTAATTGTCTCTTTTCGGCAGCCGGTCAGCAGCATCCAGGCTGCCGCTTTTGCAGCTGCAGCGGCGCAGGAACCGGTAGTATAGCCCAGACGGAGCCGCTTTCCGTCTTTCTCAATGTATTGCTCCATTATCGCAGAATCTGATACAGCATGGCATTGCAGATAGCTGCTGCCACATTGCTGCCGCCCTTGCGGCCGCGGGCGACGATGTAGGGAACACCGGATTCAATAATCATTTCCTTACTTTCCACCACATTGACGAAACCAACGGGAACACCAATGATCAGCGCTGGATTCAGTGTCCCGGCTATAATCTGCTCATGCAGGGAAATCAGTGCTGTGGGCGCATTGCCGATGGCAAAGATGCAGGGCTTGGAAAGTTTCGCTGCCCGCTCCATGGAAACCATGGCACGGGTGATGCCCCGCTCCTTGGCCTCTGCTGCAACATCTGGATCAGACATGTAGCAGTGAACATGACCTCCCAGCCGTCCCAGTATGGTTTTATTGATGCCGGACTTTGCCATCTGCGTGTCGGTGACAATATCGCAGCCGCCTCGTAACGCCTCGATACCCTTCAGCACCGCATGGTCAGAGAACACCAGATTCTGAACATACTCAAAATCCGCAGTGGTGTGGATGACCCGCTTGATTACCAACTCGTTTTCGGGATCAAGGCTGGTATCTCCCAATATCTCCGTTATGATCTCGAAGCTGCGCTTCTCAATATCCATGGGCTTGATTTTTTCAATCATGGCGATGTTTCTCCTTTAAGCAGGTATCGTAAAAGCCTTTCGCAAAGCTTAAGTTGGCATAGAAATGAAAATGAGGGTATCCGGCATAGAACGTATCTGTTGCCACGGCGCAGTCCCAGCTTTTTCCGGTGGATTTTGTTGCGGTGAAGCAGTTGCCGGGCTGGGTGCAATCCCAGTGATGGAATTCGTGTCCGGGAATTTCCTCTCCGGCTTTGCATAGCATATTGTCTTCCTTGGCACGGAGCGTCACATAGCCGAACCTGGTCAGTTTTCCGTTATCAAAGCAGTTTCCGGAGAGGTTCCCAGCCATTGGGAATTCTCCGATGGATTCTGTCAGATACATAAATCCGCCGCACTCTGCGATGCAGGGAAGCCCATTTTGAAGGGCATTGCGGACAGATTCCAGCATAGTTTTGTTTTCACTAAGCTGCCTTGCATAAAGTTCCGGATAACCGCCGCCTAAGTACAGACCATGGATAATCTCGGGGAGTTTTTTATCGTGAATGGGGCTGAATTCAATCAATTCCGCACCCATTTCCCGCAATGCTTCCAGAGAGTCTTCATAGTAAAAGCAGAAAGCATTGTCTTTCGCCACAGCGATGCGGACGGTTTCCTGCCGGGGAAGTATTATCGGCTCGCAGGCGATTTCGTTCGCTTCCCGGGCCAGCATCAGAAGGCCCTCCAGATCGATGGTCTTTTCAGCCTGTTGTGCCATGATTCCCAGCTTCTCCCGAAGGTTTTCCACCTCTGCGGCGGTCACCAGTCCTAAATGACGACTTTCCAGGGCGCAGTCGGCCATTTTCGGAAGATATCCAAAAGCACGGACTCCAAACCGGTCTTCAATGGCCTTCGCCAATGCCCCATAGGTCATAGGGCTGCACTGATTCAAAATGACGCCTTTGATGTTGTTATCCGGGTAAAAAGACAGGAAGCCCTGAATCGTTGCGAGAATGGAAAGGGATGCGCCCTTGGCACCGACCACCAGAACCACCGGACTATCGGTGACTTTCGCTACCTCGTAAGAGCTGGCACGGGTAGTGGTCAGGCCTATGCCATCGTAATAGCCCATTACGCCCTCGATGATGCTCACATCCTGGGCCTCGGCATTCTTCGCCAGCAGATACCGCAAGGTGTTCTCACGGAAGAAGTGCAGATCCAGATTTGTGCTTTTTGCCCCGATGATCCGGCTGTGGAACATGGGATCGATATAGTCAGGGCCACACTTGAAGGCACCCACTTTCATCCCACGGTTTACCAGTGCCTGTAAAACGGCGCAGGTCACAGTTGTTTTTCCGCAGCCGCTGCTGGTTCCGGCCAGCATGATTCTGGGTGTTTTCACCGCGGCGCCTCCTTCCGGTGAATGGGAATGTTCTTTTCTTTTGCAAGGGTCAACAGCTTTCCATTCATAGCATTCAGACTGCCGATGGCAGTACCTGCGTCAATGACCTTTTCACAGCGAAGCATTACTTCTGCTGCCTGTGTAAAATGCGTTTCCTTCATAGGTTCAAAGGCGGGAGCGGTGATGACATGATCGCTCAATTCCCGGGCCACCTGGGTATCCACGTCGTTTTCATAGAGAATACCAGTAGCGAAGGGAATCTGCTGCTTCTGCAAAGCACGGTAGCAGTCGATACCGCAGCCGTTTCCGGCAATGACGAACACCCTTGGTTCTCCCGTTGCTTTGCTCAGCTCCACACTGCCGAAAAGCAGATTGTAGGAGCCGTTCTGAATGTCGTATAGCTTCTCAATTTCGCCTTGCTGCAGCACTTCCTCGGGTTTTCCAAAGGCAGCAATGGTCTCGCCCTTGACACAGACCAGATAGTCAGAGATTTTTGCTGCCAGATCGATCTCATGCAAAGACATGATGACTGTGATGCCCTTTTCATGGGCCATTTCCCGGAGGATATCCAGCAGTTCGATCTTATGGCGGATATCCAGGTAGGCGGTAGGTTCATCCAGCACGATGATTTCCGGTTGCTGGCAAATGGCACGGGCCAGCATGATCCGCTGCCGCTGTCCGTCGGACAGGGTAGAAAAGTCCTGCTCTGCCAAATCCAAAGCATGAACCCGATCCAGAGATTCCTCTACGATTCGTCTGTCTTCCGGGGTCAGTCTTCCCAGCATATTGGTATAGGGATAGCGGCCCATGGCCACTACCTCAGCACAGGTCATCAGTTCCGGACGGATACGATCCGTCAGCACCACTGCCACCTGTTTTGCCATTTCCCTGGGTGTCCATTGGGATATCTCATTTCTGTTGATGGAAACCGTTCCTTTGATAGAAGTCAGATGTTTGGTTATGGTTTTCAGAATGGTGGATTTACCCGCACCATTTGGTCCGATGAGGGTCAGAATATTTCCTTTTTCAATTTGAATATTTATGTCATGGATCAGAATGCTGCCATTGTATCCCACAGCAAGATCCTTGGTTTCAAAGTAATGTTTCATGTTACGCCTCCATATTTTTGCGGCGCTTGACCATCATGTAGATCACAATGGGTGCACCAAAAGCGGAGGTTACTGTACCAATGGCCAGTTCGGTAGGTGCCAGGACTGTTCTGGCAATCAGATCGCAGAAAATGCAGAATACCGCACCACAAAGGAACGTTCCCGGAATCACCAAAGCAGGACGGGAGGTTTTCAGTGCGGTTCGTGTGATATGGGGCACAGCAATACCCACAAAGGAAACCGGACCAGCCAGCGCAGTCACACAGGCAGACAGCAGGCTGCTGAGCAGAATCAGAGCCAACCGGAAGGGTTTCACGCTGATGCCCATGCTTTGGGCATATCCTTCTCCCAGCGCATAGGCTGTCATTGGCTTGCTGAGCAGCCATGCTGCCAGTACACCGGGAATACAAATCATGACTGCCGTTTTCACATTGTCCCAGCTGGCGCCGGAGAAAGTACCCATAGACCAGTTGGTGAGGTTCACAATGTCATGTTCATCCGCAAAGGTCACGCAGAAATCGGTAACAGCACTGCAGATATATCCGACCATAATGCCAATGACCAGCAGCATGGACATGTTGGATACCTTCTGAGAAAACAGAAGAACAAGGATGGTAATAATCAAAGACCCCAGAAACGCCGCCAGAATCAGAACCACGGAACCGGCACCTGCCAGATATTGGGCAAAGAAGATCATGGTTACACCCACCACCAGCTTGGCGCCGCTGGAAATACCCAGCACAAAGGGGCCTGCAATGGGGTTGCGGAAGAAGGTCTGTAGCAGGAAACCGGATACAGACAGCGTACCGCCTAAGATTGCTGCAAGCAGCATTCTGGGAATGCGGATACTCCAGATAATTCTGCTTTCCGTTGACGCATCATCGCCAGAAAAAAGCATACGCAGTATCTCTCCCGCCGAGATCTTCACAGAGCCAATATTCAGATTCAGCATCAGTCCCAGAATCAGCAACAGGATCAATATCAGCATGATCGCGGCGAACCTTCCATAACTGTGTACGTTCTTCATACAGTGTCCTTTCAAAAAGCGGCTGCGAAAGAAAGAGGCAGCGCAGCCGCTTTTTCTGCATCATTTCAGTTTGTATAAGTAATCCAGATGCAATGTATCCGCATCTGTCGCTGTGAAAATCAAGTGCATCTCCCGGGTCATCTGTCCCAGCTGCATGGTTTCCTGATACATATTTTGGGCCGTACACCAAACATTTCCGTTTTGTACCGCTTTGAAATCCTTCAGAAGGGGATTGATTTTCAGTAACTGCTCCAGAGTCTCAATCTCACCGGTAATGGCACTGTTGTAGATGATGAAATCCGCATCCTTTGCAGTTGCGTAAAAGGTCTCCATTTCGATAG
>JAGBAI010000167.1 GCA_017939025.1 Oscillospiraceae bacterium
CTTCGATGGTCTTCTGGTTGGGGTTGAGGATATCGATCAGTCTCTTGTGGGTTCTGCGCTCGAACTGCTCACGGGAGTCCTTGTACTTGTGGACAGCGCGAAGGATGGTAACAACTTCCTTCTTGGTGGGCAGCGGAATGGGGCCGGAAACCTGTGCGCCGTTGCGCTTTGCGGTCTCCACGATCTTTGCAGCGCTGGAGTCGATCAGCTGGTGATCGTAAGCCTTCAGCCGAATGCGGATCATCTGGTTTGCCATGGTTTGTTTTCCTCCTTGAATTACGTACTCAGTTTGCGTGGTGTCTGGGTACGGTCGAACTGTTCGTCCGCGCCGCCGTGCGTATCACTCCGAGCCATGAAAAATGGCCGACCGAGGCCGACCCATTCTTCTCAGCGCAGCGATATACGCAAGCGCTTCAAAGCAGTTCAGCCGCCCGATGACCGGACATACTCCACGGAAGTTACCGTCTTTCGACGCAATCTCCCGCTTCATCGCAGTGCGCGCATGGTGATTCCATTCACGCGCTTGAATAATATAACACCATTTTCTCCAATTGTCAAGCATAATTTCAGAAAAAATCACAAAACTTCTATTGAAAATTCGTCAGTTTTGTAGAATGAGTATTTTTGTATTGATATCCTGGATTTCAAACGTTTTCGCTGACATTTACCCAGCACAAAGGGCGGGAATCAATTCCCGCCCCTGTCATGAAAGTATTATTTTTTTAATTCCCACAGCTTCACCTGGCTGTAGCTTTCGTACAGCTTCAGATAACTGTCATAGCGGCTTTTTCCGATTTCTCCTGCATCCACCGCAGCGCGAACTGCGCAGTCCGGTTCGCGCCGGTGGGAACAGTCATCAAAACGGCACCTGCCGACGTAGGGGCCAAAATCCGGGAAGGAATATTGTAGGTTTTCCTTCAGAATCACTTCCATCTGATCTGTATCAAAGGAAGAAAAGCCAGGAGTATCTGCCACATAGGTATCTTCACCCAGGCTGTACAGCTCCACATGCCGGGTGGTATGCCGGCCGCGGCCCAGTTTTTCGGAAACCTCACCGGTAGGCAGCTGCAGCCCCGGTGCCAGACGGTTGAGGATGCTGCTCTTGCCCACACCGGAATTTCCGGTGAAGGCCGTAAGCTTTCCCCGGATCAGACTCCGCAGCTGCTCCACCCCTTCGCCGGTCTCGGCACTGGTACGGATGACTGAAAAGCCTGCCTGTTCATATATGCCCACCAGATCCAACGCCGGATCCAGGTCACATTTGTTGACGCACAGGATCACCTGGACACTCTGGTCACCGGCGATGGCAGCCACCCGGTCGATCAAAAAAGGTTCCGTCACCGGATTGACGTTGGCCGCAAAAATCACCAGAGCATCGATATTGGCAACAGCAGGGCGGATAAAACTGTTTTTCCGCGGCAGAATCCGTTCTACCATTCCCTTACCCTTTTCTACCGTGATTTCCACCATATCGCCGGTCAGAGGAGAATTACCGCCCTTACGCAGGATGCCCCGGGCCCGGCAGGTCACCAGACCGTCTTCCGTCTGCACATCATAAAATCCGCTCAGGGAGCGCAGGATCCGCCCTGTTCTTCTTTCAGTCATCGGTAAATGTCACTTTCTTCTCGCAGTCAAACTCTCCGTTGATGTACAGATCATAATGGATCGTGCCCCGTCCGGTCAGCTGGACCATGGTGCTTGTGGTTCCGGGAGGGATCATTTTGGAGTCCACCACTTCGCTGGTACCGCTGATGCAGATATCCAGCCGGTATTCCTCCTCCCGCTCCGGCAGGCTGAAGGCAGCGGTGATTTCCACTTCCTGTGTCTCTGCCTGGGTTGCATCCACTGCGGATTCTTCGGGAACGGTCTGCGGAGCCTCGGTCTCCTTGGGGCCTTCGGAATAGTGGATGATAATTTCGGATTCCACATCCACTTCCGTGTTTTTGGTTACGGACTGATAGATGACCTCACCGGCTGGCTTCTGGCTCTCCATCTTTTCATAGCGGACATTGACAAAGCCCTGTCCGGTCAGCAGTTCCTCTGCCCGGTCCACATCCAGCCCCACCACATTGGGCATTGGCCGTTCCACGATCTCGGGGCCGGTACTGATATAGATGTAAACTGTATCGCCATCTGCCAGTTCAGCGCCCGCAGCAGGATCCGTCCGGGTCACCAGACCTGGTTCATAGATGTAGCTGGGTTCCCGGCGCTTCAGAGGGTTAAAGCCCTGATTCTTCAGTGCTTCGTAGGCTTCCTCACCATCTACACCCACCAGATCGTCCAGTTTGGTCAACGGAGGTTCCGTACCCATACTGATGACAATCCAGATATCACTGCCACGCTGGACTTCCTCGCCGCCGGCAGGCTCCTGGGAAATGATCTGATCTTTATAATAGGTATCGTGATACTGCTGGGGCAGCTGGCGGATGTTAAAATCCTTGTACTTTGCCAGGAATTCCTCGCTGTAAGTCTTGCCTTCCAGATAAGGAACCTCCACCAGATCCTTTTCCTGGTTCAGAAGGAAGCCGTTGAACACAGCCACCAGGAAAATGATGATGGCAATGACACCCACAGCACAGCAGATGACCACTGCCGTGGTAGCCACACGATTGCGCTCTTCCTTCTTTTTCTGTTCCTCTGTCTTGCGGCGCTGCTGGGCCCGGCGGATGGCATCATGCTCCTGGTGGGCAGTATTCAGCACCACTGCGCTGCTGCGCCGCTGCGCCGTATTCTGGGATGTGCGAGTCTGCGCAGGTGCAGGACGGGCACCAGTCTTTGCCTGAACCTTCTTTTCCGCGGTGGTCAGAGGGCCTCCGGCAGTGGGAATTGCCCGGGTGGCATCATCCAGAAGTGTTTTGTAGGCAAACTGGATGGCAGGGTTCTTTCGGAATTCCTCCATATCCTGCAGCATTTCCGTAGCGGAAACATACCGGTCCCGGATCTCCAGGGCCATACCCTTCATAATGATCTGTTCCAGGCCCCCGGGGATATTGGGATTCAGGCTGGAGGGCAGCGGTGCACCGCCGTTAATGTGCTGGATGGCTACCGCCACGGCAGATTCCCCATCATAAGGGGGCCGTCCGGCCATCATTTCGTACATCACAACACTTAAGGAATACAGGTCGCTGCGGTTGTCCGTGTGGCCGCCCTTGGCCTGTTCGGGAGAAATGTAATGAACGCTGCCCAGCGCTTCCTTAGTCAGGGTGTTGCTCTTATTCATGACCCGGGCAATGCCAAAGTCCATGACCTTTACAGAGCCGTTTTTCAGCACCATAATATTATGAGGCTTGATATCCCGGTGGACAATTCCCCGGCTATGGGCATGCTCCAATCCCTTGGCGATCTGCATGGAGAAATGCAGGGTTTCCTTCCAGTTCAGAACGCCCTTCTTTTCCATGTACTGCTTCAAGGAAATGCCGTCGATCAGCTCCATCACAATGAAGTTGGCGCTGTCAGAGGTGGAAACATCGTACACCTGCACAATGTTGGGGTGGCTCAGCATGGCAACCGCCTCACCCTCCGCATGGAAACGGCGGCGGAATTCCTCGTCTCTGGCAAATTCGTCTTTTAGTATTTTGATCGCGACCAACCGGTTCAGCCGATGGCAGCGAGCTTTATATACCACGGCCATGCCGCCGGTACCAATGACCTCCAGGATCTCGTACCGTTCATCCAGCAGCCGTCCAATATATTGATCCATATGCAAAATGATAAGCTCCTTTCGCTTCTCGGTCAAACCAATATCAGAACACTGGTCACGTTGTCCGGGGCGCCCCGGTTTTTCGCGATATTCAGCAGCCGCTTGCAGCAGTGCTGCTTGTTCACGCCGTGGACAACTTCAAAAAGAATCTCCTGGTCATCCATCAAATTGCTCAAACCATCGGAACACAGCAGGATGTAGTCTCCCTTACTGACTTCCCAATGGTAAATATCACTGATGACCATCGGTTCTGTGCCAATGGCACGGGTAATAAAATTCTTTCCGGGGTAGCTTTTTGCCATTTCCGCCGTCAGATCTCCCCGGTCCACCATCACCTGCACAAGGGAATGGTCTTTGCTGATCTGGCGGATACCGTCACGGTTAATGCCATAGGCACGGCTGTCTCCCACATTGATCACAGTGGCTTTCTTATTCCGCACCAGAGCCGCTACCAATGTGGTACCCATACCGGAAAATTCTTCGATCTGAGCCGCCTGATCAAAAACCGTAAAGTTCGCCAGTTTCACAGCACTTCGCAGCATCTGATCAATCTTGTCATTTTCCATCCCGGACTTCCAGCTTCGGCGAACCTCTTCCACAAAGACCTCCACCGCCAGCGTGCTGGCAACATTGCCGGATTTTGCGCCGCCCATGCCATCGCAGACAACACACAGCAGTGTGCCCCGGTCAAGCTGCTCAATTCGGTAAGCATCCTGATTCTGTTTCCGGACGCAGCCGGGATCCGTCAATCCCCAGCTCTGCATACACATTCCACTCCCCTCTTAAAAGACATAAGATAGGAGATATAAGATATAAGATAATGAAATACGAAAATTTATCTCATATCTTATATCTTGTACCTTACATCTTAAGATCTGTTCTCTTTATTATACTTGCGCCTCAACTGGCCGCAGGAGGCATCGATGTCGCTGCCCAGGGTTCTGCGCACGGTGGCCGTGATGCCGCCTTCTTCCAGCGTTTTCTGAAAGGCCGCTACCGCCGCCTTGCTGCTGGGCTTTAAAGGACTTTCCTCCACGTGGTTCAGCGGGATCAGATTAAAGTGGGCGGGCAGCCCCTTCATCCGGTGCAGAATTTCCTTGGCATCGCATTCCCGGTCGTTGACTCCGTCGATCATGGCATATTCAAAATGGATCCGCCGTCCCGTAGCCGCAAAATACCGGCGGCAGGCTTCCAGCAGCTCTTCAATGGGATATGCCCTATTTACCGGCATCACCTTGCCCCGGATCTCGTTATTGGGGCCATGGAGGGAAATAGCCAGGCTGATCTGCATTTTACGTTCCGCCAGAGCATCAATCTTCGGCACAAGGCCGCAGGTGGAAAGACTGATGTGGCGCATGGAGATATTCAGCCCATCGGGGCTGTTCACCAGTTCCAGGAACCGCATTACATTGTCGAAATTGTCCAGCGGCTCCCCAATGCCCATCAGCACGATCCGGGAAATAGGCAGGCCGGAGTCGATCTGCGTGAACAGTACCTCATCCAGCATTTCAAAGGGCTCCAGCCGCCGCACCAGACCGCCGATGGTGGAAGCACAGAAAGCACAGCCCATGGCACAGCCCACCTCCGTGGAGATGCAGACCGTATTGCCGTAGTGATAGCGCATAAGTACAGTCTCCACGCAGTTGCCGTCAGACAGCTGCCAGAGATATTTAATGGTGCCGTCCTTTTTCGATTCCTGCCTGCGCACCACTTTGGGGGCATTGATGGGATAGTCCTTTGCCAGAGTCTCCCGAAGGGCTTTGGGCAGATTGGTCATTTCCTCATAGGAACGGACACCGCTGTGGAGCCATTTGTAAACCTGCTTTGCCCGGAAGGCCGGCTGGCCCAGTATTTTCAGTTGTTCCGCCAGTTCCGGCTGGGTCAGATTTTTCAGGTTCATTCTTTCCTCCGCAGACGGCAGATGAAGAAGCCGTCGGTATCATATTGGCCGGGGATCAGGGTCAGCATCCCGGTCTCATTTTTCGGGAACACATCAGGAAGCGCCAGAGGCTCCAGGTAAAAATCCCCATGTTTTTCCAGGAAAGCGGCAACGATCTCTTCATTTTCCGCTTTCAGAACCGTGCAGGTGGAGTAGAGCAGCAGGCCGCCCTTTTTTACATAGCGGGACTGGTTTTCCAGGATCGCCAGCTGCAGCGCTGGCAGTTCCTGCAATTGCGCCAGATTTTTATAGCGGATATCCGGCTTTTTCCGGATAATGCCAAGACCGGAACAGGGTACATCGGCAATGACCGCATCCATAGTTTCTTCCCATTCGGGAACAAAAACCGTGGCATCCTGCTGTCGGGCTGTGATATTCGCCAACCCCAGGCGCTCCGCGCCATTTCCAATGAGTCCCACCTTATGGTCATGGACATCGCAGGAGATGATCTGTCCTTTGCCTTCCATGGCAATGGCTGCCGCAAAGCTCTTTCCGCCGGGCGCAGAACAGCAATCCAGTACCCGGATATCCTTCTGGGGCAGCCGGGCGCAGAGGACGCTGAGCTTCGCCGCCGGATCCTGAACATAGAACAGGCCCTCTTTAAAGGAAGGCAGGTTCTCAATACTGCCGGTGCCGGAAAGCACCAGACAGTTCTCCATCCAGCTGTGAGGCCTGGCGGTAACCTTCTCCCCGTCCAGCCGCTTTTGCAGATCTTCCCGGGAAATGCGCAGGGTATTGACCTGTACCGTGGTATCGGGAGCAGCATTGTTGGCAATGAGCATGGGCTCCAGCGTTCCCTTGGGCAGATTGGCTTTCAGCAGGGAAATCAGTTCGTCGGGGTGACTGTAGCGGTCAGCATAGCTCACCGGCTCGATCCACTGCTTTTTGGCAGCATTCCGCAGAACACCGTTGACCAGGGAAGCCGCCTTGGGATTTTTGTTGTATTTTTTTGTCAGGGCCACGGATTCGTTAACGGCGGCACTGACCGGGATTTTGTCCATTTCCTTCATCTGATACAGGCCCAAATGAAGAATATCCCGCACCAGCGGATGCAGATCCTTCAATCTGCCAGTTAAAAACTGTTTCAGATAAAAGTCCAGCCGCTGACGGTTTTGCAGGACACCGTAACAAAGCCGGGTTGCCAGAGCCGCGTCGCGGCTGTCCAGCTTATCCCGTTTGATATAGTCCTTTAAAACACCATTGGACCAGGCACCATCTTTTCGGCAGGCGATCAGCGCGTTCAGCGCTGTTTCTCTGGCACCCATCAGCTTTCCAGAGGATGGCCCCGGAAGTAATCGGGAGCTGCCATCCGTTTTCCGCCCTCTGCCTGGAGAGAACGGATCTCCACCGCACCCTCTCCACAGGCGATAATCAGGCCAGTCTTGGTCAGAGCCAGGATCTCACCAGGCTGACCGGAGCCTTCCACCACCCGGGTCTCGTGCACTTTAAACTTTTTACCCTGGAGTTCCATGGTGGCAACAGGCCAGGGATGCAGGCCACGAACATGATTGTGCACCTGTTGTGCTGTCTTGGTAAAGTCGATGGGACACATGGACTTGTTCAGCATGGGTGCGAAGGTCACATCCTCACAGCACTGCGCCTTGCCGCAGCACTTGTCGCCGCACTTGGCCCGGCACAGCACCCGGCTCAGCAAGTCCGCACCCAGAACAGCCAAACGGTCCAGCAGTTCGCCGGCAGTCTCGTTTTCCCCGATCTGGGTCTTTTCCACGTCGATCACATCGCCGGCATCCATTTCCCATACCATATGCTGGGCAGAAACACCGGTCTCTTTCAGACCATCCAGCACCGCCCACTGGTAAGGGGCGCTGCCCCGGTATTGGGGCAGGAGGCTGGCATGGATATTGATGCAGCCGCAGGTGGGAATGTCCAGCACCTTCTGAGGCAGAATCCGGCCATAGGCAACCACCGCGCAGACATCGGGCTTTAAGGCACGAAGCTCTTCAATGGTCGCTTCCTCCCGGAAATTTTCCGGCTGGAACACGGGAATGTTGTTTGCCAGCGCTACTTCCTTAACCGGTGGTGCCACCAGCTTCATGCCACGGCCCTTGGGCCGGTCAGGCTGGCAGTAAACACCCACCACCTCAAAGCCGTCCGCAATAATTCTCTTCAAACAGGTTGCCGCAATGTCCGGCGTTCCCATAAATACTACTCTCATTGATTTTCCTCCAAAAGAATGTGTCATTGCGAGGAGCGCAGCGACGTGGCAATCTCCACATTCAAAGGGAGCGCCATACCGGAGTGCGCACTGGTTCGCGATGACAGGAGTACTTACTCTTCGTCGTAAACCAGCTCGTCCTCCGTCAGGAACCGCTCCATGACCTCGGTGTAGACGATGCCGTCCAGGTGATCCAGCTCATGGCAGAAGCAGCGGCCAATAAGCTCCTCGCCTTCGGCCTCAAACCAGTCTCCGTTCCGGTCCTGAGCCCGAACCTTGGCATAGTAAGGCCGCTTCACCAGACCGTACTTACCGGGGACACTGAGGCAGCCCTCGGCACCTACCTGCTCGCCGTCGGTCTCCACCAGAGTGGGATTCACCAGTTCCAGAATGCCCTCACCGGTATCCACTACCACAACACGGCGCAGAATACCCACCTGGGGAGCAGCAAGGCCGACACCGTTGGCATCCACCATGGTCTCTACCATATCGTCCAGCAGCTTGTGCAGCCGCTTGTCAAACTTTTCCACCGGTCTGCAAACCTTGTGCAGAGCAGGATCTTTATCTGTCAGAATATTCCGCAGTCCCATTGATAAAACCTCTTTCTAATCGTATCCGTTCACATCCACAAAGGCGCTGACACCCTTATTGGCCTTGTCCCGGCTGAATTCCCGGAGCAGATGGGCCAGCAGCAGCCGCAGCTGCTTTGTCATGCGGCAGCGCAGGGTCAGCTGGTAACGGAAGTGATAATTGATTTTCGGCACCACACAGGGGGCAGGGCCCAGTACCGTGCAGTGTTCCTCTTTATATATATTCTGCTGCAGGCAGGCATGCAGGCTGTCCCGCAGCTTTGCCGCGCCCCGGAGAACCGCCGCCTCATCCTGGCCGGTAACGGTCACCGTGGCAATATCTGCAAAGGGCGGCGCATTCTGCACCTGCCGCAACTGGATCTCCAAATCATAAAAGCTGTCATAATCCTGACTGGCTGCCAGCCGGATCACCTGGTGCTGAGGAACCAAGGTCTGGATCATGGCCCGTCCGGCAGTATCTCCCCGGCCTGCCCGGCCTACCACCTGCGTCAGCATATTGAAGGTAGTTTCCCCTGCCCTGAAGCCGCCGGTGTAAAGGCTTAAATCCGCATCCAGCACGCCAACCAGGGTCACATTGGGCAGATTCAAGCCCTTTGCCACCATCTGGGTGCCGATGAGCACCGGGATATTTTCCTGCTGGAAATGCTCCAGGATCTTTTCATGGGTGTTCACAGCGCTGACCGTGTCCGCATCCATCCGGCTGACTTCCATTTCCGGGAAGAGGAAGGTGATCTCCTCCTGCACTTTCTGGGTGCCGGTTCCGATGGTCTTTAAGTGACCGCCGCAGCTGGGACAGCGCTCCGGCACCGGTTGAGAGTAACCGCAATAGTGGCACATAAGCCTTTTGTTGGCGCTGTGATAGGTCAGACGGACACTGCACCGGGGACACTCCGGTGTTTCCCGGCAATCAATGCACACCAGCGCCCGGGAGGCACCCCGGCGGTTTAACAGCAGGATCGACTGCTTTCCGGAATCCCGGGTCTCGATCATAGCGTGACGAAGAGGAACGCTGAGAGAAAGGTCATTTCCCAATTGCAGCTCCTGGCGCATATCCACGATCTCCACTTCCGGAAGCGGACGGCCGTTGTAGCGCTGATGTAAGGTATACAGGCAATACGTGCCCTTCTTTGCCCGATACATACTTTCGATGGAAGGCGTTGCCGAACCAAGAAGCACCAGGGCATTTTCTTTGCTGCCCCGCCAAATCGCCACTTCCCGGGCATCATAACGGGGAGAATTTTCGGATTTATAGGAATGTTCCTGTTCCTCGTCCAGGATGATCAGTCCCGGATCACAGGGAGCAAATACGGCACTTCGGGTGCCGATGACCACCCTGGCTTCGCCGCTGCGGACACGCTTCCACTGGTCGTAGCGTTCCCCGGCAGAGAGGCTGCTGTGGAGCACTGCGATGGTATCACCAAAATAGGCCGCCATCAGGCTCAGCAGCTGGGGGGTCAGCGCAATTTCCGGCACCAGCAGCATAGCCGCCTTTCCCCGCCGTAAGCAGGCCCGGATCAGTTGAATATAAACGGAAGTCTTACCGGAGCCGGTAACGCCATACAGCAGGGCAATGCCCGGTTTTTCCTCCGCCATTTGTTGGGCCAGCCCTTCAAAGCAGTTTTGCTGCTCCGGGTTCAATACCAGAGGCCCATCCAGCTTTGCAGGCTTGATTTCCCGGCACCGCAGCACCGGCCGTTCTGACAGTGTCAGATATCCCAGCTTTTCCAGCCGGTTCACCGTCGCAGTGGATGCGCCGGTAAAATAGCAGATTTCCTTCACCGCAGCGCTGCCGACGCTGCAAAGCAGCTCCAGCACACTTTTTTGCATGGCCGCGGATTTTGGCCGGTGGGATGCAAATTCCATTGCTTCCTCCGGACTTGCCGCCAGAGTGGCAATTTTTTCTGTTTTGTCATTGGTACGGCGCAGAAAATCTGTCTGGGCCGTGATCCATTTCTTTTTTGTAAGGTACGCCAAGGTATCCCGGAGAACCTCTTCTTCCGGGATCAAACTGCGCAAGGACGATTCCTCCGCTGTTCCGCCAAGGTCATCCAGCAATTGCAGAACTTCCAGAGCGTGCTCTTTACGGATGGTCTTTTCCTGCCAGCTCCGGTCCTCAGTCAGAGAAAACTGTTCCTTTGTCTGGAACCACAGACCTGCCGGAAGCATGGCACGGATGGCATCGTAAAAGGTGCAGAAATACCGTTCCCGGAGAAATGCCGCCAGCCGCAGCTGGTGCTCCGACAGAATGGGGCTGTCATCCAGACAGCGCTCCACATATTTCAGCTTCCCTTCATCACCGGGCTCCACCGTCAGCACCACGCCCTCCGTGCGCTTGTTGGCACGGCCAAAGGGCAGCATCACCCGCTGCCCGGGCTGCAATTCCATGCCTTGGGGGATCCCATAGGAATAGGGCTTGTCAATGGCAAAATTCGCCGCAGATACCGCGATTTTTGCAATCATAAAAAGCCCTCCATTCCTGTTGTCATCGCGAGGCGCAAAGCGACGTGGCAATCTCCTTTATTTACCGCAAACGCAAAGTTTCAGGAGATTCCCACGCCAGTCTGCGGACTGGCCCGGAATGACACGTTTCTAATTAGTTCTTATACTCTTCCTTGACAGAACCGGACAGCTTGCCTTCGGCAACTTCCTTAATGGCCATGGTAACGGGCTTTTCAGGCAGGTCTTCCTGGAAGGCCTCAGCCTCAGCAGCGATCTGGCGGGCACGGTGAGCCACCACGTTTACCAGCAGGTAACGGCTATCTACATTCTTCAGCAAATCAGCTACAGGGGGGTACAGCATAATTCATTTCCTCCATTACATTAAATGTCTTAATCAGCAATAATTTTCAAAATCTCGTCTGCGCAGCGCTCGGCATCGTCGTTAACGACTACCTTATCATACCAGCTGCGCTGTTCCATTTCCCAGACCGCCCGTTTCAGGCGCATGGTGATCTGCTCCTCCGAGGTATCGCCCCGGCCTCTTAACCGGCGCTCCAACTCGTCCATAGAAGGCGGCATGATGAAAACCAGCAAGGCCTTGGGATCAGCCTTCTTCACCTGCTCGGCACCCTTAGGCTCGATATCCAGCAGAACGGAACCCTTTTCCAGCTTCTCTTCTGCCTGGGCCCGTGGAGTGCCATAGTAGTTGGCCGCATGTGCGTCATATTCCAGGAACTCGCCCTGATCGATCATTTCCTCAAACCGTTCTCTGGTAATAAAGTAATAATGCACCCCATCCACTTCACCGGGTCTGGGAGCCCGGGTGGTAGCAGAGACAGAGAAGGACAACGCCGGATCTTTTTTCATCATAATACCCAGAACAGTGCCCTTTCCAACACCGGAAGCGCCGGAAATGACAACAAGCTTGCCTTTGCTCATACCTCTTCCTCCTCACTTTCTTCCTGTTTTCCCATCCATCGGGCAGAAATGGTCTCCGTGGGGATGGCGGACAGGATCACATGGTCGGTATCCATCAGAATCACAGCCTTGGTCTTACGTCCATAGGAGGCATCAATAAGCATGCCCCGCTCCCGGGCCTCCTGCACCACACGCTTGATGGGAGCAGAATCCGGTGCCACGATGGCAAGCAGACGGTTGGCCGCCACCATGCTGCCAAAGCCAATGTTGATCAGTTTCATAGTTCACCTTTTTTGCATGTCCCGTAAGAGACTTATTCAATATTCTGGGTCTGCTCCCGGATCTTTTCCAGTTCGGCCTTGATGTCTACCACGATCCGGGCCAGGCGCACGTCGGTGCACTTGGAGCCAATGGTGTTGCTCTCCCGGTTCATTTCCTGCAGCAGGAAGTCCAGCTTCCGGCCGATGGCACCGCCGCCAGTGAGCATATTGTTCATCTGCTCCAGATGGCTGCGCAGACGGACGGTTTCCTCGTCCACGGCAACCTTGTCCGCAAAAATGGCAGCCTCCGTCAGAATCCGGCTTTCATCAATGGCAGTGTTGGCCAGGACTTCCTTCAGCTTGTTATAAAGGCGGGTACGGTAATCAATGACGGTTTGTCCATTGCCGGCCTCCACCTGGGAGACCAGCTCCAGAATGGTATTGCCCCGATTGCGAAGGTCTGCTTCCAGTGCCTTACCTTCAGCGGCGCGCATAGCATCGTAATTAACCAGGGCCTTTTTCACCACGCCCATCAGATCAGAAAGCAGCTGCTCTTCATCCACCTGGGGCTTTTCCACGGTGAACACCTCGTTCATCCGGGAAAGCAGAGATACGCTGATATCGTCCTGAACGCCATAATCCGTCACCATCTGCTTCATGGCAGCCAGGTACCCCTCCACCATAGCAGCATTCAGGGTCACCTGTACATCAGCCGCGCCTTCTGCCCGGACGGTGATAAACACGTCCACCTTGCCCCGGGAGATAGTAGCCTTCACAGCCTGCTTGACAGTTTCCTCTGCAAAGGAAAGCATCCTGGGCAGCTTCACGCTGCAATCCAGATAGCGGTTATTGACGGAGCGCAGCTCCACAGTAAATTCTCTTCCGTTTACCGTTTCCACACACCGGCCGTAGCCGGTCATGCTTTTAACCATGGTCGTGGACCTCTTTTCTCATATTTTGGATCAGGGCATCTCCTGCAAAAGCCGTGATGGTATAGCCCAGATCAGATTTTTTCACCACAGTGCGGTCATAGATCACCACAATGGCCACACCCAGCACAAAGCCCAGGCAGCCGCCCAGAGTACCGAAATTGCCGGGCAGGGTTCCCAGATAATATCCCAGGAAGAACAGCACCAGGGGGATCACATACAGCACCACCGCTGCCTTCATTACGGGGCCGGTGGCAGATTCCACCTTTACCAGGTCACCGCGGCGGGCATTGATGGCATTCTTTGCCGTGACAATGACAGTCTCCTTGGCAGCACCGCAGCCGGAGCATTTGTGGCAGTCACCGGAGCAGGCGCTTTCCCGCACCAGCAGCACATCGGCAGTGCCGTTGTCAAAGACTTCCTTTACCCGTACCAGCTGTTCCATATCATTCCTCCGTCAACTGTACCGTTGCCGATACAGAATTCGTCTTCAGTGCGCCTACGTTGGGATATTTTTCACCAAAGATAATATTGGCCTTATATGTGGCAGTGCCCACCTCTGCAGCAGAGAAGTCCACCACTGCGGTAATATCCCGTTCCTTCAATGCTTCCATTTCCGCCTCGGGGCCCCGAACCTTGATGGTCAGATTGGCGTTGATGATCTCCGCTGTCATGCCTTCGGGCACATTGATCAGCTGGAAGTTGTCAATGGTAAACTCACGGGTCTTAAGGCCGGTAAACAGCACTGTAACCGCCACCTCAGACACACCGGTCTGGTTGGTCACGCCCTCTGGCAGAGCGATGGTGTATTTCAGATCCTTGGTGGATTTTTCGATTTCTGCCAGATTGATGGTGCACACATTGTAAGTGTCTCCCAGCTCAGCCAGAACAGCCTCACCGCCGGACACACGGATCACTTCCGGAGACAGGCGAACCACCGCATTTTCCTTGGTAGCACCGCCGCCATACTGGATGTCTGCGATCAGCTTCATTTCCTTAATGCGCTGGATCTGGGCATCCAGGCGGATCTCCTCCACATTGGTGGTGATCAGCTGGGCATCCACCGGCCTGTCATCCACATCACACAGGGTATAGCGGAAGCTTTCGCTGATGGATTCTGTCCGGTCAGACAGGTTCACTTCGATCAGTGCCTTGGCAATATTGTCCGCCACCGCAGCAGGGCCGGAAATGTTAATCATGGTATTGTCCAGTGTGTAATTCTCTGTATCATAGATGAAATCTTCCCGGCGGGTACCGGACCACTTCACCTCCACCGGAACCTCAAAGGTTCTGCGGTAATCCACATCCACATAGATCTGCGCCGGGTTTTTATCCGAGACATCAAATGCACCGGCAGGCACATCCGCCGGATAGGACGGCGTGTAGGTCAGCGGGATCTTTTCTCCCGGCTCCTTGATATTGCTCAGGTCGATCTTGACACTTGTGTTGCTCTTGTCGATTTTATTCAAGTCATCCCGGGAGCCTGCCAGATTGATGGAGACTGTATTGGTGGACATGGCGGTAACCATCAGATTGTTTTCTCTCAAAACCGCCTCGCCCTCCCGTACCACCGGGATCCCGTCGAAGGTAATATCCGTTTCGCTGCTGACGTTGTTCACCACATACAGCCAAAGGCCGAAAGCAATCGTCACAGACAGGATCACAGAATAGATCTTATTTTTCTGCATCATGCTCACGCTCCTTATCCGTACTCTTTGCAATCTTCTTCAATACATGAACCGCCGGGCTCACATTTTTATCCTCGTTTGCCTCGGGACACAGTTCATTGCGCAGCAGTTTTGCCAGGGTCTGGGGTGCCAGGTGGCGCTTAAGCATACCGCCGGAGGCCACGGAAATGGCACCGTTTTCTTCAGACACGATGACCACCACCGCGTCGGATGCTTCGCTCATGCCCACACCGGCACGATGCCGGGTGCCAAGATCGGCGCTGAGCCGGTGACTGTCAGACAGGGGAAGCACACAGCCCGCAGCCGCGATCCGTCCGTCACGAATGATCATGGCACCGTCGTGCAGCGGAGAATTTTTAAAGAAAATATTGCGAAGCAGCTGCTCGGACACAGCGCCGTCGATTTGAGTGCCGGTCTTGAAATATTCCTCCAGCCGCTGTTCCCGGGCAAAGACGATCAGCGCACCAACCTTCTCCCGGCTCATGATCTCGCAGGCCATGACGGTTTGATTGATCACCGTTTCCATCTCCTGCACCGGTTTTGAGATGCCGAAGAATTTACTGATCTGGACATTGCCCAGATGATCCAGCATCCGGCGCAGCTCCGGCTGGAACAGCACCACAAAGGCCAGAAGACCGATGGCCAGCACCTGGCTGAGGATCCAGTTCAAGGTGTGCAGCTTCATGATATCTGTGAGCCAGGCTACCAGCACCAGCGCAACCACGGTGCGGGTAATGCGCATCACATTGGGTGTACGGATCAGAGGCAGCAGCTTATAAATCAGAAAGGATACCACAATGATATCCACATAGTCCTGCCACTGCATTTTTTGCAGCAGCTGGATGAAATTTTGAATCATTTCCATATCCTTTGCTCCCCTTTTATGTCCGCTTTCCGCAGCGCATAGTACGCTATCGTATACTTACCTATTATCCTGTCTATTATAGCGGATTGGGCCTAACTTGGCAATAGCCATTGTGTAAAAATTTTATTTCCGGAAGGGTGGTAATTTGGACGCGGCGCGTAAAAAAGCATCAGTTTGCCCATTTGTGGCATCAAAACCGAAACTGACCCGGACGGTACCGGTTTCCAGTGTTCCGGCGCTTTTATGGGCCAGCGGGGCGCAGTGGAGTCCCGCCCGGACGGCGATCCCCTGCCCCGCCAATCTTTGCGCTGCTTCTTCGCAGTCCATCCCCGGAAGGAAGGACAGCGTCCCCGCCTGATCCGGCCCGGAAAATACCTGCATCCCCAATTTCTCCAATCCCCGGGCACAGCGAAGCAGCTGTCTATGCTCCCGCTGGAAAACCGCCGCCGTGCCTACCCGGTTCAGATAACGCAGTCCCTGGGTCAATCCCGCAAAACCGGGAACGTTCAACGTCCCCGGCTCCAGCCGTTCCGGCAGCTCCCGGGGCATATCCTGCTCTATGGAAGCGCTGCCGGTTCCTCCATAAAGAAGCGGCTGGGCGTCTCCCCTGCAAAGCAAAAGACCCGTTCCCTGCAGGCCCAAAAGGCCTTTATGCCCCGGCATGGCAACAAAATCCGCTCCCAGAGCTTCAAAGTCCAGCGGCAGGCTCCCGGCAGACTGAGCCGCATCGACAACAAAAGGGATCCCCCGGCTGCGGCACATCCGTGCCATTTCCTCCACTGGCAGGATATAACCGAAGACATTGGACACATGGGTAAAAACCGCCGCCTCTGCCCCTTTCAGTGCCCGCTCAAAACGTTCTAAAGTGTCCTCCCGGTCAAATAGCCGCTGCCCGGCAACCTGTAACGTTACGCCCAGCGCATGCAGCGGCCGGGTGACGGCATTGTGTTCAAAGCCCGTCACAGCCACAGCTGCACCGGGTTTTACCAGACTGTGGATGGCAATATTGAGGCCGTGGGTACAGCTTGTGGTCAGCACCACCTGTTCCGGCTGGCAGTGAAAGAGCTTTGCCGCCTCCTCCCGGCAGGCATAGATCTGCCGGGAGGCCTCCATAGCCGCTCCATAGCCGCCCCGGCCGGGATTGGCGCAGGTTTCCATTGCCTGTCTGACTGCCCGGAAAACCGAAGTTGGCTTATGGAAAGAAGTTGCCCCATTGTCCAGGTAGATCATACCGGCAGCTCCTCCAACTCTCCTGTGACCCCCTGCTTATAGAGTCTGCGCATGGGGATGTTGTGTCCGCGCAGCAACGCCACTGCTGTTTCCGCCTCCCTGGCCCATACCCGCAGGGCATAGCCGCAGCCCTGGGCTTCCATCCACCGGGGTGTCCGCTGGAGGCTGCAGCGGATATCCTGCTGGGTCAGCAGTTTTTCCGCCCGCTGGGCAAAGGTTACCGACCGGAATGTGATATAATAGATTTTCATAACCAAACCCTCCCGAGCCAATCTATGTTTTTCCCGTCGAATCGGTGCGGGTATGGGGTTACACTTGTTCGTTCATGTCACATTACCCAAAATTCATGTTGCTTTTTTCGTTTTCTCTATTGAAATCCACAAGCATTTGACTTATAATAATGATAATATTATTTAAGGAGGCACTTCCATGGAACACCACAACCCTTTGATGGCTCATCCCAAGAGTGATCACAGATTCATCACCATCGGCGAGATCATGCTCCGCCTGAGCCCTCCCAACTACCAGAAGATCCGTATGGCCAATGAATTTGAAGCTACCTACGGCGGCAGTGAGGCCAACATTGCCCTGTCCCTGGCAAATCTGGGCATCGATTCCACCTTCTTCACCGTTGTGCCCAACAACTCCATCGGCAAGAGTGCCATCCGTACCCTTCGCTCCAACGATGTCCACTGCACCCCCGTCATTCTCTCCACTCCTGAGGAGACACCCACCCACCGTCTGGGCACCTACTATCTGGAAACCGGCTACGGCATTCGTGCCTCCAAGGTCACCTACGACCGCAAGCACTCTGCCATTACCGAGTATGACCTGAGCAAGGTGGATATCCACGGCCTGCTGGAAGGCTATACCTGGCTCCATGTCTCCGGCATTACCCCCGCTCTGAACCAGAACTGCGCCGACTTCATTCTGAACTGTCTGAAGGTTGCCAAGGAAATGGGTATCACCACCAGCTTTGACGGCAACTTCCGCTCCAAGCTGTGGACCTGGGAGCAGGCAAGAGACTACTGCACCTTGTGCCTGCCTTATGTAGACGTTCTGCTGGGCATCGAGCCTTACCACCTGTGGAAGAATGAAGACGACCACTCCCAGGGTGACTGGAAAGACGGCATTCCCCTGCAGCCCAGCTACGAGCAGCAGGATGAGGTGTTCCAGCACTTTGTCGAGCGCTATCCCAACATCAAGTGCATCGCCCGCCATGTGCGCTACGCCCACTCCGGTTCTCAGAACTCTCTGAAGGCTTTCATGTGGTATCAGGGCCATACCTTCGAGAGTAAGCTCTTTACCTTCAACATTCTGGATCGCGTTGGCGGCGGTGACGCCTTCGCATCCGGTCTGATCTATGCTCTGATGCGCCGCTATAAGGCTATGGACGTGGTCAATTTCGCAGTGGCCAGCTCCGTCATCAAGCACACCATCCATGGTGACGCCAACATCACGGACGATGCCCGGGCCATCAAGGAGATCATGAACCAGAACTTCGACATCAAGCGCTAAGCGGCGAGCCGCCGCAGGCAATGGCGGGACTTTGGCTGGTCTGTATTCGGCAGACCCTTGGGTATCGCCCGGTTCGTTACATAGGCATAATTTAAGGGAGAGGTCGTCCGGCCTCTCCCTTTTACTTTATGTCCGTTCAAATTTTAAAAACCGGCTGCCCTGAAAGGTTAGGTTCCCCCTGTCCCCTTCCACGATGAGGCCATATTCCTGCCCCTCCAGTTCCAGCTCCATCCGGTCACCGCTTTCCACTTCAAAGGTGGCATAGTAACGGGAGCGCCCGGAGGTGACCGCTTTGCTGCGGCGGTGAATATCTTCGTACCGCTTGGCAACCACCGTTACCGGAACCGTCAGACGTGGGCTGTCGTTGTCCTTTTTCCACTGCTTGCCTGTACGGATCAAATTCGACAGAATGATGCCAACAGCCAAACCAAAAATTGCCAGAGACATCACTGTAAACAGAATGTTATGGAACTGAAATCCCACTCTTACAATGTCCATACACACATTTTCCTTTCTTTCTTGTGCGCATTGTGTCCCTTCGGGACACCCTCATCCGTCAGCCCTGCGGGCTGCCACCTTCCCCAAAGGGGAAGGCTTATTATTCTTCCAGCAGGCACACCGCGTGGCAGGACATGCCCAGTCCTTCGCCGGTGAAGCCCAGCTTTTCTTCGGTGGTGGCCTTCACGTTGACTCTGGTTTCGGCAATGCCCACCGCAGCAGCAATGTTTTTCACCATCTGGGGAATATGATCTTTCAGTTTGGGGCGCTGGGCAATCATGGTCACGTCAATATTGCTGACCCGGTAGCCTGCTTCCTGTACCCGCTGGGCAACGATCCGCAGCAGTTCCAGAGAATCCGCGCCCTTGTACTGAGGATCCGTGTCCGGGAAATGCTTGCCGATATCCCCCAATCCGGCTGCACCCAGCAGAGCATCGGACACTGCGTGCAGCAGCACATCCGCATCGCTGTGGCCCAGCAGACCTTTTTCGTAATCAATCTTCACGCCGCCCAGGATCAGATCCCGGCCTTCCACCAGTTTGTGTACATCATAGCCATGTCCGATTCTCATTCCATTTCCTCCAGCAGCATTTCTGCGATTTTTAAGTCCATGGGGGTGGTGACCTTCAGATTCCGCTCATCGCCCTCCACGATTTTTACTTTCATGCCCAGCAATTCCACAGCAGAGCAATCATCGGTGACCTGGGCACCGGTTTCCTCCGCGTGTTTTAACGCACCCCGCAGCAGATCAAAGTCAAAGACCTGTGGGGTCTGAACCGCAAACAGGGTTGCCCGGTCGGGGGTATTCACCACCACCCGGCCCTCCACCACCTTGATGGTATCCTTCACCGGAATGGCAGGGGCCGCCGCGCCATAGGTATTGGCGGCACGGACTGCCCGGTCGATGACCTGCCAGGTGATCAAAGGACGGGCGCCGTCATGAATGGCGGCCAGTTTCACTTTGTCCGACAGGGCGTTCAGGCCAAGGGAAACGGATTCCTGGCGGCTCTTGCCGCCCACAACCACTGCCTTCACCTTAGAACTCTCCCGGCACAGGCCGGTAATGGGCAGAACCAGATCTTCCCGGGTAACAA
>JAGBAI010000020.1 GCA_017939025.1 Oscillospiraceae bacterium
AGAAACCGGTGAGGATCGTGCCCAGAGCGCCGCAGACACCGTGAACGGATACGGCACCGACCGGATCGTCGATCTTGGCTACCTTGTCGAAGAACTCTACAGAAAGAACGACAACAATACCAAAGATGGCACCCATAATGGCTGCGCCCAGAGGAGCAACGGCATCACAGCCAGCGGTAATACCAACCAGACCCGCCAATGCAGCATTGTAAGTCATGGATACATCAGGCTTGCCGTAACGGCACCATGTAAAAATAAGCGTTACGCAGCAGGCCACGGCAGCGGCCAGATTTGTGTTAAAGAAGATCAGACCGGCGCTGGTAACCGCTTCATCGGAATCCATAGCCACGGTGGAAGCACCGTTGAAACCAAACCAGCAGAACCACAGGATGAATACCCCCAGAGCAGCGAAGGTGATGTTATGCCCCAGAATGGCCTTGGGCTTTCCATCTTTATCATACTTGCCGATACGGGGACCGAGCATCCAGGCACCAATACAGGCACACACGCCGCCAACCATATGGACTGCAGTGGAACCTGCAAAATCATGGAAGCCCAGCTGACTCAGCCAGCCGCCGCCCCAGATCCAGTGACCGGAGATGGGATAGATAAACAGGGAGATGGCAGCAGAATAGATGCAGTAAGCACTGAACTTGGTGCGCTCTGCCATAGAGCCGGAAACAATGGTGGCAGAGGTGGCGCAGAATACAGTCTGGAAGATTGCGAATGCCCACAGAGGAACGCCGCTGGGGAGTGCGTGGCTGTAATCCTTCAAAATGCCGGGATCCAGCCAGCCGATCATGGAACTGCCGGCACCAAACATGATACCGAAGCCAAACAGCCAGTAGCAGGGTGTGCCGATACAGAAGTCCATCAGATTCTTCATCAGAATATTGCCGGTGTTCTTTGCACGGGTGAATCCGGCTTCGCACAGGGAAAAGCCTGCCTGCATAAAGAAAACCAGAGCGGCACCTAACAAGACCCAAATGGTGTTTACAGAACTGAATGTCATAAATCTTACCTCCTATAGTGATTGGGTTCTATCTCCATTTCTGTCTGCCCATCAGGAGGGGTGGTCAGCCCCTCCTGTGAGCCGTCCGAGACGGGGAAGGACAGAATAGAAAGGGGAAGCGGTTATACAAGTTTTTAATAAAACGCTTTTAAGCGTTTTATTTGGCCGACAATATGGCGGCCAGCGGCTTTTGCCGCAAAAACGAAGTCAATACATTTCTTATCGCTGTTGGCGATATGCCGCGAAAGCGGCACAATAAAATGATTTCATCATTTTATTTAAGAAATCGTATTAACGAACGCCGAACAGCAGTTCGCCGTAAGTAGGGAAGGGCCAATGCTTTTCAGCAGTGAGTGTTTCTGCTTCATCTGCAACTGTCCGCAGGGCTGCCATTTTGCCAAGAACAGCATCCCGGATAGCGTAGGCTTCTTCCGTAATGTCAGATACGGACTTCAGCTCCAGCAAAGATTCTTCCAGATCATCGGTTTTGACGGCAATCTGATCAGTGAGTCTGGATAATTTATAAATCAGCCCGGTCTCATAAAGACAGGCAAGCTCAGGTGCAACCGCTCTTTTTGCGGCAACAGTTCCGGAAAGCTCCGCAGTATAGCTTTCAACGGCAGGAAGAATTTGCTTTCTTGCCATATCGATCATGGTATTTGCTTCGATGACTACGGTTTTACAGTAGTTTTCCAGCTGAATCTCACAGCGGGACTTCAGTTCCGCCAGGGTAAACACCTTGTGGGCAGTCAGCATCTGCACATTCTTTTCGTCCAGGCTGTGTGGGATGCAGTCGGGAGTGGTAGGATAATTGCACAGGCCGCGTACTTCCGTTGCTTCCCTGATCCAGGCTTCGTCGTAGCCGTTGCCGTTGAAAATGATCCGCTTGTGGTCCTTGATGGTTTTCTGAATCATTTCATGAAGCTTCTCCTCAAAGTCCTCAGCACCTTCCAGACGGTCTGCGTAGATTTTCAGGGATTCTGCCACAGCGGCATTGAGCATGATGTTGGCACAGGCGATGGAATTGGAGGATCCCAGCATACGGAACTCGAACTTGTTTCCGGTGAAGGCGAAGGGAGAGGTTCGGTTGCGGTCTGTGGTGTCCCGTGCAAACCTGGGAAGTACATCCACACCCAACTTCATGGTCTTCTTCTTGGCAGCTTCGTAAGGCGTATCGTTTTCAATGGCATCCAGAATACCCTGCAGCTCGTCGCCCAGGAAGATTGATACCACAGCGGGAGGCGCTTCATTGGCTCCCAGTCGATGGTCATTGCCGGCGGTGGCAACAGAGATCCGCAGCAGATCCTGATAATCGTCCACTGCCTTGATAACGGCGCACAGAAACAGAAGGAACTGGGCGTTTTCGTAGGGGGTCTCGCCGGGAGAAAGCAGATTTACGCCGGTATCCGTGGCAATGGACCAGTTATTGTGTTTACCGGAACCGTTGACACCGGCAAAGGGTTTTTCATGGAGCAGACACACCAGACCATGCTTTGCCGCAACCTTCTGCATGATCTCCATGGTCAGCTGGTTATGGTCTGTGGCAATATTGGTGGTGGAGTAGATGGGAGCCAGCTCATGCTGGGCAGGTGCGACCTCGTTATGTTCGGTTTTTGCCAGAATCCCCAGTTTCCACAGTTCTTCGTTCAGATCTGCCATATAAGCCGCGACCCGGGGCTTAATGACACCGAAGTAATGGTCATCCATTTCCTGTCCCTTGGGAGGCTTGGCACCAAACAGGGTTCTGCCGGTGTAGATCAGATCCTTGCGCTGTTCGTAAAGTTCCTTGGGAATAAGAAAGTATTCCTGCTCCGGGCCTACGGAGGTACGAACGCACGTTACATCCTCATTGCCAAACAGCTTCAGGATACGCATTGCCTGCCGGTTCAGCGCTTCCATAGAGCGAAGCAGCGGGGTCTTCTTATCCAAAGCCTCACCGCCATAGGAACAAAATGCCGTGGGGATACAAAGTGTCTTACCCTTGATGAATGCATAGGAAGTGGGATCCCAGGCGGTATAGCCTCTTGCCTCAAAGGTTGCCCGCAGACCGCCGGAAGGGAAGGAGGAAGCATCCGGTTCGCCCTTGATCAGCTCCTTGCCGGAGAAATCCATGATGATGCCGCCATCCGGTGCGGGAGAAATAAAGCTGTCGTGCTTTTCAGCGGTAATACCGGTAAGCGGCTGGAACCAATGGGTATAGTGGGTAGCGCCGTGTTCAACTGCCCAATCCTTCATTGCGGCGGCAACGGCATTGGCAACACCAGCATCCAGCTTGGCACCCTGATCGATGGTCTTACGGAGGGACTGATAAATATCGGCATTCAATCTTGCCTTCATGACGCGGTCATCAAAAACCAAACAGCCAAAATAATCCGAAACAGTACCCATAAGATTTACACTCCTTTTCAGAATTTGACAGACCCGGAGGAGAATGTGAAGGGGAAAGGAAGAGACAAAGAAAAAAGCATTGTCAAGGGAAATGGTTCCTCCGGGCCGCCAGGGTATAAAAAAAGGCAAAGGCGTCTAAGAGCTTAATGCTCAAAGACGCCTTTGCCTTATGGGTGCATCATACACCCGTAAATTCGATTTGTCAACACCCTGCACAAAAAAAGTTTTTTGACCTTGTATACATTGACAAATTCCGTAAGTTGGAATATAATACCATCAATGAGCAAAGGCGTTCATGGATAGGGAAAGTCTACCCTGTCGGTGAACGCCTTTGCTTTTTATTTTTATCCGGAAGGATTGAGAGAAAATGAAGCCTGAAGGTCAAGTACGCATCCCATCCGGGTGTGCCATTGCAGCGGTGATCTCCAAAGCGGGAAACCGGATGCCCGGAAACAAGATCATGGAAGCCATGAAACCCATGCACGACCGCTCCAACGGACTGGGCGGCGGATTTGCCGGATATGGAATTTATCCGGAGTATAAGGATTTCTATGCGCTGCATATGTTCTTTGATGCACGAGCTACCAGAAAAAACTGCGAAGTATTTTTGAAAGAACGCTTTGAGATCGTTCAGTCAGAGATCGTTCCTACCCGGAAGATCCCCGCGATCACGGATGAACCGATCATTTGGCGTTATTTCGTTTCTCCTTTGCGTAGTGCGCTGGCGGCTATGCAGGTGGACGAAA
>JAGBAI010000168.1 GCA_017939025.1 Oscillospiraceae bacterium
GTAAATTTCTGTTTATCGTACTGTTCACCGTAGGGACCGTCCTCTGGACGGTCCGCCGGAAAAATTGGCCTCGATGGACAATTTTTCCGTATCATTCACCGCACAAATTCCGAAAATCCGCCCATTGAGGTCGGATTTTCGAACGGACCGTCGAGGACGACGGTCCCTACGGTAACGGACCTCCAAATTCTGAATTTATACTTCTTCGACAGTCTGAAACGCAGCTGCAAATTTGCAGCTGCGTTTCAAATTCTGTCATTGCGAGCCAGTCCGCAGACTGGCTTGCAATGACAGTTTATTTTTTGCCTCTTAGCCCGCCTGATTCTCGAAGGCGGTATACTCGCTGGAGGCTTCCATTTCGTAGTAGGTCAGCAAAATCTTTTCTGCCACGGGGGCCAGGGAGGAACCGTGGGCTGCCTTTTCGCCGAAGATGGCGATGGCAATATCGGGCTCCGCGTCCTCTACCCGCTTGGCAAAGCAGACGAAGATACCATGGTCAGAACCGCCGGAAGCGTGCTCCGCGGTACCGGTCTTGGCGTAGACCTCCACCTCGCCCTTCAGGGGCCAGACACCGTCCTCGTCGTCCAGCATGTCGTCCGGGCCGCCGAAGTAACGGTCGGCGGTGCCGCCGGGTTTGGTGACAACGTAGCGCATACCGGTGTAGTAGGTTTCAATGGTGGTGGGTTCCATATCCAGCTGGCCCATGACGATGGGCTCGTTTTCATAGATCAGCTCCCGGTAATCGGAAGAAACCACGCGGCTTAAGAAGGTAGCCTTCATTCTCGTGCCCTTGTTGGCAAGGGTGGAGGCGTAGACCGCCAGCTGCATGGGAGTAAAGCGGTTTTCACCCTGGCCGATGGCGCCCAGGATACGGTCACCTGCGGAGAAGTTGGAGTCAACGCCGGCACCGTAAATTTCCTTCTTCACATCGGGGGTATTGATGCGGCCGGGCTTTTCCGTCAGCTCAATGCCGGTGGGCACGCCCAGGCCTAAGTCCTTACAGGTTTCTTCCATGTTTTCCCAGTTGTTCAGGTCGCCCAGCTGGTAGAAGAAGTAGTTGCAGGAGTAGCAAAGGGCGTATTCCGCGTTCAGGGGGGAATTGTCCGGCTGACGGTGGACATAGCCGCTGGAGGACCAGGCCAGACAGGTAGGCGAGAAGCCTTCGTGGGCGGTGTAGACGCCCCGGTCATCAATGGTGCCGCCGTAGGGATGGATGATCTCGCCTTTTGAATTTCTGTGCTCCATGGCGGAGATCAGGGTGCACATTTTGAAGGTGGATCCGGGAGGATATTCCGCGCCGAAGGCCCGGTTGAACATGGGGTTCTTTTCGTCCGCCATGATCTCCGCCCAGTCGTCGTACATGGTGGCCAGGTTGTAGGTGGGATAGCTGGCGCAGGCCAGAATATTGCCGGTCTTGACCTCCATAACGATGACGGCAGCGCCCTGGGCATCCAGGCCGGTGTGCTCACCTTCTTCGGTGTTGTACTCCGGGTTGGTAATGTTCAGCATGACCTGTTCCAGGGCATCCTCGGCCACCTTCTGGATATCGATATCCAGGGTGGTCTCCACGTTGTTGCCGGCGATGGGATCCTTGGTATAGTAGGAGTTGGTGGTGGCGCCTTCACGGTTAACCTCGTCATAGCGGGTGCCGTCGATGCCGTGGAGGTATCCTTCAAAGGCCTGCTCGAAGCCGGTCTTGCCCACCTTTGCGTCCATGGAGTAGCCTTCCTCCTTGAACTTGGCCCACTCGTCGTTGTCCATGCCGCCAAGGTAGCCCAGAACATGGGCAGCGTACTTGGTGTGGTATTCCCGGACGGTGGAAGCCTCAACGATGAGGCCGGGGGTATTCAGCTCCAGCAGTGCGGACAGCTCCTGGTCGGAAACGTCCTCCAGGAAGGTGTAGGTAGGCAGGTTGGTGATACCGCGAAGGTCGAATTCATACCGCAGGCCAACCACGGCCCGGGCATCCTCGTCAGACCATTCATCCGGCAGGTCATAACGGTCCCGCATCCGCTCCACCAGCAGCGGGGCGGTAACGTCGGAGTCCAGGGTAATGTCCGACATGAACAGCTGGAAGTTATTCTGCCAGGAGGTGGTCAGATTTGTCAGGGTATACTCAAAGGGATGGGTTCGGGAGACAGGGAAATGGTCGGAATATTCAATGCCCAGCTCCTTACACTTCTGCACCAGGTTATACAGGGCCTGGTTACGCTCGGCGTAGGATTTGATAACGTAGTGGTTGAACACCAGGTTGTACGATGCGCGGTTGCCCACCAGCACGTTACCGTTCCGATCCAGGATATCACCCCGGGCCGCGCGGACAGTGGTGACAGTACCGTAGACCTGGGTGTTATCGGTGTCACCGTCAGTCTCAATGATCTGTAAGACAAAGAGCCGTCCGGCAAACAGCACCAGAACAAATGCAAACAGGACTAAAAACAAAAGGGCCCGGAAACGGCTTATTCTTTCCATGTGTTACCTCCGATCAGGCCGACCTTGTGGATCAGGGAATAAAGGGGAATCATTGCGATGCAGCTGTACAGGATGGTCAGGCCGAAGTAGCCGATCCGGGTGGGAATGGTGACCTCCTGGGCAAGACCTGTGATGAACAGGCCGATCTCGTAAACAGCCAGTGCCAGCATGGCGCACAGCAAAATGGAGCCGCGGCTCCGGTGCCAGTACATCTGCCGGAACATGGTTGCCAGCACACCGGTGTAGGTCAGCAGACCGATACACACTGCCGTGGGGGCAGAGCCGGAAAAATAGTACAGTATGGAGGAAATCAGCACGAAGATGCTGCCGATCTCACTGCCCTCCAGCACGGTGATCAGCAGAATGGCGCAGACTGTCAGATCGGTGCAGGCACCGAACAGGGGCAGCTGGCTCATGATCACATCCTGCACCACCAGGCAGGCAATGCAGATGAAAATATACAGTGCCCATTTGGTCAGCCGCAGCCGCTGCAGTTGGGTCATCCGGCGGGTTTTCAGCCAGGTGGAGGTTTCAGGATCGGGCTTGAAATCCAGCTCCTTTTTGGCAAAGCGCTTTTTTACCAGCTGGCTTAAGTCCAGCTGCTTTGCTCTGGGCTGCCGCCGGCGGCGGCGGGGATTTTGTTGCTTCTTTTCAGCCATAGTTCATACCTCAGCCAACAAATCCTTCCGGAATGGTGTCACCGGGGATGGTTTCCTGGACGGGAGGCTCCGTAGCCTCCGTGGCAGTGGGGGCTGCGTAGGAGGTGACCTCGGTGGTGTATTCGGTAATGATGAACACCTGCTCCAGAGAGCTGATCTCCGCGGCAGGATCCAGCAGCGCGAATTTGGCGATGCCGGTCTCTTCAAAGCCGGCATCCACAACGTAGCCCATGATCAGGCCTCTGGGATACACGGTAGAACCGGAGGTAACCACCTGCTCCTTGTTGCGGATAATGGCGGCGGAGGGCAGATAGTTCATCTGCAGCAGGGTCTCATGGCCCTTCTTGTAGCCGCCGGAGACCATGCCGTTATAGCCGGAGGAGGCGATGGTGCCGGAAATTTCCAGGGTAGAGTCCAGCACGGTGGTGACCTCCGCCCAGTTCAGGCCCGCTTCTGTCACCAGGCCCACCACTTCACCGTTGGCGGTGACGGCGACCATGTTTTCGTCAATACCGGCGGTGGTGCCCCGGTTGATGGTCAGGGTATTCTGCCAGTCGCTGGAAGACCAGCCGATGATGTAGGCGTCCACCATTTCATAGTCCTCGTGGGTCTGCTGCAAACCGGTCAGCTGGCGCAGACGCTCGTTTTCACGGGAAATGGAGTCAGCCTGACGGGCCACGTCCTCCATTTCCGCGATCTGGGCCTGGAGCACTTCATTTTCCGCAGCAAGGGCCTCATAGCGGAACATGTAGCTGTAGTAGGTCTCGGCAGCAGAGGTCAGCGCAGTGGCAGCGCCCTTGAAGGGTGCCAGCACGCCCTGGACAACCAGATGCACCGGGGTGGTGTTGGTAACGCCGCTGAGGATCGCGAGGCCCGCCGCAAGCAGCAGCGCAGCCACCAAAACAATCTTCACACGGGTGCTGAATAAGTTTCTCATAAGGTTTCCTCCAATATTAAGGGTGAAAACACCATTGTAGGGGAGGGTCTTGACCCTCCCGCTCATTATCGATATCTGAGCTGAAACGAATGATACGGAAACGAAACATTTCGATATCCATATTTCTGCGTATTGGTGGTCAGGTTGCGGGAGGGTCAAGACCCTCCCCTACAGGGAATGTTTAGAGGCTGAACAGTTCCGGTACGATTTCCTGTAAAACCTGTCCTAACTTACACACCGGCAGGCCGACTACATTATAATAGTCTCCGTCGATGCGCTGGCAGAACAGCGCCGCGCCGCCCTGGATGCCGTAACTTCCAGCTTTGTCCATAGGTTCTCCGGAGTTTACATAATCCGTGATTTCTTTCTCCGACAGCACTTTAAAGTGCAGGTCGGTGATCTCCGTAAAGGTCACGCTCTGTTCGCCCCGGAGGACGGTGCAGCCGGTCATCACCTGATGATCCCGGCCCGACAGCAGGGAAAGCATTTGCCTTGCCTCATCCGGAGAATGGGGCTTACCCAGAACATGCCCTTCGCAGACCACGATGGTATCCGCTGCAATGACCACATCGTCCTTTTCCCGCTCAACAGCCAGCGCCTTCAAGCCGCTGACCCTGGCCACTTCCTCAGCAGGGGACTTGGTTTCATCCATGGCCTCATCAATGTCGGCAATGCGGATCTCAAAAGGAAGATGAAATAGAGAAAGCAACTCCCTTCGCCGGGGAGACGCCGATGCTAAAATCAACTGCATGTTAAATCCTTTCGGTAAATGAAGAAATATGTGCCGGCCAAAGCCTTCCCCCGGGGGAAAGCTTCTTTACTCCACGCCCCGTAAATACAAGCCTCTTGTACATGCGCCGGGGTCGAACTGGGTGGGATTTAAGTATTCACCCAGGATCCGGTCAACCTCCCGGGCACTTTCGGTGGTGAAGTACAGCCGCATGGCCCAGACCCCCAGCTTGTTAATATCATCCTGCCGGTCCAACCAGGAAAGCTTCTTGCCGTTGAGCAATACGCTGCGGCAATTGTCGCCGTCCTTGATGACGGGGAATTCCGCGCCGGTTTTGTCCACCAGCTTGGTATTGTGCCGGGATCCCAGTGTCTGACAGGCACATTCGCCGGTGTGGTTTCGGATCAGACACTGCTCCGTTACCATCAGAGGCAGACGGCCGTAGGCGATGAATTCGGTTTTCACGGCCTTGCTCATGTCCCGGATCTGGGGCATGGTGGCCTCGAAGCTTACCGTAGCGGAGGTGAGTTCCAGCTGCTGCATCACGTTCATGGTGGCGGAATTGTAGATATTCAGGCCGAAATCTCCGTGGATCCGCATACCGGCCTCCCGGACGGGGCCCAGCAGACCCAGATTGCCAACCAAAGCATCCTTCACGCCCAAATCCCGCAGCAGGTTCAGCTCCTTGATGAGCTTGGGCATCTCTCCATCGTGGACGATCCGGGGCAATGCCACCGCCAGACGGCCCCGGGCCACCAGAACTTCGGTCATCTCCCGGTCTTCCATCAGAAGGTGCAGGGGAACGTAGAGCATGGCGGTTTCCAGATTCAGCAGGTTCGGGGTCAGCTGCGCTTTGGTGGTCACCTGGACGGTAAGGCCCGGCAGCTCCTTGGGGCCCTTGTACATAGGCACGCTCTTGGGCTTGCGGATGGGATGATCCTCCCGACGGGCACGGATGGCGGTAAGCTGGTTGATCACATCCCGGCGCATGTGGTTGATGGCGGCGGCAGAGATGGTCAGACCGGGATCCACATGGGTTCTCACTTCCACAACACGGTAGGGAGTTCCGCCGGTTTTGGCAACCCGGCCGGCCAGCACCTGGCCTGTCAGAGGCACATTGATGGCCAGTTCCGGCATGGGGCCTTCCACATGGCAGCTGCGGCCCTCCGGATCGGTGGCAGTGAGGGAAGAACCGTCCACGGACACCACGGCCCGCATTTTTAAATCAACAAGGGGAGTCTCACCGGCTTCGAAGGACTGTCTTGCCGCCTTCAGCCATTCGGGATCATCCCGGGTGTCCTGCCGGACACCGAACATTTTTCCGTCCACCCGGCTGGTATAGTAGCCGTCGGTAAAGCCCTGGCGGTTGAAGGCGGTCATCAGCATTTCCATCATGGGCTTGGTGACGACACCTTCGTCAATGGCCTTGCGGTAGACGGCGGTGACGGTGGCGACGTATTCGGGCTTTTTCATACGGCCCTCCAGCTTTAAGGAGGCCACACCCATTTCTTCCAGCTCCCGGACGTAGTGGACAAGGCAATTGTCCTTAAGGCTCAGGGGATACCGGTCCTGCCAATGGCCGTAGCCGTAGCTCTGGCGGCAGGGCTGGGCGCAGCGGCCCCGGTTGCCGGAACGGCCGCCGATGACGGCGGACATATAGCACTGGCCGGAGTAGCACATACAAAGTGCACCGTGGCCAAAAACTTCGATCTCGATGGGGGACTGGGAACAGATGTAGCGGATCTCCTCCCGGCTCAGTTCCCGGCTTAAGACCACCCGCTTCATGCCCATGGCGGCGCAAAGCTGCACACCGGACAGGGAATGGACAGTCATCTGGGTGGAGCCATGGATGGGGATATGGGGTGCGATCTGACGGCACAGCTGCACCACACCCAGATCCTGAACGATGAAGGCATCGATATTGTTCTGAGCCGCGTGGCGGATGGTCTCCGCAACCTCCTTCATTTCCCGGTCAGCCACCAGGGTATTCAGAGTCAAATGAACCTGCACACCCCGGACATGGCAGTATTTCACCGCCTCAACGAGGGTCTGGGGGGTAAAATTCTTCGCACCCTGGCGGGCATTGAAGGCGCCCACGCCCAGGTAAACCGCGTTGGCACCATTCTGCACCGCCGCCCGGAGGGCCTCCATGGATCCGGCAGGAGCCAGCAATTCTAACATAACATTTCTCTCCATTTCCAACATTTGTCGTTGGGTATACTACCGCATGATATACTTATGCCACATTATAACACAACAAAAATAAACTTTCCACCCCTGTTCGGAGAATTCAAGAAAATTTAAGAATCATTCAACCTGCTGTAGGGGAGGGTCTTGACCCTCCCGCCAGCTTGCGATTTTTGAGCGGTAAAATTATGCGGAAAATGTTGCAATTCCGATAATTCCAGCCGTTCCATAATAAATAGGTTGTGGGAGGGGCACTGCCCCTCCCCTACAGTGGAAATTATATAAACTTTAGTTGCAAATAAGTTGATATCGTGTTATAATAAATTGATTTTTAAATTTAGGAGACAAAAATGCTGAAAAAATATCTGCTTGTTTTTCTGGTATCCATGGTGCCTCTGATCGAGCTTCGGGGCGGTGTGCCCATTGCGGTGGGTATGGGGCTGCCTTACTGGAATGCACTGCTGGTTTGTGTCATCGGCAATATGCTGCCGGTGCCTGTCATCTACTTCTTTGCCAGAAAAGTCCTGCTTTGGGGCTGTGATAAACCTGTAATCGGAAAATTCTTTTCCTACTGCATCGAAAAGGGCGAAAAAGGCGGCCAAAAGCTGAAGGCAAGAGCCGGTCGCGGCGGCCTGTTCATTGCCCTGCTGCTGTTCGTGGGCATTCCCCTTCCCGGTACCGGTGCCTGGACCGGCACTCTGGCGGCAAGCTTTCTGAACATGGGCATCAAGTCCACTTCCGCCGCTGTGTCTCTGGGCGTGGTTCTGGCCGGCATCATCATGGGTGTGGTCAGCATGACCGGTATGCACGTTTTCGGACTGTAAGAAAACAAAAGGTAATTGTAGGGGAGGGTCTTGACCCTCCCGCTAACTGATGGAATTGGGGGGTAACGGCATATGCGTAAACCTGCCGCTTCCGTATGTACAGGCACTCAGTAATTACGACCGGGCGGGAGGGTCAAGACCCTCCCCTACGGCATCAAAAAACGCAGCGGAGGATAACATTTATGAACTGCTTATTCTGCAAGATCATCGCCGGGGATATCCCCTCCACCAAGGTTTACGAGGACGAGACCGTCTACGCCTTCCGGGACATCGCCCCTCAGGCTCCTACCCACATTCTGGTGGTGCCCAAGGTACACATGGATTCCGTGGATGCTGTCACCGCCGAAAACAGCGCTGTGGTGGCCCACATTTTTGAAGTGATTCCCCAGATCGCCAGGGCCGAAGGCCTGGAGGGCGGCTACCGTGTTGTCTCCAACTGCGGCGACGACGCCGGCCAGACTGTCAAGCACCTGCATTTCCACATCCTCGGCGGCAAGAAGCTGGCACTGGAAATGGCGTAAGCGGCGAATCGCCGCGGATAATGGCGTGACTTTGGAGGATCGGTCATCCAAGACCATTGGGTGGGTGGCCCGGTTCGGGAAAGTATTTTTTATTGACAGATTTTTTGTTGTCTGCTACAATAGCATTACCGCAAAACAATGATCTTCGGGGGGCCGGTGAACCGGCTGAGATAGGGCTTACAGCCCTGACCCGTGAACCTGATACGGTTAGTACCGTCGTAGGGAAAGATGCACGATAACGATACCACAGTATCCGCATTGCACCCGGGATGGTTGTGATGCGGATATTTTATTTTGCCGAAATGCGGCAGGAATAGCAGGAGGTATCCTTATGAACCAAACCAAACGACTGACCGAAAGCGCCATGATGATCGCCATTTCTGTGGTGCTGGAGCTTGCCGGACGGATGATCATTCCGCCAATGCCCTTTGGCGGACAGCTGACCCTGTGCGCCATGCTGCCTGTGGTGATCCTTTCTTACCGGCATGGCGTGAAATGGGGACTGACCGCGGGCCTTGCCTACAGCATCGTGCAGATGGCCCTGGGGGCCGACACGGTGACGGCAGCCTTCCAGCCGGGGTATTTTGGAGATGGCACCATGATTCTCAATGCTCTGATCATGTGTCTGTGCGATTATGTACTGGCTTATTCTCTGCTGGGCCTCGGCGGCTGTTTCCGGAATGTGGTCAAAAATAAGGGTGTGTCCTTGATGTGCGGATCCCTGGTGGCCCTGGGGGCCCGGTATCTGGCCCATATCGTTTCCGGCTTTGTGCTGTTCTCCGGCTGGGCGGAGTGGTTCTTTACCCAGGAAGGTTTCCCTGCCTGGGGCGCAGGGCTGGTTCAGAGCCTGTCCCCCCAGATGCTGGGCCTTGTCTACAGCGTGGTCTATAACGGCATGTTTATGATCCCGGAAATGATCATCACCGCCGTGGCGGCAGTGTTTATCGCCAAGGTTCCGGGCATTGTGGTGAAAATCAAATAAGCTTACTGTAGGGGAGGGTCTTGACCCTCCCGCTGCCTAACTGATATTAAGCGGCTGGTTTTCTGCGGAGTGAGAATGCTCTGCACAAAACCGGCCGCTGCTGTTTTCAGAGGTTGGCGGGAGGGTCAAGACCCTCCCCTACAATGGACTTTTCATTTTCGGCAAATCATGCTATACTATAAATAAAAGGAGGGATCTTTATGGCAAAACAGGTGTGTCCCAGCTGCGGGGCGGCGTATAATGGCAGAAAGTGCCGTGCCTGCCTGTATGAAAATTTCAGCGAGGAAATTACCCACCGGAATCATACCCACAAAGGGGAGCCTCTGGTCATCGATTCCCCCACCCGGCGGCCCATTCCCCGGAAGGATCCCTTCGGCTGCGAAACGCAGACGAAAAAATCCCTGTTCCCCCGGCGGGAGAAAAAGCGGCGGCCTTTTGCGGGTCTGTTTGCCATTTTTCTGGTGATCTATGCCCTGCTGCCCATGGTTCGAAGCTGGGGTCTGGAGCTGGAGGCCCGGGAGGAAGCGCTGGTGCAGCCGGAAATGGCTATCCCGGAGGATCTGGTGACGCTGTATGAAGAAGGGGATATCACCATTTCCATTCAGCCCCGGTATCTGACGAACTTCGGCGCGGAGGATCCCCGGATCTGGGTGGAAAATGCTTCTGACCGGGATGTCTATGTCACTACCCGCTATGTGATGGCCAACGGCTTCGTGCTGCCCTCTTCCGGGGTGTATGTGGATGCCGCGGCAGGGCTGTACGGCATGGGTACGCTGTACTTATACGAAGAAGAATTGAATGCTGCCAACATCCGGGAGGTGGAGGAGCTTACCTTCGTGCTGGAAGTGGTGGATGACGGGGATTACGCGGTGCTCTTTACCACAGATCCCATCACCCTGTCCGCTACAGGACGGCCGGTGGAACCTCAGTGGACGGTGGAAGGAGGCCTGCCGCTGATCGATGAGGACGGCCTTTACATGGAGGCTCTGGGCTATTTCCCCGAACCCGATGATCTGAAATATGAGAATGGATGCCTGCTGTTCTATGTGGAGAACAATACCGATGCGTTCCTGTCCATGAATTCTCTGGAAACCGCCATCGGCGGTGAAAAGGCAGACCTGTTCCTCTGGGCCGACCTGCCTGCCCATTCCAGGTCAGTGATACGGATGGATCTGTGGGCTTTGGAGGACTGGAAGATCACCAGTCCCACAGAGCTGGGAGACCTGACCATGACCGTGGAATTCTGGGATGCGGAGAATTACTCCGGCAGCGTAACGGAATTTACCGTCACCATGCCCATGGTAAGGGAAACCCCGCTGGTATTCCATTAAATTGCAGTTTGTGCGGCAGTTTCAAATCTATTACCGTAGGGGAGGGTCTTGACCCTCCCGCCAGCTTGCAATTTTTGAGTGGTAAAATCCTGAGAAAAATGTTACAATTCCGATAATACCAGCTGTTCCGTAATAGATAGGTTGCGGGAGGGTCAAGACCCTCCCCTACAGTGGTGCATCTGAAATCTGCCCTATAGACTCCAATTTTACACCCCATTTGACTGTGACTGGATCTGGTGAATTATGAGCAAATTTGTCATCCGCAAGGTGCCCTCGGGCTTGAAGTTTGACCTGTACGCCGCCAACGGCAAGGAGATCCTGACCTCCGAGGTCTATACCACCATGCACGCCTGCCGCAAGGGTCTGGAAAGCGTCCGGAAAAATGCGCCTTTGGCAAAGCTGGAGGATCAGACGGAGGAAGGTTATGTGAACCTGACCAATCCCAAATTTCAGCTCTACCGGGATAAGGCGGGAGATTACCGTTTCCGTCTCCGGGGCCGCAACGGGCAGATCATCGGCATATCGGAAAACTACACCGCCTGGGCAGGCTGCCTCGGAGGCATCGAAAGTGTGCGGAAAAATGCGCCCATAGCGGAAGTAGAAGAGGAAACAGGCACAAAATGATATTTGGGGTGGTAGAATATGGAAGTAACACTGATTCCCTATCAGAATAATGAAGAAGAATTCACAGCAGAATTGATTGATCAGTATACCCGGATCCGGGGACATGCTGACCCGGATCCGGTTCAGGCCCGGAAGGATGCACGAAACACGCTGAAAATGTGGCGCGGGAAAGACAACAGCCTGTATCTGATCCGGCAGGATGAAGAGATCGTGGGCTTTGTGTTTTTCAGCTGCAATCCCTATGTGCCAAGCTGCTATGTGGAAATTTTTGTGCTTCCGGAAAAACAGGAAGCCGGTGTGCTGGCCCGGGTCAATGAACTGGCGGAGGATGCGGTGCAGGAATACTTCCGCACCCTGCGTCCTGAGGCGGATGCGGAGAGCACCAAATCTGTCCGGCTGTACCAGGAATCGGTCTATACCTGTAAAGAACCTGAAAAGGTACAGGAGAAATATACACTGAGAAGATAATTTGCTGCCATGGCGCGGGAACACTCTGAGACTCAGGACGTTCCCGCGCCATTATACTCGTTTTTGATAAAATAGCCTAACGGCTATTTTATCAAAAACTCTATGAGACGGGTTTCTATCATTTTTTCTCAAAAATGATAGAATCGACAACGCCGTCAGGAGGTGTCTTTTTTCATAAAACGAGGCCGTTTTATAAAAAAGAGTATTACTCCTTAGGAAAGGCTTTATACACCCGGCCCGGTACCAGCTTCGCGCCCCGGATCCGCACCAATTCCGATACGGTGACAAATTCCACATCCTCCTCCAGCAGCTGGTCAATGATGGCCAGAGCCGCTTTCACGGAGCTTTCGGACATATCGTGCAGCAGCACGATGTCCCCGTCCCGGATTTTTTCCAGCACTGCCGTCTCAATGGCGGCAGCATCGTCGGTGGCCCAGTCCCGGGGATCCACGCTCCAGCTGAGGATGGGCAGACCCCGGGCCTTTGCCACTTCAATCACCGGATCGCTGACGCAGCCTCCCGGGGGCCGGAGAAACCGGGGCTGGCAGCCCTCCGGCAGCAGTGCTTCCGTGTCCATGATCTCCCCGGCGATTTCCCGCCGGGACATACCCTTCATGGTCTTGTGGGAATAGCCGTGAATCCCGATTTCATGGCCCTCGGAAAAGATCCGCGCTGTCAGTTCCGGGTACTGCTCCACCCGGTAGCCGCACAGCAGAAAGGTGCCATGAACCCCCCGGTCATAAAGGCCGTCCAGAAGACTTTCCGTAATTACCCCGGATGGGCCATCGTCGAAGGTCAGAGCCACATATTTTGTTTCCGTTGCGTGGACTTTTAATGCCAGCAACGGAAGGAACAATATCAACCAAACCTTACGCACCATACTCACCTCCTGAACAAATTCTACTGTAGGGGAGGGTCTTGACCCTCCCGCCTGCTATCGAAACCTAGCGGTTATGTTTTATGCGGAAAATCAAGCCTTACAGGACAATCGTTACTGCTTGCATCATTGCAAGGTTGTGGGAGGGTCAAGACCCTCCCCTACAGTAACGCAAGGAAAATACCGTTCGTGCAAAACATTTGACCTTTCCCGGAAAATAGGGTATAGTATAGTCTGGAGGGATGTGAAATGAAACTGCTTTGTCCCATTTGCGGAAAAGAACTGAATAGACAGCAGCGGCAGTTTGTCTGTCCCGACAGCCACAGCTTTGATATCGCCCGGAAGGGTTATGTCAACCTGCTTGCTGTCCAGCAGAAGCATTCCAAAAATCCCGGCGACACCCGGGAGCAGGTGCTGTCCCGGCGGGAGTTTCTGGAAGCAGAACACTACGCCCCTATCTGCAACGCTCTCGTGGACACTGCCAGAGAACTGAACCTTTCCGGCCCCATTCTGGATGTGGGCTGTGGAGAAGGCTACTATTCCGCCCGTTTGGCCGATGCCCTTGGCGCAGAACTGACGGGTTTGGACATTTCCAAAGAGGCCGTCCGGTGCGCTGCCGCAAAATACAAGGGCAAGCTCTGGCTCTGCGCCACCGCCGCCCACATCCCCGTGGAGGACGGCGCGGCCCAGCTGGTCACCAGCCTCTTCGCCCTGACCCTGCCGGAGGAATATGCAAGAGTTTTGCAGCCCGGCGGATACTACTTTCAGGTTCTGGCAGCGGAGGATCATCTTCTGGGACTGAAGGGCATCATTTACGATTCTTTGCACCACAAGGAAAAGGACACTGTACCGGAACTGCCCGGCTTTACGCTGGTGAAGTCCATCCCCATCCGTTTTTCCTTCACTGTGGAAGGGCAGCAGGTGCAAAACCTCTTTTCCATGACTCCCCACGTTTTCCGCATCGGCAAGGCCGGCGCGGAACGCTTAAAAAATACAACAGTTCTGACAGACACCGCCAGCTGCGTACTTAATGTGTATCGCCGCTCTTAACATTCCCGCCCGAAGCGGGATTCATGTCTGGAAAATTGTCGAAAATCAAATGCGCAGCGAAGCCCAAAGCCTTCCCCCGGGGGGAAGGTGCCCCAGTGCGCACACTGGGGCGGATGAGGAGTGCGGGCAGTAATTTTACGATTTGCACCATGTATCAGGCCTTTTCCAGACCTTCGGTGCACGCCATCCCTCATCCGACCTCGCTTCGCTCGGCCACCTTCCCCCCGGGGGAAGGCTTTAGGAGCAATCTATGCTGAACAAATTACAAGCAGTCGTCAATAAATACGAGGAGCTCTGCTTCAAATCCGAGCAGCCGGATTTTTATGCCGATCCCAAAAAAGCAGCCAGGCTGCTGCGGGAAAAAAATGACCTGGAGCCCATTGTGGAGGCCTTCCAGTCCTACCGTCAGGCAGAGCAGGACATGCTGGACGCGGAAGAGCTGATGAGCGATCCGGAAATGAAGGAGCTGTGTCAGGAAACCTTCGCCGCCGCCAAGGCGCAGAAGGAAGAACTTTTCGAAACGCTCCAGATCCTGCTGCTGCCCAAAGATCCCAACGATGAAAAAAATGTCATCGTGGAGATCCGGGGCGGCGTGGGCGGCGAAGAAAGTGCCCTGTTTGCCCACAGCCTGCTGCGTATGTACTCCATGTACGCCGCCAAGCGGGGCTGGCAGGTGGAGCTGATGAACTACAACGAAACGGAACTGGGCGGCGTGAAGGAAGCGGACTTCGTCATCACCGGCCGGGGGGCTTACTCCCGGATGAAATATGAATCCGGTGTCCACCGGGTTCAGCGGGTGCCGGAAACGGAATCCGGCGGCAGAGTGCATACTTCCACCGCAACGGTAGCCGTTCTTCCCGAAATGGAAGAGGTGGATGTACAGATCAACCCCGCGGACATTGAAATGCAGGTCTACCGGGCCTCCGGCGCCGGCGGCCAGCATGTCAACAAAACCTCCTCCGCTGTCCGTCTCATCCACAAGCCCAGCGGCATCGTGGTGGCCTGCCAGGAAGAACGGAGCCAGCTGCAAAACCGGGAAAAATGTATGCGGATGCTGGCATCCAAGCTTTACGAAATTGAGCAGGAACGCATCGAATCGGAGCACGGTGGTCTGCGCCGCAGCCAGGTGGGCACCGGCATGCGCAACGAGCGGATCCGCACCTACAATTTCCCCCAGGGCCGGGTCACGGATCATCGCATCGGCCTGACCCTGTACCGCATCGACAGCGTCATGGACGGGGATATCGATGAAATCATCAACGCTTTGGCAACTGCCGACCAGGCGGAGAAATTGAAAAATGCGAAATGAGCCTTCCCCCGGGGGGAAGGTGGCAGCCCGAAGGGCTGACGGATGAGGGAAGGCGACAGGTAACGACTATGAAAATGGAAGAACAGATGCTGCGCAATTCCCAAAAACTACGCAAAAACATGACCAAAGAGGAACGGCATTTATGGTATGATTTTTTAAAAATCTATCCTGTGCAGTTTAAACGCCAATTTCCCATTGGCAACTATATTGTGGATTTTTATTGTGACAAGGCAAAGCTTGTGCTGGAACTGGATGGTTCCCAGCATTGCGAGCCGGAGGCTATGGAGTATGATCGGATACGGACGGTTTTTCTGGAAGAAAAAGGTCTTTATGTGTTTCGGATCTCCAATCTGGATGTCATGCGGAATTTTCGCGGTGTGTGCGAAGCAGTGGATATGGCTGTGAAGGACAGAATACGGTAAATCCAACGGGAGTGCCTGCTAACCTGTCAGCTTTCGCCATCCCTCATCCGCCTCACTTCGTTCGGCACCTTCCCCCCGGGGGAAGGCTTGACTCAGAATCCTTTACTTTTGAGGTATTATTATGCAATACATCACCAACTCCCCCGCTGAGACGGAAGCCATTGGCTGCGCTTTGGGGAAAGTTTTACAGCCGGGAACGATCCTGGCCTATACCGGTGACCTGGGCGCGGGAAAGACCGCCTTTACCCGGGGACTGGCCCGGGGTCTGGGCTGCACCGATCTGGTCACCAGTCCTACTTACACCATCGTCAACGAATACCTGTCCGGCCGGCTGCCTCTGTTCCATTTCGATATGTATCGGCTTACTTCCTCCGATGATCTCTGGGACATCGGCTGGGAGGATTATCTGGACAGAAACGGCATCTGCGCTGTGGAATGGAGCGAAAATGTGTCCGATGCTCTGGAAGGGGCCATCACCGTCACCATTGAAAAGCTGGGCGAGGATTCCCGGCACATTACCATAGAAGGAGGGGATTTCCTTGCTGATCTTAGCCTTTGAAACCAGCGCGAAAGCTGCCTCTGTCGCCCTTCACGACGGACAGAAGCTGCTGGGCGAGCACTACCAGAATACCGGCCTGACCCACAGCCAGACACTGATGGTCATGGCAGAGGATCTTTTAAAGCAGTGCGGCAAAACCATGGCCGATGTGACAGCGGTGGCCGTTGCGGAAGGCCCCGGTTCCTTTACCGGCGTACGCATCGGCGTGGCTGCGGCAAAGGGCCTGAGCTGGGGCGGTCAGCTCCCCTGCTACGGTATCAGCACACTGGAAGCCATGGCAGTTTCTCTGGGAGCTTACAACGGCTATGTATGCCCCTGCATGGATGCCCGCCGGAACCAGGTCTACAACGCACTGTTTTATGTTAACCAAGGAGTGCTGGAGCGGCACAGCGACGACCGGGCCATCGCCCTTGCCGATCTGAAAACCGAGCTGGAACATGTGGACGGCCCCATCTATCTGGTGGGTGACGGGGCAGAGCTGGCCTATAAGCATCTGTCCGCTGACATTGAGGAACTGATTTTGCCTCCTGAGCACCGCCGCCACCAGCGGGCCGTGGGTGTTGCCATGGTTGCAGCCGAAAAAATAGCCGCCGGAGAAACCGGCGACGGCAACGCATTGACCCCCAACTACCTGAGACTTTCCCAGGCCGAACGGGAGCGGCTGGAACGGCAAAATCAAGCATGATCCCCCTGTAGGGGAGGGTCTTGACCCTCCCGCAACCTTACAACCTATACGCAGAAACATTTTATCCGAAATGTTTGATTTGTGTGTCAATCTTTGCCTCTTACAATTCGCTGCCCAGCGGGAGGGTCAAGACCCTCCCCTACAAAAAAATATAAGGAGAGATAAATTATGGCAAATGTTACCGTATTCGATCATCCTCTGATCCAGCACAAGCTGGCGATCCTGCGCAATAAGGAAACGCCTGTAAAGGAATTCCGGGAGCTGATCGGAGAAATCGCCGGACTGATGTGCTACGAGGCCACCCGGAACCTGCCCACGGAAGAAGTTATGGTGGAAACCCCCGTGGCAACGGCAAAATGCCGGATGCTCTCCGGTAAGAAGCTGGCCATCGTGCCCATTCTACGGGCAGGCCTTGGCATGGTGGATTCCATGGTGAATCTGATCCCCTCCGCCAAGATCGGCCACATCGGCCTGTACCGGGATCCTGAGACCCATCTGCCTGTGGAGTATTACTGCAAGCTGCCTGAGGACATCGAAAACCGGGTCACCTTTGTGGTGGATCCCATGCTGGCCACCGGCGGCAGCGCTGTGGCTGCCATCGATTTTCTGAAAAAGCGGGGCTGTAAGAACATCATTATGATGAACATCATCGGCTGTCCTGAGGGCATCAAGGCTGTCACCGAAGCCCACCCCGATGTGGACATCTACATGGCTGCCTGTGACGAAAAGCTCAACGACCACGCCTACATCGTCCCCGGCCTGGGCGATGCCGGCGACCGGATCTTCGGCACTAAGTAAACATGCGTCAAGGGCGGGGAATCATCCCCGCCCTTCAGACTGTCGAAGAAGTATAAATTCGGAATTTAGAGGTCCGTTACCGTAGGGACCGTCGTCCTCGACGGTCCGTCCGAAAATCCGACCTCAATGGGCGGATTTTCGGAATTTGTGCGGTGA
>JAGBAI010000021.1 GCA_017939025.1 Oscillospiraceae bacterium
AAAGATTGACAGCCATTTTGCCGCATTGAAAATGATTGAAATTCTGCTCCAAAAAGGGCTCATCAATCAGTCTACCTATGCCAATATCATGCGAAGCGATCATTCGCACATTTCACAAGCAGCGTGATTTTCGTTACACTAAGGATAAATGGCACATCCGTAACGATGGCAGTATTGCTTATGGCTACCAGTGCTATAATCAGCTTAAAGCAGCAAAGGATATCTGTCGGCAATTTACAGTATCATTTACGGCTTCATTTACAGCTCCATTTACAGCTTCATTTATAGTTTCATTTATGGCTTCGTTTCTTCCTTCACTTCTTCCTTCGCTTCTTCCTTCACTTCTACCTTCACTTCTACCCTCATGTGTAGCCTCGGTTACAGGGTCATTTCAGGGTCATATACAAGGCCAGATGAACCTATAATTTGGGCTTTGAAAAAGCGAAACTTTTGCAAAGTTAGAAATTACCACCATATGTTGTGGTTTCGCAGATGGATGATTCCACAACATATGGTGGTCGAAAAGGAGGACTTCCATGGGTATTCGAGTAACAGAAATAAGCACGCCCATTGGCGGAATTGCTTGGGAGTACACAGATAAAGACGAGAAAAAAGAAGCTCCCTTATTACCTGTATTGCAGCCAGGACGAAAAATTGCTGTGTTTATTAGTTCGAAATGTGGAGATAAGGGAAAGTATGACGATACCTGTCTTCAGTTGAAAAACAAAATTGAAAGTACAGGGTTGGCAAAAGTATATCTTTCAAATAGCGAAGAAGCAGTATCAGCTACAGGACAATCTGGATATCCGTTGCATTGCAACTAGAATACTACTATCATTGGCACGCAACCCTGAGAATGAAAGTGTTGTAAATCGCCAGTTACTCAGCCTGATTGATTCCGAATGCGTATATATTAAAAATCTCATTCTTCGCAGAATAGGTAAAACAAAAGGCATAAGCGATGCAACAAAGGCTTACATTACTACCAAGTGCGAGAACGATCCGTGCTATGTGGTACGAATGGTTTGTGCAGAGGAAATTGAAGCAAACAATCTTGTAAGCGGCACCCAGTAGGAAATACAGAATTAGGAAAAAATACACCACCAGATGCTTTAGCATTGCATTTATTCAAGGCATAGCATCTGGTGGTGTATATATTTAAAGAGGAGTCAGACTATCGGCAGTTCATCACTCGATCGAATGCCAATCTTTATTCCATCCACAAAGCCGGATCGTTCGTGATCCCGGCAGAGGGTGCAGACGGTGTAGATTACCTTGTCCATCTCCCGAAGGGGTTGACCGTGCATGGCACGGTAGAGTTCATCGAAGTCCTTGCGGATGGTTTCGTTGTCCATGCAGTTGAGTTGGGAATAACATTCATAGATCATCTCCAAAACGGTTTCTCCGTCACCCAGATCCGGTTGCTGTGCAAGAATATAGTCCCGCAGGGTTTCAAAATAGGTTTCCATGATTCATCACCTCCTGAAAGTGTTGGTGATAGTACCTTGGGTTGTGGGGAATTGCAACTGTCAATAGTTCCAAAAATCCTTTACGCCATAAACAAAGAAAAATCCCTCTTGACATAAGAACATTTGTTTGTTAATATAAATGCACAACCGAATGAACCAGAAACCCTCAGTCGAGGGAGTTTTGTATCACCGAGCAACGGGGTAAGCTGTCCCAGGGCAGCTTAATGTAACACCACCAAATAGCCGGGTGCAAAAGTGCAGCACATGTTGCAGGCAGAATACTCTGCCGAATATGTGCCGGACTTTTGTGCCCGGCTTTTTTGTTGTCTTCTGGGATTCTGTTCATTGGGAGAAAAATTTGAAGGAGGTGTTTCGTTTTTCACAGTCTGTGTCCAAATGCCTATATGAAGGGACAAATACAAAAGGAGGTTAACGTATGGAAGAACTACAAACCAGTCTCTGCGCCATCGATGGAGAAACTCTGATGGACATGCCGCTGGCACTGCCCCGGTTCTGTGTGGGCGGTCTGCTTCCTCAGGGACTGAGCATCCTGGGTGGTGCGCCAAAGATCGGAAAGTCCTGGCTGGTGCTGGATCTGTGTGTCCGCATTGCCAAGGGAGAACCCATCTGGAATCTGGATACTATCCCCGGCACAACGCTGTATCTCTGCCTGGAAGATCCCCTCCACCGGGTACAGCAGCGGCTGGCCTGCGTCACCGATGAAGCACCCGCCAATGCTTACTTCGCTACGGTGGCGGGCTCCCTGGCAGATGATCTGGAGGGACAGATACTTTCGTTTCTGCGGGAGCATCCGGATACGGTGCTGATTGTGGTGGATACATTCCAGATGGTGCGAGGGAATAACGGCGAACCCACCTACGGCAGTGACTACCAGGAGATGCAGAAGCTGAAACGGATTGCAGACTCCCAGCGGATTTCCATTCTGCTGGTGCATCATCTGCGGAAGCAGGGTGACCGTGATCCCATCAACAAGCTGTCCGGAACAACTGGAATCAGCGGTGCTGCCGATGCCATCTTCGTTCTGGAAAAGGACGAACGCCGTACCGATGCCGCCAAGCTGATCTGTACCGGGCGGGATATTGAGTACCGGGAATTGCAGCTTCAGTTTTCGAAAGGAAGCTGTACCTGGGAACTGCTGTCCGACAGCAGGGACAGTCCTGAAAATCTTCTGCCCGGTGAGATGACAGCGTTCCTGAATTTTATAAAAGATGTGGGATGCTTTTTTGGCGGCAACAGTGATCTGGCGGATGCCTTCAACCGGCACAGTGGTCTGAATGTAAATCCCAAGTCACTGAAGCAGATGATGAACCGCTGGCGGATTCCCTTGCAGGAACAGGGTATCACCTTCCGCAGTTACCGCAGCAACACCCAGCGGCTGGTAGATGTGGAGTACATCCCGCCCGTGACGAAAGAAACGCAGGTGACGCAAAGAAGCGGCCCATAATTCTTGCGACGGATGCGTCACCTGCGTTCATAAACTACGAAGCCGTTGGTGGCGGTGTGTGGGATTTCTTTGGGCGGGACGAAGAAATACCCATCCGATAAATAGAAACGGTTCCCTGCGGGGAGAAGTCCCAGTCGCTCCGACTGGGGCAAGCATCGCGTTCGGCTAGTCTGCCTCCCCCTTTAACACCGGGCAGAAGCCCGGACCCACTTTTAGGCGCATGGCATTTCTGCGGAAATGCCTGCGGCGGCAAGCGCCGCGGATGCGCCTTCAAAGGGGGACCAGTCCCCCTTTGAAGAACCCCCAGCTCTCCGAGGGGGCTAGGATACGAATTAGAAATAAGGAGGTAATTTATGAAAAGCAAGAAAATGAGCATCAGGATTAGTGAAGAAGATCTGGATATGATCCACCGGAAAGCGCGCAGGTCACTGCTGACATTGACAGAGTATGTGACAACCTGCTGTCTTGGGAAACAGATCGTTGTCATTGATGGACTGCATGAAGTGATCCGTCTGCAAAAAACCATCGGCCGAAACATAAATCAGCTGACAACCCTTGCCAACATGGGTCGTGTTCGTGTGGTGAACTTGCAGGAGCTGACGGAGCAGCATATTCTCATGAGCAATCTGCTGTCGGAAATCCTGAAGCGAAAGCGGTGGGATGATGGCGACAGTTAAGTTTATACCCGCTGTCAAAAACCAAACAGCCAAAGGTCTCAACGGCACACTCCGCTACTGCTGCCGCCGGGATAAAACAGAATATGGTGACAGGTTTCATGTGTCCGGTGTCAACTGCGTTGCCGGGTGCGCCTATCAGGAGTTCCTGAACACCAAGCGGCTCTACAACAAGAATGATGGTCGGATGTTCTATCATCTGATTCAGTCCTTCCACCCGGAAGAAAATCTGACACCCCAGACCGCCCATGAGATTGCGTTGCAGCTGGCGCAGCAGTTCGATGGCTTCGAAGTTGTGGTGGCGACTCACACGGACCGTGACCACATCCATTCTCATCTGATCATCAATTCCGTCAGTGCAGAGAATGGGAAGAAATATCACAGCGACAAAGATAACATCCAGCACCTGCGGGATGTGTCCGACGACCTATGCCGTGCCTACGGTCTCTCGGTTCTCAAGCCGAAGCCGAAGAAAACTTCCACCATGTCGTCAAGAGAATACCGTGCCGCTGACAAAGGACAGAGTTGGAAGTTGCGTTTGGCAATCGCCATCGACGATGCCATGGAACTTGCGTTCAGCCGTGAGCATTTCATTTCCCTCATGGAAGCGGAAGGCTATCAGGTTCGGTGGACATCAGACCGGAAGTACATCACCTACACCACCCCCGGCGGCGACCGGTGCCGGGACAATAAGTTACACGAAGAAAAATACAGAAAGGAGAACATGGAATATGAATTCAGAATCCGCGCGGAAATCGCCGCAGGAATTGAAGAACCAGGCACGGCAGGCACTGCGGGAAGCAGAACGAATCGTTCCCTGCGTAGCGGTCATGGACAGCAACTGGGCTGGCTTGATCAACAGTTTGAAGGTTCAGCTTCAAATGCTGGAGGATATGAAAAAGCAGATGAACTGCCTGGCTACCGAGCAGACGATGATAAATCTTCTGGCATCGCAAATCAAACTTCTTCAGGAGCACGCAAAAGACACCGTGGAGATGATGGAAACATATCAATCATGGATGGAGGATGCGGCAGCGAACCAGACAGAGCAGATGGAGAAAACATCCTCCGAGATGCAGTCACAGGCTGGGAAGATCAGCGAGCAGTTTTCCGAGAAGCTCTCCGAGGTGACACAGCAGCAGAAACGCTATACCAGGAAGCTGTTCTGGATTTCTCTGATCCCGGCATTGATTATGCTGGTCTTGGAATGGATGCCGCATATCTGGCCGCAGGGATGACCAACATCCTGGAGGAAGACCGTCCCATTGAGGACAGTACCACAAAACACTACCGCCCGGAGCGCAGGAAGAAGCATGGCATGACCATGGGTGGCATGTAACCTATTTCTAAAAATACAAGGAGGGAAAGCTTATGAAAAAATGTCCCGCAGGGGATAACAGTACAATGTCAAATCTGAACAACCGCCAAAAGAATAATGTGTCAGTTTCGGCAATAGACTTGCGCAAATACTTCCAGTATTCTGTGTGTTGCAAAAGCGGGGTGCTGCGGTGAAGCTGGACAAAGACTATGCAGCCCTGAAGCTGGCGGAGATTCTCTGTGAGCGAAAGCTCATCAACAGAGAGACCTTACAGGCCGTCCGAGAGAAGCTCAAAGAATCCGCAGACATTCCAAAAGCAGCTTAAAACAGAAAAGGAGGAACAGACATGACAAAGATACCAAGTCCCCGGGGAACTCCCTGGGGATACCTGGACCGCAACCGGCCCCGGCGGATTGTCTTCTATGGACGGGTATCCACCGAACATGAAGCACAGCTGAGTGCCCTGGAAAATCAGATGCAGTGGTACGATGACCAGCTTCGCTACCATCCCAACTGGATGCTGGTGGAGCGGTACATCGACGAGGGCATCACCGGAACCCAGGCGAAGAAGCGTCCCGCCTTCCTTCGGATGCTGGAGGATGCACGAGCCGGGAAGTTCGATCTGATCGTCACCCGTGAGGTCTGCCGCTTCGCCAGAAACACGGTGGATACGCTGGTGACCACACGGGAACTGAAAAACATCGGTGTGGAAGTGTACTTCGTGGAGGACAACATCTGGACCATGGATGGAGATGGAGAACTTCGGCTCACCATCATGGCAACTCTTGCCCAAGAGGAAAGCCGCAAGGTCTCCGAACGGGTGAAAGCAGGCCAGCATGTGAGCCGGGAGAAAGGAACCCTCTACGGCAGCGGCAACATCCTCGGTTACGACCGGGTGGGCGATACCTATGTCATCAACGAAGACCAGGCGGAAACTGTGCGGATGATCTTCGACATGTACCTGAACGAAGGTCTCGGCACCGGGAAAATCGCACGGCGGCTGACAGAACTGGGACGGCTGAATGCTTCCGGTCTGAATAAGTGGAGCCACGGCGTGATCTCCCGGATTCTGAACAATCAGACCTACATGGGTGTTATCGCCTATGGAAAATCCTTCAGCAACAACTACCTAGAGCAAAAGCGGATCAACAACCACGATAAATCCACCTACATCTACATGGAGGGAAAGTTCCCCGCCATCGTCAGTCAGGAGGACTGGCACAGGGCGCAAGAAATCAAGGCAGGCCGCATGATGGAAAGTTTCTCGCCCCAGACCGGCAAACGGGTCCGGCACTGCGTTCAGGAAAACAAAGACCTGTGGGGAAGTAAATTGCGGTGCTCCTGCGGGTGTGGCTTCCGGAAAAATATCTGGCACCGCTACGAGGACAAGCCCACCTCCTACGGCTACAAGTGCTACAACATTCTGAACAACGGCTCTGCCAAACAGCGGCGGGATGCGGGAGCCGACGACACCGGCTACTGCGACCAGCCTATGATTGCCGACTGGAAACTGGAACTGATGGGCAAGGCCATTCTGGAACAGGTCTTCCGGGAACAGCGGGATCTGATTCAGTACACCATCAATCTGATCCGCCAGAGCTACCGCACCCCGAGACCAGCGGAAACCAGTATGGCAAACCTCGCCACCCGGATGGAACGGCTCAAAACGAAAAAGGAAACCCTGCTGGATATGCGAACCGAGGGCGAAATCACCAAGGAAGAATTCCTTGCCCAGCGGCAAAAACTGGATACAGAGTTTCAAAAGCTGACGGCGGAGCAGGAACGGTTGACCCAGACCAATACCATCGACCTGGAACAGCCGGAGTGGGGCAGGATTCAGAATGCCCTGGAAGAAATCCTGGACCTGTCCCAGCCGAAACCCAGTCCCGACCTGATCCGCAAATTTGTTACCCAGGTGGTGCCTATCGGAAAAACCAACTTCTGCTGGTACCTGAATCTGGACGGCAGGGGAACCACCAGCCTGGACATGACGGTGGAGGGCAGGAAAAACCACGAGGCACTAACTTTCGGCGGGGAGCAGTATGCTCCTCCCGAAGAAAACGGCATTATAGACCTGAAAAATGCCTGTCTGTGTCCAACCCCACACAGGCTGCTATCAAGGGTTAAGGAATTACCGGAAGTTTGCAAGCCTAACCGTAACATGCGAGGACGCGAAAGCCTACATGTACGGCTTGAGCAGTAAACGCAGAGTCCACAAATGGACGGACATTCAGGTAAATCTCTATATCTAAGCGATATGCCCCGGTTCTTCGGAACCGGGGCATTTTTTCTTTGCGGTACATTTGACGTTTTTTCAATTTCATTCCTGTGTTCGTTTGTTCCGGTATAATGCTTAAGGTGATGTCATCACGGAAAACCCTGCGCCATTTGTCTATAATAAAGACACAAAAAAGAGATATAAGGAGGGCTAACCTATGGCAGCTATCAATATTAATCAGAATAATTTTCACAATGAGGTTATGAATTCCGAAAAGAAAGTTCTGCTGGACTTCTGGGCACCCTGGTGTGGTCCCTGCCGGATGGTGGTTCCAATGGTAGAGGAGATCGCAAAGGAACGCCCCGATATTAAGGTCGGCAAAATCAATGTGGATGAGAACCCGGAGCTGGCAAAACAGTTCGGTGTTTTGAGCATTCCTACCTTAGTGGTGATGGAAAAGGGAAAGATCCTCCGGCAGGAACGGGGCGCAAGACCCAAGAAGGCGATTCTTGCTATGCTGTAAGGAGGTGTGGTTATGGGCTTCTTCGATTTCTTCAAACAGCCTGACATCAATCAGGGCGTAAAAGAATTTATGCAGCGGGAGGGTGCCATCCTGCTGGATGTGCGCACTCCGCAGGAATACCGGGATGGATTCATCCCCGGAAGCAAAAATGTTCCTCTGCAGGCCATTGACAAAGTAGACGCAGTTGTGGAAAATAAAGATACAGCCCTGTATGTCTACTGCCACTCCGGTGCCCGGAGCCGTCAGGCAGTCAGCTGTTTGCAGCACATGGGATATACAAATGTAAATAATATCGGCGGCATTGCCGCATATCGCGGAAAGGTGGAGTCTGTATGAAAGTCGTGATCGTAGGTGGCGTGGCCGGTGGAGCCACGGCTGCAGCGAGAATCCGCAGACTGGATGAGCGGGCAGAAATCGTGGTGTTCGAGCGGTCTGGCTATATTTCCTATGCCAACTGCGGTCTGCCTTACTATATCGGCGGAGTGATCGAAGATCCGGAGGATCTGACGCTCCAGACCCCGGAGAGCTTTTTCTCCCGGTTCCGCATTCATATGAAGGTACATCACGAAGTCACTGCCATTCATCCCGACAGAAAGACGGTTTCTGTGAAAAACGTAAAGACCGGCGAGGAACACGAAGAAAGCTACGACAAGCTGCTGCTTTCTCCCGGCGCGAAGCCTGTATGGCCCAATCTGCCCGGTATGGACAGCCATAAGCTGTTTACCCTGCGCACTGTGGAGGATACCTTCCGGATCAAGGAATTTATCAACCGGAATAAGCCAAAATCCGCTGTCATGGTGGGCGGCGGCTTTATCGGTCTGGAGACGGCAGAAAACTTACGGGAGTTAGGGTTGGAAGTCACCATCGTCCAGCGGCCCAAGCAGCTGATGAATCCCTTCGATGCCGATATGGCTTCCTTCATCCACAGTGAAGTCCGCAGGCATGGCGTGAAGCTTGCCCTGGGCTACAGTGTGGAAGGTTTTGAGGAAAAGGGCGGCGGTATCAATGTGCTGCTGAAGGACAGCGCACCCATTCATGCGGATATGGTGGTGCTTGCCATTGGTGTCACCCCGGAATCCAGCCTTGCCAAAGATGCCGGTCTGGCGCTTGGCATGAAGGGCAGCATCCAGGTCAATGACCGGATGGAAACCTCCGTTCCCGACATCTACGCTGTGGGTGACGCGGTGCAGGTGAAGCACTATGTCACCGGCGAGGATGCACTGATCGCCCTGGCAGGGCCTGCCAACAAGCAGGGGCGGATCGCTGCGGACAATATCTGCGGCGGCGACAGCCGGTACTTAGGTTCTCAGGGAAGCTCCGTAATCAAGGTCTTTGATATGACCGCAGCTGCCACCGGCATCAATGAGACCAATGCCCGAAAAGCAGGGCTCCATGTGGACACGGTGATCCTGTCTCCCATGAGCCACGCAGGCTACTACCCCGGCGGCAAGCTGATGACCATGAAGGTGGTTTTTGAGAAAGAAACCTACCGCCTGCTGGGTGCACAGATCGTGGGCTACGACGGTGTGGATAAGCGGATCGATGTGCTGGCTACCGCCATTCACGCGGGAATAAAGGCAACTGATCTGAAGGATCTGGACCTTGCTTATGCACCGCCTTACTCCTCGGCAAAAGACCCTGTAAATATGGCAGGTTTTATGATCGACAACATTTCCAGGGGGTTGAAGCAATGGCATGTATCTGATGCTGCCAATCTGCCCCGGGATGGAAGTGTGACTCTGCTGGATACCCGGATGGTGGGTGAGTACAGCCGGGGCCATATTGATGGCTTCCAAAACATCCCTGTGGATGAGCTGCGGGAGCGGATCGGTGAGCTCGAACCCGGAAAGCCCGTTTATGTCATCTGTCAGAGCGGTCTGCGCAGCTACATCGCTACCCGGATTCTGGAGGGCTATGGCTTTGAAGCTTACAACTTTGCCGGCGGTTTCCGGTTCTATGATGCGGTGATGAACGACCGGGCTTTGATCGAAGCAGCCTTTGCTTGTGGTATGGACAAGTAAATCATGTGGCAATAACCACGCTTCCTGAAGTTTAGGAAGCGTGGTTTTTCTTTGTTTGCTTTTTGGCGCAAGGCAAGGACGACAAGTCCAAAAGCGCCAAACAGAGCCGCCGAAATGCGGTGCGTGTTCGACTCCCGCTGGGCTGATATAAAGCCTTGGTTCTACCGGGGGTGAGCAAACCACTAGTTTACTGGGGGGTATGCTTGTATTAAGGCCTATAACAAAGTTACCACGACACGGAGCTTGGCATTAAAGCCCATGCCCTGGAGCCAGTTGATGATGCCGGTAGACTCCATGGCACACATGACGAAGTGGTTTTTGATTTCCATGCTGCCGATTTTGGTTGGGGTAAACAGGATCTCGTATTTGGGATTCATAGTCGTTTTCCTCCTGACATGTGTTGATTTTCTTTCCTGTGTTTCGTATAATCAATGCAGAAAATTGTTGCAACCAACAGAAAAAATGGTATGTAAAATAACCGACACGATATAAAATGTGTCGGTTCCGGAGGAAATACTATGGCCGCAAGTGACCGGAGAATACGTTATACCAAGCAGGCGATCAAGGACAGCCTCTTTGAACTGATGCAGGAAACCCCGGTGGAAAAAATCACAGTCAAAGAGCTCTGCGCCGCCGCAGATATCAACCGGGCTACCTTTTATGCCCACTACGATACCCTGACAGCACTATTGGAAGAAATCGAAGTGGAGAAAAGCCGGGAGCTGTTTGAAGCATTGGGTGCGCTGTGGGTGGGGGAAACCTATTTTCCCAACGTGCTGGACGACGTTCTGAAATATCTGAAGGAACATCCGGTGATGCGGGATATCTTCCTGAACACCAGAGTTGCGGGAAACGGTCTTGCCCTTCTGCTGCAGGGCAACGAGAATGATTCCGTCAACCAGTGGACCAGGGACGGCAAGGTCAGCCGCCGGCAGGCCCAGTGGATCTACCTGTTTCTGGTCAGCGGCATGAAGGAAGTGCTCCGGCAATGGTTTGCAGGCGGCATGAAGGAGGAAGCGCTCTTAAAGCAGACCCTGATCGGAATTATAGAAACAGGCCTCCATGGATTTGTATACACACAGGAGGTGCCCCAATGAAACAGAAACGATTGGCCGGAGTCAAAAAATATCTTTACCGCAACCGGGTATCTCTGATTGTTTATTTTATCCTGCGCGGACTTGTGATCCTGTCTTTGACCAGATCTTACTTCCGCGGAGACTACCAAAGTGTCTTTCTGTGCCTGCTGACCCTGGTGCTGATGCTGCTGCCAAGCATCCTGTCCCATAAGCTGGACATCCATCTGCCAAGCGCGCTGGAAGTTGTGATTCTCCTGTTTATTTTTTCAGCGGAAATACTGGGTGAGCTGAACAGCTTCTATGTGCGGGTTTCCAACTGGGATACCATGCTGCATACCATCAACGGCTTTCTCTGCGCTGCGGTGGGCTTTGCGTTGGTAGATCTTCTGAACCGGGACGAGCGGTTTTCCCTGCAGCTTTCTCCCAAATATCTTGCGCTGACGGCCTTCTGCTTTTCCATGACGGTTGGTGTCCTGTGGGAGTTTTTTGAGTATTTTGCAGATCTGCTGCTGGGAATGGATATGCAGAAGGATACCGTCATCCATGCCATTCACACGGTTGCCCTTGACCAGAGCCTGACCAATACGGTAATCCATGTGGAGGATATCCGGGAAGTGATCCTGGTTTCCGCAGACGGCAGCCAGCAGGTGCTGGGCCTCGGCGGCTATCTGGATGTGGGCAATCACGATACCATGAAGGATCTTCTGGTGAATCTCATCGGTGCAGTGGTCTTTTCCGTCATCGGCTATATTGCCGCGGCCAGAAAAGGAAAAAGCCGGATCGCCGTAAAGTTCATCCCCCAGGTCAATCCTTCCGGTGAAAACGGGGAAGCATCCCAATGAGAACCATTCCCCCAAAACATATACAGGGAGGCATTTGCCTCATTGGCACCGGCATCCGCCGGATCACGCCGAAATTTATCCGGCAGAGCTTTTTACGCTCAGTGAAAAAAGCAGACTGAGAGGAAATACCATGTACCGAAAATGTACAACAGAGCGTTCCACCCAAAACCAGCGGGTACTGGAGAACGCCTTTCTTACCCTGATGGGAAAACTGCCCTATGAGCAGATCACAATCACCCAGATCTGTGAGGAAGCCGGTATTTCCCGCCGCGTTTTTTATCATTTATTTGGAAGCAAACAGGATGCGCTGTATGGACTGATCGACCATCGGATATTGGACATTGAGAGCTTCCGTACCGATATCCCCAATATGGCTCTGCGGTTCTTCCTGTACTGGAAAGAGCAGAAGCCTCTGCTGGATGCCATGCGGGAACACAACCTGTGGAGCATCCTGCTGGAACGTATGATCGGCAGCATCCTGCTGGAGGATTACGATGTGTGGCGGTGGCTGCAGGCAGAGGATCTGGAAAACCGCCAGGATATTCTAGTATTCAACATCAGCGGCTGCATGGCACTGGTGTTCAGCTGGCATGATTCCGGGTATCAGAAGAGCCCGGAACAAATGGTTGCGCTGATCGCTGAACTGATGAATAAACCACTGGCAAGGCAGGCATATTAAAAAGCACCGGTTCTTGGCGTTTCGCTGAGAACCGGGCTTTGTTTTTTGGAAGGATATGTACAAATGATGGGATTTTGTACATATCTGTCAAACGCAAAATATGGTATACTGGTTCCGATAACAGTTGAAAGGGGATTCCCATGAGAAATATCATCAATATCAACGAAAACTGGAAATTTATCCGGGAAGATGCCGGCCTGCCCGGTGCTTATCCCGCCCAGTGGCAGGACGTAAACCTGCCCCACACCTGGAACGCTGTGGATGGCAATGACGGCAACGGCAGCTACTACCGGGGCAAGTGCTGGTATGCCAAGACCTTTGAAACTCCCGTACAGCCTCTGAAGGGCGGCCGGGTCTTTGTGGAAATTCTGGCAGCCAGCTCCGAGGCTACTGTTTATGTCAACGGCACCGAAGTCGTCTACCACGAGGGCGGCTACTCCTGCTTCCGTGCAGATGTGACCGACCTGTGCAAGGCCGGGGGAGAGAATCTGCTGGTGGTAGCCTGCTCCAATATTGCCAACGACTTCGTCTATCCCCAGAATGCCGACTTCACCTTCTACGGCGGACTGTACCGTGGCGTCAACATCATTTCCGTTCCCGACGCCCACTTTGATCTGGAATACTATGGCGGCCCCGGCATCATGGTCACCCCCAAACCCACCGACTGCGGCGGCGCTACCTTTGAAGTGGAAGCTTTCGTGAAGAACGCTGACGAGAACTTCACCGTTCAGTACACCATTCTGGACGAGGAGGGCAAGGAAGTCGCCTACGCTTCCCGTCCCGCTTCCGCTCCCAAGACCACCATCTTCCTGCCGGACGCAATTCTCTGGGACTTTGAAAATCCCTATCTGTACACTGTTGTGGCAGAACTGCTGAGAAGAAACGAAGTCTATGACGAGATCGATACCCGGGTGGGTGTCCGCTCTTTCACCGTGGATCCTCAGAAGGGCTTCTATCTCAACGGTGTTCTCACTCCCCTCCGGGGCGTTGCCCGTCATCAGGACAGAATGTACATCGGCAACGCGCTGGATGCCGAGGAGCATTACGACGATGCCTGCATGATCAAGGAGCTGGGTGCCAACACCATCCGTCTGGCCCACTATCAGCACAACCAGCATTTCTACGATGCCTGCGACGAGCTGGGCTTCGCCATCTGGGCAGAAATTCCCTTCATTTCCGTCATGAGCAAGAACCCCGCTGCCCATGAAAACTGCCGTCAGCAGATGAAGGAACTGATCGTTCAGAATTACAACCATCCTTCCATCATGTTCTGGGGCCTGTCCAACGAAATTCTGATTGGCGGTATCTCCGAGCAGCTGGTGGAGAATCACAAGGATCTGAACGCGCTGGTCAAGGAAATGGACTCCACCCGCCTGACCACCATTGCCCATGTTTCCTTCACCCCCATCGATGGCCCCATGCACTACATCACCGATCTGGAAAGCTACAACCATTATTTCGGCTGGTACGGCGGCAAGCTGGAGCAGAACGGCCCCTGGCTGGATAACTTCCACAGCATCCATCCCAACATCCCCATTGGCATTTCCGAATATGGCTGCGAAGGCGTTATGACCTACCACGGTCCCAACCCCAAGGTCAAGGACTACAGCGAGGATTACCAGGCTGTTTACCACGAGCATATGTGCAAGGTTCTGGATGAGCGTCCCTGGGTCTGGGCCACCCACCTGTGGAATATGTTCGACTTCGGCTGTGCTGCCCGTGACGAAGGCGGCGTTGCCGGCCGGAACAACAAGGGCCTCGTAGGCATGGACCGCAAGACCAAGAAGGATGCCTACTACATCTGCAAGTCCTACTGGAATCCCGAACCCATGGTCTACCTGTGCGGCAAGCGCTATGCCCAGCGTGCCGGTGACGTAAGAGAAATCAAGGTCTACACCAACCAGCCCTCCGTGCAGCTGTACTGCAACGGTACTCTGGTGGGAGAGCAGGAAGCCGTTGACCACATCTGCCGCTTTGACGTGGCGCTGAACGATGGTCTTAACATCTTCCTGGCAGTTGCCGGACATGTGAAGGACACCATGACCATCGAGAAGGTGGAAGCCGAGCCTGAGATCTACACCCTGCCCGTTGAGGATGACGGCAATGAGGGCGCAGCCAACTGGTTCACCGCCATGGGCAGCGTAGATCTGGATGACGGCCCCATGGAATTCCCCGAGGGCAAGCTGAGCATCAAGTCCACCATGGCTGAGATCCACAAGAATCCCGAAGCCTGGGCCATTGTGAGCAAGATGATGGGCGGCAAGATGGGCCCCGACCATCCCATGTGGAACATGGTTCAGAACTTCAACTTCGAGATGCTGATGGGAATGGGCGGCGGCGATGTGCCCGAATCCGCCAAGAAGGCACTGAATAAGCAGCTGAACAAATTTGATCTCATCGTGTAACATAGTCGCTAACACAAAACGCACCTGCTTGCAATACAGCAGGTGCGTTCTTTTCGTTATGTGTGCCCTTTTTCCAGCATTTTGTAAAGAATGCGGTACAGCGTTGCTGCTTCCTCCGGCTCCAGATCAGAGCACTTCGCCATTTTTTCCCGGTATTGTAACGGCCTTTTCTTTCAAAGCTTCACCGGCTTCGGTGATGGTGACCACCAGATTCCGCTCGTCGGCTTTGCTCCGCTGGCGGGTAATGAGTCCCTTGCTTTCCAGCTTTTTCAGCACCGGGGTCAGCGTGCCGGAATCTAAGAACAGAATCTCGCCCATTGCCTTGACATTCATGGTCTTATGCTCCCATAGTACCATCATGGCAATATATTGGGTGTAGGTCAGTCCGATTTCATCCAGAAAGGGCTTGTAGCGCTTGATGATCTCCCGGGAGCAGGCATACAGGGGAAAACACAGCTGATTTTTGATTTTCAAAGCCTCGTATTTGGGTTCCAGCATACGAACCGAACCCATCAGAAGCGGATAGTTTTGGGCGCTTCGGTAAAGGAGCAAATCACGGCGGTGGCATTCTTCAGGTAGTAAACTTCGGTATTGCCGTCACCGGGCTTGTACTGGGCCTGCAGGGAAGGATAGGCTGCCAGCATATGCTCCTGGGCGGAAATGTTGTCATCCAGGACGGCTTCTGCGGTAATGCGGATCCACTTTCCGTCGGGGTCCATGGCGCTGATCTCCACTTTGGGGTTTGCCTTCAGCTGCTGGGCGACAGGCTTGATCTTGCCGGTCTGGATGTAGAGCTTTCCCTCAAACACATCGTAGGTGCCAAAGGGACGGACTTTGGGCTGGTCACCCTCTGCGGTTGCCAGATAGTACACGCCGCAGGATTTCAGAAATTCATATACTTCGTTCATATTGGTTCCTCCTTAGTTTTGATTTATAACCATTTTCGCAAATTCGGCAGCATTTGTCAAATCCTGTTTATCGGGATGGCCCTTGTGCATGGGGCCAAAGGAACCCCGGCAGTGGAATTCTTCACCGGCGAGAGAAACCCCTGCCGCATCCGCAATCCTTTTTATAGGCTTATGGGTGGACTTCATCATGGCAGAGGTGCCGAAGCAGACGATTTTCCCGATATTCTCCTTATTTTCAAAAATAAAGCTTTTGACTGCTTCATCCACATCGAAGGCATAGTAAGAGCAACCCAAAAACAGGATGTCTGCTTTTTCTGCCAGAGGTACGGTTACTGCTTCTGCCTGAGCGCCCACAGCCGCTTCCATGGCAAGGCCCATGGGACTCATGCCGAAACCCTCAAACCTGGAATTCTCAGACAGCCACTTGTACAGAGGAATGGCAATACATCGACCTTGGAAAACTGGGGGAAGGTGATGCCGTAGCGGCCGGTACAGAAGGAATGAATCTCCTCGTCATCGCCGGGAGCCTGCTGGCCGAACTGGTTGCAGGGGAAGTCCAGAATCTCCAGCCCCTGGTCATGGCAGGCATCATACAGATCCTGCAATTCATCATACTGAGGCGTAAAGCCGCAGCCGGTGGCTGTGTTGACGATCAGCAGAACCTTGCCCTTATAGTCAGAGAGGGAAACCTCGCTGCCATCGAGCGCCTTTACCTTGAAATCATAAATGCTCATAATTGTTCCCCTCTTTTTAAATTAAATTGAACTTAATTTAATTATAATCATCATATTTCCGCTGTCAATAGGAATTTCGTCCCTTCACCTATATGGAAGTTCCCCGGCGGATCGTATCTCTTGCCAGCCCTGCCGCGGAGATGCTGCCGCCTCTTGATCCGTACAGCGGGTATATCCACTATACCGGTTTTGTCCATCCATAAGCAATTAGGCCCAACCTTTACAGGTTGGGCCTGATTTAACGGACGGTACAGTAACCGTTTCTCTGCGGTAACGGTTATTTGCTGAGAACCAGAGAGATCACGCTGACCAGCAGCAGGACTACACCTGCGGCCCGGTTCAGTGTCTTTTCTTCTACCTTATTGGCAAAACGGGAAGATCCCACGGCACCAACAGTGCAGGCAACCGTCATCACAATACTGGGAAGCAGCTCCATCTCTGCACCCATGGCCACATGACTGACAGCACCGGTCAGGGCCACCAGCATCATTACCAGGCTGGAAGTGCCTACAGCCAGCTTGGTTTCCATGCCCAGCATCATGGTCAGAACCATCAGCATCAGAACGCCGCCTGCGCTGCCCATGAAACCGCACTCTATACCGATGATGAAACCGAGAATCAGCGCCAGAACACCTTTGGCCTTTGCTTTCTTTTCTTCCGCTGCGGTCAGGTTTTCCTTCTTCCTGGAAGGCATGAAGAACTTGACCGCCATAAACAGGTTGCTGACGATCACAATATAGCTGATGCCATTCTCACTGGCCTGGCTGAACAGGTAGCCCAAGTAGCTGCCCACCACAGCACCTAGGAAGGACACGATGGCAACGGGCATACCCCGCTTGATATCCATATTGCCGTTCTTATAGAAAGTCCAGGAAGTAACCATGGCAGAGGGAACATTGGCAATCAGCGCAATGGTGGTGGCATCATAGGCCGCCCAGCCGCAGGCGCCGCAAAGGATCGGCGTCAGGACCATGGCTGCGGTGAGGCCTGCCATGCCGGTGAGGACACCGCCGGCCAGACCGGCAAGAATGTAAATTACATAGATCATTGTTTTTCTCCTTTTACACAGATGTCGGATTTCCGTTAATGTTGTGTTCCATGTTGGAATACGGCAAAAAATCATTGAATAAGATCTTTAAATTCAGTATATTACAGATAGGAAAACCTGCAATCACCACATTATCTTCGTCTGATGAAATTCCGACACTGGCACAGATACCAATGGATTTTGAAAGGATTACCGATATGGCTGAGAAAAAAGAATATCGAAGCGCGATCCGTTCCCGGCGGCTGATTCGCACTGCCCTGCTGGAACTGCTTCAGGAAAAGAGGTTTGAAAAGATCACCGTTACCGATATTGTGAAGCGGGCAGATATTAACCGCTCCACCTTTTATGCCCATTATCCGGATGTAATGGGACTGCTGGAGGAACTGATGGAGGATACCGTTAACCGTTCCATCGACTTGGTATCCGGAATCGATATGCGGCAATTCCTGGAAGAACCCATGCCGGTTTTGGAGAAACTGGTTGCCATCGGGGAAGAAAATATGGAAATCTACAAGCTGTTAGGCAACTCAGACTTCGCTATGCGGCAGGTGGAACGGATGAAAAACGTATTGGTAGAAAATGCCACAGTAGCTGTGAATATCCCGGAACACATCCGTAAAAGCAGAACCTTCAACATTCATATGCACTTTTTCGTGGGCGGTATTCTGAACGTTTACCAGCAATGGATCCTTGGCGGTCTTGACAGTTCTCCCGATGAAATTATGAAACATCTGGCGGAGTTGATCCTGAACAACAAACCCATGTATATAAACTGGATGTAATTCCCATCAAAACGTCCCCGGCTGTTGGAAATTCAACATGCCGGGGGACATTGTTTCTTGCCCGTTATTTTTCCGGCCGATATACTGAAACTACAGTGAAATTACGGAAATATCGAAAGGAGTTTTTTCTATGGCAATTCCCAAGATCAGACCTGCAGGCGGCGGTGAGCGGGCCCAGTATCTTCTGCGGCATCACAACGATAACTCCATCCGCTTTGTGCTGCATTATCCCGGCCTTGTAGACCCGGATGTTCTGCGGAAGGCGGCAAAGGCTGTCATTGAAAGCGTGGATGTACTCCACGGCACCTTCTTCTCCGACGGAACTATGGCCTACTGGCATATCAATGAGGATGTGGGCGAAACCAATTATTTCCACTATGTGCAAACCGAAGGGGATCCTGAAAAGACGGCTGCCTCTCTTTCCGTGCTTCCCGTTTATCCCGAGGATAAGGTGCAGATGCACATTACATTGGTGCAAAGTGAAACCAGAAGCTGTGTTGTGATCCGTCAGAGTCATCTGGTTGTGGACGGCGGTGACGGAAAATATCTGATCGGAAAACTGGTGGAAGCCTACAACATGATTCTGGCAACCGGAAACGCCGATGCGCTGGAAGTCAAGGACGGCAGCCGTGCTCCGGAAAAGGTCTACGAAAAAATGGATCTATCGGATATGAAGGAGCTGATGAGCAATCCTCTGTCCAGTGTGGAAACAGCCTATCCCTATCCCACCACAGAAGCAGGCATGGCCCGGGTCACCAGCAAGGTGATCTCCGCGGATACCATGTCCGCTGCCCGGAAAAGGGCGAAGGCTGTTGGTGCTACCGCCAATGATCTGCTGGTAACCGCTTTTTACCGTGCCTATGCCGCCATGGATGGCGTGGATGCAGCCGCGCCTATGAGCGTATCCTCCATGATGGATCTGCGGCGGCATTGCGTCAGTGGGGATTCCGAAGGTCTTTGCAATATGTCCGGCGCATTGCCCACCACTTTGGAAAAAGGCTGCACCGGCAGCTTTGCGGATACTCTGGCTGAAATTGTGAAGCAGACCACCGCTGCCAAGGAGAATCCCTTTGCCGGCCTGGAGGGTATGCCCATCATGCACGGTCTGACCCGTACCATGCCCATCTGGCTGCTGCAGATGGCAGTAGGCAAGATCTACGGCAAGCTGTCCCTGGGCCTGACAAATTTGGGCAATCTGAAATGCGCCGACTACGCCCTGGGTGAGCTGGTTCCCAACGGCGGACTCTTCGGCGGCCCTCTGAAGAAAAAGCCCGGTATGCAGGTGTCCGTCATGAGCTTTGATGGGGAATGCGTACTGGCCGTGATGGGTGTTTACACCAGAGAAGATGCTGCCTTGCTGCAAAGCACCCTGGGCCGGATGGAACAGGAAATCGCCGCCTACGCAGGTCAGGAATAATTCCATCAAAATGTAGATTTGGACTAAGCTCTGCTTTTTTACTTGGAAGATGCCCGGTTTTCAGAAATCAGGCCCATTTGAGCGCCTCCAGGTAATTCGGCATGTTTCCAAAAAATAAGGTGATTATTTTGTGAAAATTGCTAATTGTGCGAAACAAGTCATCCGTGTATAATACATTCGACAAACAAATACAGGGGAGCTTGTTGTGCAGGCTGAGAGGAAGTAACCGAACTTCGACCCTTTAACCTGATGCGGGTAATGCCGCCGTAGGAAGTCATGACACGGTGATTTTTACAGGAGGCATCCGGGACGGGTGTCTCCTGTTTTTGTTTGCAACTGAATAAATGGGGAGCTTGTATACAGGCTGAGAGGAAGGTGTGACCTTCGACCCTTTACCTGATTTGGATAATGCCAACGTAGGGAATGTATCATCATTTACGGAAGTTACTTCAATCAGGGTAACTTCCGTTTTTTATTTTGCAGAAAGGATGTGATACCGTCATCCCGGTATACCGGGCGGATGGAAGGGGAGCGCCTTTTATCTTGTAGCTATGCGATGGGAACCCGTGTTTCGGGGTGAGAGGGGAAAATGGATTCCCGACCGGACGAAGCAGCCGCTTCGTATTCTATATTTGAAACGAGGTAAAAACCATGCGCAATTCCAAAAGCTTACTGAAAATGATCACCCTTTCCATGCTCATCGCTCTGGGCGTCGTCATCTCTCCCATCCTCCGGGTGGAGGGCATGTGCCCCATGGCCCACTTTATCAACATTGTATGTTCTGTGTTTCTGGGCCCCTGGTATTCTCTGCTCTGTGCAACCCTCATTGGCATTATCCGTATGATCACCATGGGCATCCCGCCCATTGCTCTCACCGGTGCCATTTTCGGTGCCTTCCTGTCCGGCGTATTTTACCGGGCCAGCAAAGGCCGGATCATCTTTGCCGTTCTGGGTGAGATCATCGGCACCGGCATCATCGGTGCCATTGCGTCCTACCCGGTCATGACCTTCTTCTGGGGCAAGGAGGGCCTTAGCTGGCTGTTCTATGTGCCCTCTTTTATCTGCGGCACCCTCATCGGCGGCAGTATTGCCTATGTGTTTCTGCGTAAATTCGCTGCCAACGGGATGCTGGAGCGGATCCAGACCATGCTGGGTTCCCAAAGCTACATGGATCACACCAGCATTTTGTCCAATGCCCTGACCATTGCTGCCTTTGGTGCGATCCTGTTCGTGGTCATTGAGATCGCTTCCGATATTTTCCACATCACCGGCGCACTTTGGGATAAATTGTCTTACATTTCTCTGATCGTTTGCGGTGTGGCAGCAATCCTTTATTACATCGTCAAGAAGGTGAAACAGCCCCATGCAGAAAGCAATTTGTGATATCCGCAAAACCGTAAAACAAACGCAGCCCCTGATCCACTGCATCACCAATCCCATCTCCATCAACCAGTGCGCCAATGCCATCCTGGCAATCGGTGCCCGGCCCATGATGGCGGAGCATCCCAAAGAGGTTTCAGAAATCACCGGGACTGCATGCTCTCTCATGCTGAATCTGGGAAATATTACCGATGCCCGGATGGAATCCATGTTGATTTCCGCAAAAACCGCAAACAAGATGGGAATTCCCTTCCTGCTGGATGCGGTGGGCGTCGCCTGTTCCACCCTGCGCCGGGAATATGTCGCGGATTTACTGAATACCGCAACACCAACCGTCATCAAGGGCAACTATTCCGAAATTCAGGCATTGTACCAGCAATCCTACCGCTCCTCCGGCGTGGATGCAGATTCCAGTCTGGATATCCACACCATCGGTCATACCGCTGTATCCCTTGCCCGAAGCCTGGGAACGGTGATCCTGGCCAGCGGCAGGGTGGATATCGTTACGGATGGCAACCGCCTGTATCATATCCATAACGGCACGCCGCAGCTCTCGCAGGTTACCGGAACCGGCTGCCTGCAGGGAGCCCTGTGTGCCTCCTACCTGTCTGCAAAACCGGGGACAGAAGCTGTCATTACCGGCTGCGCTGTTCTGGGAATCTGCGGAGAGCTGGCCCGGACAGACCGGGGAAGCGGAACCTTCCTGTGCAACCTGATGGATGCCCTGTCCACGCTGACAGATAGGGATTTGAAAGAAAAACTGAAGTTGGAGGAAATCCATATTGAAGAAATTTGACACCAGCCTGTATTTCATTACAGACAGCACCGGCTTTCCGGAAGCGGAATTCCTGGGCCGGATTGAGGCTGCCCTCCGGGGCGGCGTGACCTTCCTGCAGATCCGGGAAAAGGAGAAAACCACCCGGGAATATCTTGCTTTGGCACAGAAGGTTCACCAGCTGACAAAGCAGTATCACGTTCCTCTCATCATCGATGACCGGCTGGACATTGCCATAGCCATTGACGCGGAAGGTGTCCACCTGGGTCAGAGTGATATGCCCATTCATCTGGCGCGGAAAATCTGGGGCCCGGACAAGATCATCGGAGCAACCGCCAAGACCGTTCCCCAGGCACGGGAAGCCTGGGAGCAGGGGGCGGATTATCTGGGGGTAGGCGCGATCTATCCCACCACGACCAAGGTAAAGACCGTTCTGACCTCCACCGATACCCTGCGGGAGATCTGCCATGCTGTGCCGGTTCCGGTTAATGCCATCGGCGGACTCAACAAGGATAACATTGATGTTCTGGCGGGCATCCCCATTGCCGGCATCTGTGTGGTTTCCGCCATTATGAAAGCAGAGGATCCTGAGAAGGCAGCCAAAGAACTGCAAGAAAAAGTGCGGACACTGATTTGATTCAAACAGCGGCACATTGGGGGCACCACCTTATGCCGCGATACAAAACGATGCTGAAAAACGAAAGGAGTCAGATTATGAAACGAAAAACAGCATTGACCATTGCCGGAAGTGACAGCAGTGGAGGCGCCGGTATTCAGGCAGATATCAAAACCATGACCATGAACGGTGTTTACGCCATGAGTGCCATCACGGCACTGACGGCCCAGAACACCACCGGCGTACGGGCGATCCAGGAATCCACCCCGGATTTCTTAAAAGACCAAATTGATGCCGTATTTGAGGACATTTATCCGGATGCGGTAAAGATCGGTATGGTGGCATCCGGGGAGCTGATCCATGTCATTGCGGACAGGCTGAAGTTTTATGACGCAAAAAATATCGTCGTTGACCCGGTTATGGTGGCAACCTCCGGCTCTTCGTTGATGAAAACCGACGCGGTGCAGACCCTGATTGAGCAGCTGCTGCCTCTGGCAACTGTGGTCACCCCCAACATCCCTGAAGCCCAGGTGCTTTCCGGAATGGAGATCCGAACCCGGGAGGATATGCACGCCGCCGCGAAAAAGATCGGTGACAGCTGCGGATGCGCTGTGCTGCTGAAGGGCGGTCACAGCATCCATGATGCCAACGATCTGCTGTACGCCAATGGGGAATTTACCTGGTTTGCGGGCAAGCGGATCCATAATCCCAACACCCACGGTACCGGCTGTACATTGTCCAGCGCCATTGCGTCCAATCTTGCCAAGGGAGATACCCTTACGGAGTCCGTCAAAAAAGCGAAGGATTATATCTCCGGTGCCCTGGCAGCTATGCTGGATCTGGGGCAGGGCAGCGGCCCCATGGATCATGCGTTTGCGTTACATCAAAATTCTGTCTGAAAGGAACCAATGATATGAGAAACTATACGACCCAGATGGATGCTGCCAAGCGGGGCATTATCACGCCTGAAATGAAGGCGGATAAATGAGCATGAAACCATTTTATCAAGAACTGGTATGATTTTTCATAAAACGGAATGAATGGGTACGGTTCCGTATCCGCAAAGCCCCGGTCTCTCCAAAAGGGATCGGGGCTTTCTGCTGCTGCGGAGATCAGAGAATCGGCATATTGCACGAAAAGGTTTGATGAAATTGGACAAAATGCAAGAAAATACGGTATTTACGGCAAAAAGTGTAGAATTTAATGTCAAGCCGATTGACAAAATTGAAGGGGAATGTTACAGTGATAAGGTAATTTCTGGCAAATAATCAATATTATTATCAGATGTACGGGTATATGCTATTTGTAAAGGAGAGCTGTAAATGAAGCGGTCTGAAGTAAACAAGGCTCTGCGGGAGCTGGAAGCCATGTGCGAACAATACCACTGTTATCTGCCCCCCTTCTGCCATTTTACGCCGGAAGAGTGGGAAACCAAGGGACACGAATATGACGAGATCCGCCACTGCTGCCTGGGCTGGGACATCACCGATTACGGCATGGGTGACTTTGACAAGATGGGCTTCAGCCTCATCACCATCCGCAACGGTCATCAGAAAATGACGGACAAATATCCCAAGGTCTATGCCGAAAAGCTGCTGTACCTGAAGGAAGGCCAGTACTCTCCCAACCACTTCCACTGGTTCAAGACCGAGGACATTATCAACCGGGGCGGCGGCAATGTGCTGATCCGGGTGTACAATTCCCATCCCGATGAGTCCATCGACTACGAAAGTGATGTCACCGTCCATACCGACGGCCGCACCTACACCGTTCCTGCCGGAACCCAGATCCGGCTGACTCCCGGTGAATCCATTTTCATCCAGCAGTACCTGTACCACGATTTCGAAGTGGAGCCCGGTACCGGAAACGTTCTGCTGGGCGAAGTCAGCCAGTGCAACGACGATGCCAATGACAACCGCTTCAATCCGCCCATGGGCCGTTTCCCGGCGATTGAGGAGGACGAGGCCCCTTATCGTCTGCTGTGCACGGAGTATCCTGCCGCCAAGTAAAATTCACCTGTAGGGCGGCTTGCCCTACTACAGACATGTGAGGTTATTATGATAGATGTTGTTGCATTGGGCGAATTGCTCATTGATTTTGCATCCCGGGGCACCGATGGAAACGGTTATCCGCTGATGCAGGCCCTGCCCGGCGGCGCGCCCGCCAATTTCCTGGGTGCCTTGACCAAATACGGCAAATCCACCGCTTTCCTGGGCAAGGTGGGTGACGATACCTTCGGCCATCTGCTCCTGGGTACCGTGAAGGACGCAGGCATCGAGACCCGGGGCATCGTGATCGATCCCGCGGTCTTTACCACCCTGGCCTTTGTTACCTTTGATGAAAGCGGTGACCGGAGCTTTGCCTTTGCCCGTAAGCCCGGTGCCGATACCCGGCTTTCCTGGGAGGAAGTGGATAAAGGCCTGATCGACGAAGCCCGGGTCTTCCATTTCGGCACGCTGAGTCTGACCGATGAGCCTGTCCGTACCACTACCCGGAAGTGCGTGGCCTATGCCAAAGAACAGGGCAAGCTGATCACCTGTGACCCCAATCTCCGCAAGCCCCTGTGGCGCAGCGAGGAAGAAGCAAAGGAACAGATCCTCTGGAGCCTGAAGCAGGCAGACGTAGTGAAGATCAGCGATGATGAAGTGGATTTCCTCTGGAATTGTACCCCGGAAGAGGGCGCTGACAAGCTGTTGGAGGAATTTGGTGTATCCCTCGCCATGGTCACTCTGGGCCCCAAGGGCTGCCTGCTGAAGACAAAGAATGCCTGCTGCCAGGTTACCAGTCCCAAGGTCAGCCCCATCGATACCACCGGTGCCGGTGATATCTTCGGCGGCAGCGCGGTTTATCGCCTGCTGGAGCTGAATAAGCCTGTTGCACAGCTGACCGCGGAAGACCTGCACGATATCGGTGCCTACGCATCCACAGCAGCCAGCCTGTCCACGGAAACCCTCGGCGGTATTCCCAGCATCCCCCAGAAGGAAACGGTGCTGAAAGCTATGTAAGAAAACAGGGCGCGTTGCAAAACGCGTCCTGTTATGCTTTACGGAGCCGGAATTAAATTGACAAGAGAAAAAGCAATCCTTATAATGAATACAACAGAGGAAAGCGGGATTTGGATATGACGCAAAAACCACGAAACGCGGACTATACAAAAGAATATAACCGTAAAACGATTCTGGGTATTCTGCGGCACGATGCCATGAGCCGGGCAGAGCTGGCCCGGGCCACCGGTCTGACCCGGGCGGCGGCTTCTCTGATCGTGGAGGAGCTTGTGAAGGATGGGATCGTGACAGAGCTGACACCCCAATCCGTAGGCAGAGGCCGCAGCGCCACACCCCTTGCACTGCGGGCTGACTGTTATTACGCCCTTGCGGTAGAACTGTCGAGAACGGAATGCAGCGTGGGTTTGTGTGATATGGCAGGGAATCTGCTTCGATCCGAAAAAATTCCGGATCAGGATGACCTGGTGGGCGCTGTCATCGCGGAGCTGAAAGCTCTGCTGGAAACTGTCGAAAGAAGCAAGATCCTGGGCATTGGCATCACTTCCCCGGGGCCGCTGGACTGCAAAGGCGGCCGGATCCTGAATCCGCCCCGGTTTGAACGTTGGCACGGCGTGGAGATCAGCAGGCGGTTGTCCGAAGCGCTGGAAATGCCTGCTTATCTGGAGCACGATGTCTGCGCATTGGCTCTGCGCCAGCTGGAAATGGGACAGAGCCGGAATTTTATGCTGCTTTTTGTTGGCGATGGCATCGGCGCGGCCATTATGTCCGAAGGAAAACTGCTGGGCAATACCGGATCCTTTACCGGAGAACTGGGTCACACCACCATCCGCTTTGATGGACGGCTCTGCAAATGCGGCAACCGGGGCTGTCTGGAGACCTATGCTTCCATCCCGGCGCTGCTGGCAGAGAAACCGTTCGTTGACTGGAAGGATCTGATGGATCATGTGGATACCGACACCGGAGCCAGCCGTCTGCTGAACCAGGAGGCTGTGTATCTTTCGGCGGGACTGACCAACCTGCTGAATCTGATTCCTGTGGACACTATATATTTGGCGGGAGACATCTGCTACCGTTACGGGCTGCTGGCCCAGCGCCTGCAGCGGGAGATCCTTGCCAGAATGCTGGACCGCAGCCGGGGGGATATCCGGATCTATCCATCCGTCCAGGAGGAAAACATCGGAATTCTGGCTGCGGCAGAAGTGGTCTTTTCCCGGTTTTTTACCGTATAAGAGGATTGGAAACAGCGGGCAGGGCCCGCACCCAATACGACCCGCTAAGAGCCGCCTTCGGCGGTTGCCCCATGCCCGCGCCTGGGGGCGCAGTGGCGTGACTACAGCCCGGCAATCAACCAAGGCTATTGGGTACCGCCCGGTTTGATCACGTGTACAATTGATGTCATCGAATCGGGCCGACCACCCAGGAGCCCCGGATGACAGGCCAGCCGGAACTGCGCCATTGCCAGCGGCAACTGGCCGCCAAACTGCAATTGATCACGAAAGTATTACATAGAGAGGTGAGACTGGCATGAAGAATATGCACAGAAGGTTCGACACCATTGCAGCGGCTGCAATGCTTCTTACGCCGCTGCTGATCACGGTCTACCTGCTGTTTTTGAACCCCAATGATATATCTGCCAGCCAGACGGGAAAGCAGCGTGTTTTCGGGGCGACCTATATGACCATGAACAACCCGTATTTCCAGGTGCTGGATACCCAGATCCAGGCCCATCTGGAGCTGCGCGGCGACGTACTGCTGACCCGGGACGCTGCCATGGACCAGGAACGGCAGAACCAGGAAATCCAGGAATTGGTGGATGCCGGGGTCTGTGCCATTTTTATGACACCGGTAGAGTGGGACACTTCCAAAGACGGTGTCCGGATCGCCGCTGCCGCAGGGGTGCCGGTGATCGTGGTGGATGCCCCGATCCAGGATCCCGGGCTGGCGGCCTGCTCGGTTTTGTCTGATAACTATCAGGCGGGTGTCCTGTGCGCCCGGCATCTGCTGTCTGTCCGCAGCAGTGCAAAGATCCTCCTGCTGGAGCACATCACGGCCCGCTCCGGCGCGGACCGGATCCAGGGCTTTAAGGATACCATTGCGGGACATGATGGCTTTGAAATTCTGGGCTCCGGCGAGTCCGACGGGCAGATCGAAAACGCCATGCCGGTAATGGAAGGGCTGCTGCGGGAATATCCGGACGCGGATGTGCTGATGGCGCTGAATGACCCCAGTGCCTTCGGCGGACTGGCGGCGATCCAGGGAGCGGGGCTGTCAGAACGGTTTCTGGTGTACAGCGTAGATGGATCCCCGGAGGGAAAGGCCATGGTCAGCAGCGGTTTTCTCACCGCCACCTGTGCCCAGTTCCCCTCCAGAGTTGCCGAGGAAGCGGTGAAGCAGGCCTATGCAGCCCTGGAAGGCGGCTGTGAACGGGGAGAGGTTATCGTCCCGGTGGAACTGCTGACAGAAGAAAATGTGGACCGGTATGGAATCGATGGGTGGCAGTAATGAAAACAGAACAAAATCTCACAACCACCGCTGCGGTGATGTTTGCCTTGAATTTTTCTATCCTCGTTTTTTACTCCCTGATCTGTGTGACCACTACATTCCGGATCTGTGATACTCTGGGTGCCCATGATTTCCTGACCATGGTGGGCCAGATTCCCCGGTATCCCTGGCAGATGCCGGTACAATCCCTCAGCCTGTATGCCTTGCTGTGCACAGTCAGCTATTTTAAGCTTTACCGTCCCATAGAGCATTTTCCCCTGCGGGTGGCGGTCTGCGTTACGGAGATCGCCCTGTGCGCAGGGATCTGTGTATCCTTGAATTTCTATTATAACGGTGTGGCCCTGCTGGTGCTGGCGGATCTTGTCCATTACATACGCAACAGTAAAATGCGGCTGTACATCATTGTGATCCTCAGTCTGATGTTCGCCTTTGGCCGGTACGAGATCGTGGAGCAGTTTACCAACGGAATCGCCTTCAGCGCCTATCTCAGCTACTACAACCCCATGATCCAGAGCTTTTTTACCGGCCTGGAGAGTATGATGGTCTGTCTGAATATCCTGCTGTTCGTTCTGTATATGATCCTGCTGTTTACCGGACAGAAAGAAGAAAATGAGCGTATCCGCAGGCTGAATGAACAGCTGAACCAGGCCAATGACCAGCTTCGGGACTATGCGGTGAACATGGAACGCATGACCCAGATGCGCGAGCGCAACAGGCTGGCCCGGGAGATACATGACACGCTGGGGCATACGCTGACTGGCATCATCATGGGTGCGGACGCAGGACTGGCACTGCTGGATGTGGCACCGGAGGAATCCAAAAAACGGATCCAGGTGGTTGCCCAAACTGCCAGGGACGGACTGACGGACGTGCGCCGGTCCATCAAGGCCCTGCGGCCTGACACGCTGGAACGGTTTTCTCTTGATCAGGCGCTGGAGGGGCTGGTGGAGAATTTCCGTCTTACCACTGCTGCTGAGATTGCCTATTTTCAGGAGGCAGAGGAATTAAAATTGGCTGCGGACGAAGAGGATACCCTGTACCGGGTGGTGCAGGAGGGCCTGACCAATGCTGTCCGCCACGGCCGGGCAGACCGGATCGAGATCCGGATTACCCGGGCCGGGGATGTGGTTACAGTCCGCATCCGGGATAACGGTTCCGGCTGCGGAAAGCTGGAGGAAGGCTTTGGCCTGCGCCATATGCGCGAGCGCCTGGAAATGCTGGGCGGTACGCTTGCCTACGGAAATTTAGAGAAGGACAGAGCGGATGGGTACACAGGCTTTTTTATCACGGTGAGCCTGTCTGTCAGAAACAGAAAGGGGGAGTAGTCTGTGATCAGGGTTTTGATTGTAGACGACCAGGAGTTATTTCGTGAGAGTCTGAAAGTGGTTTTAAGTGTCAGCGAAAATATCCGGGTGACCGATGCGGTACCCGGTGTGTCCCAGGCGCTGAGCAGCGCGGAGCAGGAGCGCCCGGATGTGGTATTGATGGATATCCGGATGCCCGGCATGGACGGCGTGGAAGGAACCAGGCTGTTCAAAAAACGGTGGCCCAATGTAAAGATCATTGTTCTTACCACCTTTGATGACGATGATTACATTTTTGGCGCGCTGAAAAATGGCGCCAGCGGTTACCTGCTGAAGGGCAGCAGCATCTCCAAGCTGTCAGAGAGCATCCGGATCGCCTACGAGGACGGTGCCATCATCACCCCCACCGTGGCAACAAAGGTGATCCATCAGTTTTCCAGCATGGCTCAGGGTTCCTCCCGGCTCCGGGTGGACAAGGAGGCGGTCAAGGATATCAGCAGAAGTGAATGGCAGATCATCCAGACAGTGGGCAGCGGCATGTCCAATAAGGAAATAGCCCGGGAGCTTTCCCTGTCTGAAGGAACGGTCCGCAACTCCATCAGCAACATCCTGTTCAAGCTGGGCTTAAGAGACCGTACGCAGCTGGCCATCTGGGCTGTACAGACCGGGGCGGTGAATCGGCCTCTATGAAAAAGTGGACACACAAACGGGCCGTGGCGGTACTGCTGGTTTTGATACTGTGCCTTTGCCTGGCAGGGTGCATCGGAAATCAGGAGACGGTGCTTAACATCGGTGTGTATTCCGGCAGCTACTGGAATACGCCCAATGGGAATTGCTACCAGATTCTGGATGATGCCATTGCTATGTTTGAGGAAGCACACCCCGGGGTGAAGGTGGAGTATGTCAGCGGTATTCCCGCGGAGGATTACAGTGAGTGGCTGGCAGGACAGATCATGATGGGGACAGAACCGGATCTGTACTTTGTGCTGCCGGAAGACTTTCATCTTCTGGTATCCACCGGAGCATTGGCCCAGCTGGATGAACGGATTGCCGCAGACCCCGGGTTTGATACCGGTGCTTATTATGAACCCTGCCTGCGCTCGGGGCAGTCTGAAGGCAGGCAGTATGCCCTGCCCCATGAAAGCGTTCCCACCATCATGTTTGTAAACAAAACGCTGCTGGAAGAGAGCGGCATCGCCATGCCGGACAATGACTGGACCTGGGAGGATTTTTACAGCATCTGTCAGCAGATTACCAATGTGGAGCAGCGGCAATATGGCGTATATGGCTATACATGGCTGGATGCCATGTATTCCAACGGAGCATCCTTGTTTTCAGAAGATGGCCGCAGGTGCTATCTGGCTGAGGAGCATGTGCTGGAGGCCACGCAGTTTGCCAGACAGCTGCAGGAGCTCAACGAAGGCTACAGCGTGACTGCCCGGGATTTTGATGTGGGCAGGGTAGCCTTTTGCCCGCTCCTTTATTCGGAGTACCGGGCCTATCAGCCCTATCCCTGGCGGGTAAAGAAATATTCCGCATTTCAGTGGGACTGTGTCAGCATGCCTGCGGGCCCTTCCGGCTCCAATATTTCGGAACTGCATACCATGATGCTGGGGATCAGCTCCCGTACCCGCCATGAGGATCTTGCCTGGGAATTCTGTAAGCTGCTGTCCATCGACGAAGAGGTGCAGCGCAAACTTTATACCCAGTCTCATGGTATTTCTCCCCTCCGGGCTGTGGCGGAGGATCCCGAGCTGCTGCAGCAGATCCACCATGACATTCCCGAGGGAAGCGGCTTTTCTCCCGACATGATCCACCAGATCATGAGCAATGCTGTGGTGGTGCCAAAATTTGATGCCTACAGCCAGGCAATGATTATGGTGGAACGGGCGATCCAGGAAGCCGCCAACAACCAGCTTGGACAAAGCGCAATGCTCATTGCGGAAAGCGAGATCAATATTTTTCTGAACAAGTCGTAAGGCTTCTGGCCCGCCGGGTAATCCCCGGCGGGCCTTTCTGTGTATCAGAGAAGTACAAATTGCAGTTTAGCGCGCAGTGCGCGCTTCCAATGGCGTGACTTCGGCTGGTTTGTCATCCAGGACTCCTGGGTGGTCGGCCCGATTCGATGATGCCATTTGTACACGTGATCGAACCGGGCGGTACCCAATGGTCTGGGTTGACTGCCGGGCTGTAGTCACGCCATTGGGTGCGGGCCCTGCCCGCCAAACTGCTATTGATTAATATTATGAATGTACGAAGGGCCTGTCACTTTTGCAGCAGACCCTGGCTTTGTGTTTTTGTACAAAAAGCAGGAGAAGAAATTGATAAAATGGTTAGAGGTTTTGGAAAAAACTGCGAAAACATGACAAATGTAATGTGTAATTAATGACAAATGACACTGTATAAAATCTGTGTTTTTTGTATTATATAGACAGATGATTACTGAGGCGACAGAGCGAGAAGGCGGTGCTATTCGGTGCGTACTTATTCTATCGTTTTTCTGGATATTGACGGAACGCTGCTGGACTCTGATCACCGGGTCATGCCCTGCACCCGAGACCGCCTGCGGTACCTGCACCGGCGGGGTGTTCCTGTCGTACTGTGTTCTGCCCGTCCTCCTAAGGGCGTGAACCTGGTGGCCGGACAGGTTGGGGTGCAGGGCCCTGTGGCCTGCTACAACGGCGGGCTGGTGTTTGATGAACACAGCACCATATTGCGGGATGTGGGAATCGATATCTCGCTGGCAATGGAATTCAAGCGCTTCGCCGCGGAACAATTTCCGGAATTGGTGGTCAGCGCCTATCTATACAATGTCTGGCTGGCGGAAGATCCCCAGAAGCCGGAAATTTTGCAGGAGGAAGAAATCTCCCAGTGCATGCCCTTGAAAGGCGCTCTGGAACAGGTGGCATCTGCCGCGCGCCATGTTCACAAGCTGCTGTGTATAGGGGACGCTTCCCGCATACGCGCTTTGCAGAAAGAGACGCAGCAGCGGTTCCCTCAGCTGATGGCCCTTCGGTCCAAATCCAATTATCTGGAAATCCTCCCTCTGGAGAGCACCAAAGGCAGCGCGGTGCAGGTGCTTCTGGAGCATTACGGATTGCAGCCGGAGCAGGCAGTGGCCTTTGGTGACAGCGATGTGGATGCGGATATGCTGCAATACTGTGGATTCGGCGTTGCCATGGGGAATGCCTCCCGAAAGGCAAAGGAAGCCGCGGACTATGTGACAGCTTCCAACGACCAGGAAGGCGTTTACATTGCGTTGAACAGCCTGCGGCTGAAGGCTCCTCAAAAACTGACGGATACATAAAAGGAGGTTGCATATGGAAGATTCTATCATTCTCCAAATGCGGGAAATTACCAAGGTGTTTCCAGGCGTGCGGGCGCTGGATGGCGTTACGCTGGAAGTACGGCGGGGTGAGATCCATTCGATCTGCGGCGAAAACGGCGCGGGAAAATCCACGCTGATGAAAGTCCTCTCCGGCGTTTACCCCTATGGTACTTATGAAGGCCAGATCATCTACATGGGTGAAGAGGCCCGGTTTAAGAACATCAAGGAATCGGAAAATGCGGGAATCGTCATCATCCACCAGGAACTGACCATGATCCCCGAGCTTTCCATTACCGAAAATATTTTCATGGGCAATGAGATCGTCCGGCACGGCCTCATCGACTGGGATGAAGCCCGTGTAAGAACCATGGAACTGCTGGAACGTGTGGGCCTGAACTTAAACCCCAACACGCTGATTAAAAACCTGGGCGTGGGCCAGCAGCAGCTGGTAGAAATCGCCAAGGCACTGTCCAAGAATGTTAAGCTGCTGATTCTGGACGAACCCACCTCCGCTCTGAATGAGGCGGATTCGGCCAACCTTCTGGATCTGATGCGGGACTTAAAGAGCAAGGACATCACCTGCATCATGATTTCCCATAAGCTCAACGAAATCGCAGCCATCTCCGATGCGGTCACCGTCATCCGTGACGGACGCACCGTGGAAACCTACCCGGTGGAGGCAGGCAAGGTGGACGAGGACCGGATCATCAGCTCCATGGTTGGCCGGGCTATCGAAAACCGGTATCCGCCCCACGAGTCCCACCCCGGCGAGATCGTCTTTGAGGTATCCGGCTGGTGCGTGGAGGATCCCAATGTTCCCGGCAGAATGGTCTGCAAGAATTCCAGCTTCAATGTCCGTGCCGGTGAGGTCGTGGGCTTTGCAGGCTTGATGGGCGCAGGCCGTACAGAACTGATGCGTTCCATCTTCGGCCGCAATTACGGCGTGTTCAAAGGCGGCACCGTGAAGATGAAGGGACAGACGCTGGATCTTACCTCTGTTTCCGCTGCCATTAAAGCGGGCATTGCCTATGTTCCCGAAGACCGCAAGAGCCTGGGACTAAACTTGCTGGACAGCATCCGCACGACCATCGTATCGGCCAATCTGAAAGCCATTCTGACCAACAGCCTGCTGGACGCCAACAAGGAATTGCAGGCTGCTGAGAAGAGCAGGACGGATCTGCTGATCAAGACCAGCTCCGTGGATGCGGGTGTGACCACCCTCTCCGGCGGCAACCAGCAGAAGGTGGTTCTGGGCAAGTGGATGTTTACAGAGCCGGAGGTTCTGATCCTGGACGAGCCCACCCGGGGCATCGACGTGGGTGCCAAGTACGAGATCTACCGCCTGATCCACAGAATGGCGGATCAGGGCAAGGCAGTGATCCTGGTCTCCTCCGAGCTGCCCGAGCTGCTGGGTATGTCGGACCGTATCTACACAATCTGCGAAGGCGCTATCACCGGTGAGATCGCAAGCCGCGATGCGGATCAGGAAAAGCTGATGCGGCTTATGACAACCACATCTGATGTAAAATCATAATGAAGGAAAGGATGGAATCTTCTTATGAAACAGATTAAAAAAGTGCTGGGAGAAGGCCTGCACAAGTATACGATGATCATCGCTTTGATCGCACTGGTCATTTTCTTCAACATTGCCTCTGACGGCAAAATGATCACCCCCTCCAATTTCCAGAACCTGCTGTCCGGTAATGCCTACGTGCTGATCCTGGCCATCGGTATGCTGATGGTTATCGTCGTCGGTCATATCGACCTGTCTGTGGGCTCTGTCGCGGGCTTCTGTGGAATGGTTATGGCAATCGCCTTCCAGACCTGGAACCTCCCCTGGTGGGCAGCTGTGCTGCTGGCCCTAGGCATCGGTGTCCTGGTTGGCGCATGGAACGGCTTCTGGGTGGCCCAAATGGGTATTCCCGGCTTTATCACCACCCTGGGCAGCCAGATGATCTTCCGCGGCGCTGTTATCTGGATCTCCCACTCCATCTCCGTTCCCGCTCCCTCCGAGCTGAAGTGGTTCGGTGCCGGTCATCTGCCTGAGTGGGGCCCTGCCTTTACAGGCATGAACAATTCCACGCTCCTGTTGGGTATTTTTGCCATCGTGTTCTTTGTTTACTCCCAGCTTCGCCAGTATAAGCGTACCAATGCGCTGCGCGGCAGCAAGGAAGCGCTGTGGCCTACTCTGGTTCGCATCGCACTGATTTCTGTAACCATCGGCTATCTGACCTGGCTGTTCGGCACCGGCCGTCCCGGTACCTCCTTCCCTGTTCCCGGCCTGATCCTGGTGATTCTGGTCATTATCTACCACATCGTTACAGAGAAGACCACCTTCGGCCGCCATATCTACGCTGTGGGCGGCAATAAGAACGCTGCCGCTCTGTCCGGTGTCAATGTGGAAAAGACCTACTTCCTGACCATGCTGAACATGTCCGTGCTGGCTGCCGTGGCAGGCATCCTGTTCGTGGGCCGTTCCACCGCAGCAGGTCCCTCTGACGGTACCGGCTGGGAGACTGACGCCATTGCAGCCGTCTTCATCGGCGGTGCAGCCGTGTCCGGCGGCGTGGGTACCGTTATGGCCACCATGGTCGGCGGTATGATCATGGCAGTACTGAACTCCGGCCTGATGCTGCTGGGTGTCGGTGCTGACAAGACCCAGGTCATCAAGGGCCTGGTTCTGCTGGCAGCTGTTGCCTTCGACGTGTACAACAAGCGTCCCGGTCATGTCTCCATCACCAAGCGCCTGTTCAATCTGAGCAAGGCAGAAAACAAAGAAGGTTCCCCTGCTGAGAAAAAATTGTAACTCAGCCGGGCCTTAATAAAACCCCCAATTCATACCAAGTAGGAGGAAAAAACAATGAAAAAACTGTTCGCATTGCTCCTGGCCCTGGTCATGGTTCTGTCCCTGACCGCCTGCGGCGGCGGCCGTACCGAGGCTGCTGCTCCCGCTGAAAAGCCCGCTGAGGCTGCCGGCGAAGAGGCTGCCGCACCCGTTGAAGCTGCTGGCATCGAAGCCGGTGCTACCATCGGTGTTTCCCTGCCCTGGCTGGGCACCCAGAACTGGAAGGAAGCTGAAGAAATGTTCAAGACCGAGCTGGAAGCAGCCGGCTTCAAGCC
>JAGBAI010000169.1 GCA_017939025.1 Oscillospiraceae bacterium
ATGTTATCATCGGTATTATTTCCAACACCATCTCCGTTCTGTCCCTGAAAGAGCTGCCCGAAGAGGAAAATGAAACCAAGAAAGAGACTGACGCTCCCGCTGAAAAGTATTCCCTGCGTGAAGCAGCCAGCCTGCTGATTAAGAACAAGTACTACCTGCTGATTTTGGGTGTTTATCTGCTGACTCAGCTGTACTCCGCTTTCACCGGTGTTGGAACTTACTACATGACCTATGTCCTGGGCGATACTAACCTGATGGGTAAGTTCGCTACCGCGCTGAATATCCCCATGATTATCGGCCTGCTGCTGGTGCCCACCGTTGTGGCAAAGTTGGGCGGTATGTACAAAATCAACTACAGAGGCTACGCTCTTGCTACCATTGCAAGAGTCCTGGTGATTGTGGCTGCCTTCATGGGCAGTGTCCCCATGATGCTGGTCTTCACCGCTGTCGCTTCTCTGGGTATGTGCCCTCTACAGGGCGACCTGAATGCGGTTATCGCTTCTGCCTCTGACTATACTTATCTGACTACCGGTAAGCGTATCGATGGCACCATGTACTCCTGCACCTCTCTGGGTGTTAAGCTCGGTGGTGGCTTGGGTACCGCAATCTCCGGCTGGCTGCTGGCTGCAAGCGGCTTTATTCAGGGTGGTGCGGCTGTTCAGCCTGACTCCGTTATTACCATGCTGAATGTCATGTACCTGTGGCTGCCTGCGATCTTCTGCGCACTGGTCACTTTCCTGCTTACCAAGCTGAATGTCGAAAAGGCCAATAAGCAGGTTCTGGCTTCCCGTAAGGCATAAGTAAAAGTTATCAACTTTCAAGTTTTGAGAAGAACCATGGAAAAACACTATGTATTCTCCGCTCCCGGAAGAACGGAGATTAGCGGAAATCATACCGATCACCAATGTGGCTGCGTTCTCGCAGCCGCGGTGAATCTGGAAGCAGTTGCAGATGTCTGGCTGAACGGTACCAATAATATCTGGATTCAATCCCAGGGATATCCTACCATTAAAGTAGAACTGGATGATCTTTCGGTTCGGGAGGAAGAAAAAAACAGCACGGCCGCACTGATTCGCGGCGTCGCTTACAGCTTTGCCCAGAGAGGTGCGAAGCTTCAGGGCTTTGATGCGGTAGTCAACTCCACCGTCCTTCCCGGCAGTGGTCTCAGTTCCTCTGCAGCTTTTGAGGTCCTGTTCGGAACCATCCTGAATGAGCTGTTCTTCGATAAGAAGCTGTCTGCAGTGGAAATCGCACAGATTGGTCAGTACGCAGAAAATGTGTACTTTGGTAAGCCCTGCGGTCTGATGGATCAGATGGCATCCTCTGTTGGCGGTCTGGTCTATATTGACTTTGAAAATCCCCAGGAACCGGTCATTGACAAAATTGACTTTGACCTGGCAAAAGCAGGCTATGCCCTGTGTATTATCGACAGTGGCGCAGATCATGCAGACTTGACCGATGAATATGCCGCCATTCCCACAGAAATGCGAGAAGTCGCTGCTTTTTTCGGGAAGGAAGTGCTGCGGCAAATCCCAGCGGATACGTTCTTTTCTGCGCTGCCAGAGCTTCGCGGCAAGGTCCCTGACAGGGCAATTCTCCGTGCAATCCATATCTATCAGGAAAATAACCGTGTGTTGGAACAGGTTGAAGCACTGAAATCCGGAAACATGGATGCGTTTTTGCAGCTTGTAAAGGAATCCGGCAGAAGTTCTTGGATGTACTTGCAAAATATTTCCCCCACGGGCGCAGTTGAACATCAGGAAGTGGCTGTTGCACTGGCATTGTGCGATGTTCTGCTCCAGGGCAGAGGAGCGTATCGTGTTCATGGCGGCGGCTTTGCCGGCACCGTACAAGCGTTTGTTCCGTTTGATATGTTGGATGCTTTTATATCCGGCATAGAAGCGGTCTTGGGTGCGGATAAGTGCCATGTGCTGAACATCCGCCCCCAGGGCGGTATCCGAGTAAAATAAAACATCGGGGTG
>JAGBAI010000022.1 GCA_017939025.1 Oscillospiraceae bacterium
CCCCCCGGCCTCGCTTCGCTCGTCCATAAATTATGGTATGATTGCCACCGGTGACCGAACGAAGTGAGGAAATGCCTGTGGTGCAATCATTGCTATTATGGATTCACTGCGCGGAGCACCACCCCCTCATAAATGCGGGGGCGAGGGCTGACCGCTAAATTGCAATCTGGCAAAACCTTTCGCAGTGCGCTGCCTGTATTTACGTTCCGTTTACATTTCGTCTATTTACTTTTTCCCGAAACAATGGTATAATCTTCGGAAGAATGTGAAAGGAGGCGGGAGTTTGCGTCATTATCTGGAAGAATTGAAGGATTTTTCGAAAAAGGGCGATATGTTCCTGCTGATTCTGTGCCTGGTGGTTGCAGGCTTTGGACTGGTGTGTATTGCCAGTGCCACCTCTGCGGAAAAGTTTGGCAGCAATATCCGCTATATTGCGTTCCAGATGCTGGCTATCGGCATGGGTGTGGTGATCTATATTATGATCTCCTCCATGGATCTGGATATTTTGTCGGAGCACCGGAACTGGCTGGTGGCCTTCAACTGTTTCTTGCTGCTGCTTCTGATCCCTTTCGGCACCGATAACAACACCGGTAACCGAAGCTGGCTGGACTTCCCTCTGATCCCAATCAACATCCAGCCTGCGGAGATCTGTAAGATCACCTACATCGGCATCATGGCTTCGGTCATGGCGTCCCACCAGAATACCATATCCCACCCGGTCTCCGTGTTTCACATGGTGTTCCATCTGGGCCTGCTGGTCGGACTGAACATGGTGCTGTCCAAAGACCTGGGCGTTTCTCTGATTTTCGTGTTTATTTTTGTAGGCATGACCTTTGCCGGCGGTGTCAGCCTTTGGTGGTTTGCCCTGGCCGGCGGCAGCATTGCTGCGGCGGCACCGATCCTGTGGCAGTTCCTTGGTGACCACCAGCGAAACCGTATCATGATCCTGTTCGATCCCACCATCGATCCTCAGGGTATCAACGAACGTTACCACTCCAAGATCAACCTCCAGTCCCTGACCGGCGGCGGTCTGACAGGCCAGGGCCTGTTCAACGGTAACCGTACCCAGGGTGGCAACCTGTTTGCCCAGCATACGGACTACATCTTCTCCTCCATAGGTGAGGAGCTGGGGTTCTTCGGCTGCGTGCTGATCATGTGTCTGGAGATCGCCATTATTGCCCGGTGTTTCTATGTGGGCATCAAATGCCAGGATTACATGCGCCGGGTGGTCTGCTTCGGTGCAGGCTCGGCACTGATGTTCCAGGTGATGATCAATATCGGTATGTGCATCGGTGTTATGCCCGTTATCGGTCTGACCCTGCCCTTTATCAGTTATGGCCCCTCCTCTGTCGTTACCATTTTCGGTATGCTGGGGCTGGTTTCCAGCGCCCACGCCCGACCGCAGAGCTTGTCCCACGAACGATATGTACAGCCCTACAGAGGGTAAAGAATTACCGCCCGGTGCAAACCGGGCGGTTTTGTGTACAGATTCCAGTTTGTAGCACTGGCGCTTACGGTGCCTAAAACCTTCCCCTTTAGGGGAAGGTGGATTCAAAATTGTTCCGAAGGACAATTTTGAAGACGGATGAGGGGGCTTTCCCGGCGTAATTACAGCATTTCGTATATTGGAGCGCTTAGCCCCTCATCCGCCCCTTCGGGGCACCTTCCCCCTAGGGGGAAGGTTTTGCCTGCCCGATGAACTGGAATTTTCAGGTTCTATGTCAATAGTTGGGGTAGAGCCAAAATGAAACATCTAAGGATCGTGTCGGAGCGGCAGCTCCGGCACGATTTTTATGTATTACAGAAGAGGATTCTCTTTCTGAAATTATTGAAGTTTCTCATACCAAAACA
>JAGBAI010000170.1 GCA_017939025.1 Oscillospiraceae bacterium
AAAAAACATAAGCACCGGGCATTTCTGTGTTGATCTTCATCACCGTTCTGGCAACGAATTCTTTTTCATCCAGCTGGTAGGCGGAAAGCTGGCTGCGCAGAGGTGCTACAAAATAACGCCAGATGATCGGCTCGTCTGTGATGGCCGGGATCTTGCGGGTAGGTATGATCTCAGACTTCACGATCTCAAAGCGTTCTTTCAAAAAAACCTCGCAGTTTTTCCGGGTAGCACGCTCATCATAGAACATGTGCAGCGCGTAAAAATCTTTGTGCTCCGGATAGATGCCGTAAGCGGCGAATCCGCCACCCAGACCGTTGGAACGGTCATGCATCGGCTTCATTGCGTCAATAATTTTACGACCAGACATTCGGTTCCCGTCTTTTGATATAACGGCAGCAATAGCACACCCAGAGGGAATGCGCACTTGACCTTCTGGTTTCATTTTCCTCATCCTCTCAGATTTGAAGTAATAAAAAAGGAGCAAAGGCATTCACAGGGCATAAAAAGCCTCTGATGAACGCCTTTGCTCATCGTGTGTATTATATTCCGTCGGAAGGCATTTGTCAATATGCCCAAATGCAAAAAACTTTTTTTATGCAGGGTGTTGACAAATGCCTTTCGGAGGTGTACAATGCGAACGTGCAAAGGCAATGGCGTCTTTGGGCTTTCGGCCCATAGACGCCATTGCTTTTTTGTTTTTTCCGCACATCGTATCTAAAAAGGAGTGTTCACTATGAAAAATGTATCTGATTACTTTGGCTGTCTGGTATTCGACGAGCGTGTTATGAAAGCAAAGCTGGGCTCGAATGTCTACCGGTCTTTGCATAAAACGATTCAGCGAGGCACAAAGCTGGATCCCAGTGTTGCCGACGCAGTCGCAGCGGCCATGAAGGATTGGGCAATTGCGAACGGTGCTACCCATTTTACGCACTGGTTCCAGCCCCTTACCGGCATTACCGCTGAAAAGCACGACAGCTTTATTACCCCGGCTCCGGATGGCGGCGTGATTATGGATTTTTCCGGCAAGGAGCTGATCAAGGGTGAGCCAGATGCGTCTTCCTTCCCTTCCGGCGGACTCCGCGCTACCTTTGAAGCCAGAGGCTATACGGCATGGGATCCCACATCCTATGCTTTTATCAAGGGCAAGACACTGTGTATTCCCACAGCCTTCTGCTCCTACGGCGGAGAAGCACTGGATAAGAAAACGCCTCTGTTGCGCTCTATGGAAGCATTAAACCGGCAGGCAATGCGGATCCTAAAGCTGTTCGGAAATACAGATGTGAAGTGTGTCCGTACCTCTGTTGGTCCGGAACAGGAGTACTTCCTGATTCCCAAGGAATTGTATGACCAGAGAAAGGATCTGATCTATACCGGCAGGACCCTGTTTGGTGCCAAGCCGCCCAAGGGACAGGAAATGGATGACCACTACTTTGGTGTTATCAAGCCCAAAGTGGCGGCATTCATGGAGGATCTGAACGAGGAGCTGTGGAAGCTGGGTATCCTGGCAAAGACGGAGCATAACGAGGTAGCTCCGGCACAGCATGAACTGGCTCCCATTTATACCACTACCAATATTGCTACCGACCACAACCAGCTGACCATGGAGATCATGCAGAAGGTCGCTGCCAAGCACGGCCTTGTGTGTCTGTTACACGAGAAGCCCTTTGCCGGTGTCAACGGCTCCGGTAAGCACAACAACTGGTCTATGGCGACGGATACCGGTGTGAATCTGCTATCCCCCGGTGAAACGCCTTATGAAAATGCCCAGTTCCTGCTGTTCCTGTGTGCGGTCATCAAAGCGGTGGACGATTATCAGGATTTGCTGCGGATTTCTGTGGCAACTGCCGGAAACGATCATCGGTTGGGTGCAAACGAGGCACCTCCTGCTGTGGTTTCCATCTTCCTGGGCGATGAGTTGGCCGCCATTCTGGATGCCATCGAAAAGGATCAGCCCTATGAGGGCACCAAGAAAACCAATATGAAGCTGGGCGTTGATGTTCTGCCCAGATTCCCCAAGGACACCACTGACCGTAACCGCACCTCGCCCTTTGCGTTCACCGGCAATAAATTTGAGTTCCGTATGCTGGGTTCTTCCAACTCCATTGCCTGTGCCAACATTATGCTCAATGCAGCGGTGGCAGAGTCTTTGAAGATCTACGCAGACCGTTTGGAGGGAGCAGAAGATTTTGAGACGAAGCTCCACGAGATGATCCGCAAAACCATTAAGGACCACAAGCGTATTATCTTCAACGGAAACGGTTATGACGATGCCTGGATCAAAGAAGCGACTGAAAAGCGCGGTCTGTGCAACTACCGCACCACGCCCGATTGTATTCCCCATAGCCTGGACGAAAAGAATGTGAAAATGCTCACTGAGCATGGTATATTCAGTGTGAAGGAACTGCAATCCCGTTGTGAGATCCAGCTGGAAAACTACTGCAAGACGGTCGCTATAGAGGCAAATACGATGGTGGATATGGCGAAAAAGCAGATTCTTCCTGCTGTGCAGAGCTACACAGCTGAGCTGGCTGGCGGTGTTGCGGCCAAGAAAGCTGCAGTCCCTGGTGTTGTTTGCGGCTATGAAACCGGATTGATCACAAAACTGTCTGCTCTGACAGATCAGATCGCGGCGCAGACAGAGAATCTGGAAACTGCTGTGTTGGAGCTGAGAAACGCATCCGATGTGCAGGAAGAGTCTGTGTTTATCCGGGATACGATTTTACCCAAAATGGCACAGCTTCGTGTTGTGGCAGATGAAGCAGAAACACTAACTGCCGAAAAGTACTGGCCGTTCCCAACCTACGGCGAGCTGCTGTTTGGTGTGCGATAATAATTGGAGGCGTGTTATGAGAGTACCGATTGAATTAACTACCGGCAGTGATGTTGAGCGCTTTTCAAAGCTCGTTCAGACTGTTGATGCTGATGTTCGTGTGTTTGGTAAGGACGAGAATGGAAATCCGTGGGAAATGTCCGCAAAGTCACTGTTTTGCTCCTTAATTCTGGCAGCAAAAATACAGCACCGGCCGCATACTGCGCATGATGTCGATTGGAATACGATTTGGTGCGAATGTGAAGAAGATATTTACAGTGTTATTCGTGAGTTTGTTAAGGAAAACGAGCTGGAATAATCCTAATATTCTTCATGATGGGAGCGGCACCATGTAAGGAGTCAGGTTATGCAACAAAAAAAATAATGCAGGCAGTAGAATTCTGTCTGGGAAGAAGCCGCTATGAAACGCGGCTTGCTCCTGTAAAGATGGACCCGCTGTACGAAAAGGCATTATATTCCCAAGAGGAAGGCTGGACCTGCGAATACGCACTGAACACAACCGCTTGGGACTAAACATTGACCGTAAATTAGCCCCTTTCATTGTTTGCCATTTCCCGCCCCGGGCGGGCCATGGGAGGAGCTGACCACTCCTCCTGGATGGCAGCAATGATTGGAATTGAGAACAAGGAGATAAGTATTATGACATTAAGTTCCGTAAACACCATTTGGGTACTGCTGGGTGCTGCGTTGGTTTTCTTCATGCAGGCTGGTTTTTCCCTGTGTGAGGCCGGCTTCACCCGAGCAAAAAATACCGGCAACATTTTGATGAAAAACCTGATGGACTTCTGTATTGGCACACCCTGCTTCTGGCTGTTTGGCTTTGGCATCATGTTCGGTGCAGGCAGTTCCATCATTGGCTGGCTGGATCCCGGCATTATGAAGGATTACAGCCACGCCCTTCCCAGCGGCGTTCCCCTATGGGCATTCGCCATTTTCCAGACCGTATTCTGTGCCACCTCTGCTACCATTGTATCCGGTTCCATGGCAGAGCGCACCAAGTTCAGTGCCTACTGCATCTACTCCGCAGCCATTTCCCTGTTTATTTATCCCATTTCCGGTCACTGGATTTGGGGCGGTGGCTGGCTGAGTCAGCTGGGTTTCCATGATTTCGCCGGCTCCACCGCAGTCCATATGGTTGGAGGTATATGTGCCTGCATCGGTGCCTGGATGCTGGGCCCCCGGATCGGTAAGTACGACAAGGATGGCAAGCCCCGGGCAATTCTCGGACACAACATCACCTTCGCCGCTCTGGGTGTATTCATTTTGTGGTTCTGCTGGTTCGGCTTCAACGGTGCCTCTACCGTTGCGATGGATTCCAACGAAGCTGTTACCAGTGCAGGTCTGATCTTCTTCAACACCAACCTGGCTGCTGCCGTTGCTTGCTGTGTGACCCTGATCTTCACTTGGATCCGTTATGGCAAGCCGGATGTTTCCATGACCTATAATGCAGCACTGGCCGGACTGGTTGGAATAACCGCAGGATGTGATGCCGTTTCCCCTCTGGGTGCTGCCATCATGGGCATCGTGTTCGGTATTGTGATTGTTCTTTCCGTTGAGTTCTTTGATAAGGTTGTCAAGATCGACGATCCTGTGGGAGCTGTTTCTGTCCACGGTGTTTGCGGCAGTCTGGGCACCATCATGGTAGGTCTGTTCGCTACCGGTGTTTCCACGGAAAAGGGTCTGTTCTACGGCGGTGGCTGGCACCTGCTGGGCACGCAGGCTTTGGGTGTCGTCAGTGTGGCAGCCTATGTGGCGGTGGTTATCACCATTGTATTCCTCATTCTCAAGAAGACCATCGGTCTGAGAGTGGATGCAGAGGATGAGATCGCTGGTCTGGATGTGACCGAGCACGGTCTGTTGACTGCTTATGCAGGTTTCGCAATGCTGCCCGATACCATCTCTGACGATGCTCCCGTCGTAGTAGCTGGTGATGTTCCCATTGCAGAAGCAGTTCCTGTAAGAAAGATGCCCACATTCGAGGAAGGTACCGGACCCAAGTTTACCAAGATTGAGATTATCTGCAAGGAGTCTCGTCTGGAAAATCTGAAGAATGCCATGATCGGCATAGGCATTACCGGCATGACCGTCTCCCATGTGCTGGGCTGCGGCATCCAGAAGGGCAAGCCGGAATACTATCGCGGCGTACAGGTGGAAGCCAGCCTGCTGCCCAAGGTGCAGGTGGATATTGTGGTCAGCAAGGTACCTGTCCGTGCGGTCATCGAAACCGCCAAGAAGGTTCTTTACACCGGCCATATCGGCGACGGCAAGATCTTCGTCTACGATGTGGAGAACGTCGTTAAGGTCCGTACCGGTGAAGAAGGCTATGATGCTCTGCAGGACGTTGAATAAATAATAGCCTACGGGAGAACCGCTTTGCGGTTCTCCCACAGGTTGGTTTTAGGAGGGAAACATAATATGTGTTCTATCATTGGCTATTGCGGGAAACCTATGGATATGGCCGCTTTTCAGGCGGCGTTTGCAAAGACAATTTCAAGAGGCCCTGATGATTCCCGCATTCTGCATGTGGGGCAGGGCCTTTTAGGCTTTCACCGGCTTTCCATCATGGGACTTCACCCGGAGGGAATGCAGCCCTTTATCCTAAACGGCAGTGCTGTGGTCTGCAACGGTGAAATATATGGCTTTGAGAAATTCCGCGAGGAATTGTCAACAGAATATAGCTTCGCCAGCGACTCCGACTGTGAGGTGCTGCTGCCGCTATACGAAAAGTACGGCGTAGACATGTTCGCCATGTTGGATGCGGAATTTGCCTGCATTCTCTATGACGCGAAAAAAGATCAGTTTGTCGCCGCCCGTGATCCCATCGGTATCCGGCCTCTGTATTATGGCTATGATGACAACGGAACCATCATCTTTGCCAGCGAGCCGAAGAACCTGGTCCACCTGACAGAAAAGATCCTGCCGTTCCCACCGGGACATTACTACTGTGACGGCAAGTTTACCTGCTACTGCGACATTACGGCAGTGGCAGAATATCACAGCCATGATCTGGAAACGGTGTGCGATAACATTCGTGAAAAGCTGATTGCAGGTGTGGAAAAACGCCTTGTGGCCGACGCAAAGGTCGGTTTCCTCCTTAGTGGCGGTCTGGACTCTTCCTTGGTGTGTGCCATTGCAGCAAGGAAGAGCCGG
>JAGBAI010000171.1 GCA_017939025.1 Oscillospiraceae bacterium
ACGGTAGCGTAAGCAACGCCCTCAGCGGCGATGCGGTCAGCCTTCTTGGCGGCCTTGGCCAGGCCCTTCTCACGCAGCCAGTCGACTGCCTTGTCCATATCGCCGTCGGTAGCCTGCAGGGCCTTCTTGCAGTCCATCATGCCGACGTTGGTCATTTCACGGAGCTTCTTAACGTCCTGTGCGGTAAAAGCCATTTTACATATCCTCCTGTAATGTCTTTTGGATATCATCGCGGCCCGGGGGCCGCGATGATGATTTTCAAAAATTACTCAGCAGCAGCCTCGGTGTTGTCCTCGCCCTGACGGCCCTCGATGGCGGCATTGGCCATGGCGGAAGCGATCAGACGGATGGCGCGGATAGCATCGTCGTTGCCGGGGATGACGTAATCGATCTCATCGGGATCACAGTTGGTATCAACGATAGCCACGATGGGGATGTTCAGCTTGCGGGCCTCAGCGATGGCGTTGCGCTCCTTGCGGGGGTCAACAATGAACAGGCAGGCGGGCAGCTTCTTCATTTCCTTGACACCGCCCAGGTACTTCTCCAGCTTGGCGATTTCGCCCTGGTGCTTGATGACTTCCTTCTTGGGCAGCATAGCGAAGGTGCCGTCCTCTTCCATCTTGCGCAGCTGAGCCAGACGGTCGATACGGGTACGCATGGTGCGGAAGTTGGTCAGCATACCGCCCAGCCAGCGGGCGTTGACGTAGTAACCGCCGCAGCGGGCAGCTTCTTCCTTGATAGCGTCCTGAGCCTGCTTCTTGGTGCCGACGAACAGAACGTAGCCACCGTTGGCGGAGCACTCACGGACGAAGTTGTAAGCTTCTTCCAGCTTCTTAACGGTCTTCTGCAGGTCGATGATGTAGATACCGTTACGCTCGGTGTAGATGTAGGGAGCCATTTTGGGGTTCCAGCGACGGGTCTGGTGACCGAAGTGGACACCGGCTTCCAGCAGTTGCTTCATAGATACGACAGCCATTTTAAAAATCTCCTTTTGTTTTGTCCTCCACCCCGATCATCCCCGCTGCGCCGCCTTACGGCACTGGGCGCCCGGGTCTCCGGGTGTGAGTTTTAAATATTGTCACGGGCGGCTAAAGCCCATGCCGAAACATTATATTCCATATGCGCGCAAAAAGCAAGAGGTTTTTTGAAAAAAGTTGACAATTTACAGCTGACAGTTGGCGGTTGCGGCATCGCCTCCGGCGGTTATTTCCATAATCCCGAAGGAACGCCATAACTGCCAACTGTCAACTCAGGGTCCGCTTCGCGGACGTGGGCAGCGGCATTTGCCCGGTTCCGTATCCACCAGAACGATGTCCGGGCCGATGCGCTGGATGCAGCTCCAGGGAATGATATAATCCTCCCGTTTTCCCACCAGGCCAAACCCCTTGCAGGGGCAAGGCACGACAATGGCCCGGACGGTACCCTCCGGGATCTCCACCTGCACATCTGACACAAATCCCAGCCGCTGCCCATTGCTGATGCAGATGACCTCTTTGCATTGCAGCTCCGTAAACTTCATGGACATATACAGCCCTCCCCAATCTGTTTTGGAAAAGGATATGCTCGGTGGAGGGAAAACAGAACGGGAAATTGCAGTTTGACGGGCAGGGCCCGCACCCAATAGCGTGACTACAGCCTGGCAATCAACCAAGACCATTGGGTACCGCCCGGTTCGATCACGTGTACAAATGGCATCATCGAACCGGGCCGACCACCCAGGAGTCCCGGATGACAAATCAGCCGATCTCCGCGCTAAGAGCCGTCCTTCGGACGGTTGCGCTCCGAAACGCGCCTGCGGGCGCAGAGTCACGCCACTGCGCCGGCAGGCGCGTGCATGCGAGCAACCGCCGAAGGCGGCTCTTAGCGAGTCGTATTGTCAGCGGCCACTGGCCGCACAAACGGCAATTTACGAGACGCTGACCGACTTTCGCATGGCGGAAATGGCGCCCTTTTCCAGCCGGGAAACCTGAGCCTGGGAGATGCCCAGGGTGCTGGCTACCTCCATCTGGGTTTTGCCGTCGTAAAAGCGCAGGGAGAGGATCTGTTTTTCCCGGCTGCCCAGCTGGACGAAGGCATTGCGCAGGGTGATATGCTCCATCCAGGCATCTTCTGTGTTTTTTGTGTCCCGAACCTGATCCATTACTGTCAGCGGGTCGCCGCCGTCGGAGTATACCGGGTCATACAGGCTTACCGGGGCGCAGACCGCGTCCAGGGCCTGACTGACCTCTTCCAGGGGCAGGGCCAGCTCCTTAGCCAGCTCCTCCAGGGTCGGCTCCCGGCCTAGTGCGGAGGTCAGGGCCTCCTTGCATTGTAAGCACCGGTAAGCCACATCCCGGATGGACCGGGAGACCCGGATGGCGCTGTTGTCCCGCAGGTAGCGCCGGACTTCTCCGGCGATCATGGGCACGCCATAGGTGGAAAAACGCACCTGCTTGTCCGGATCGAAGTTGGAAATGGCTTTGATCAGGCCGATGCAGCCCACCTGAAACAAATCATCAGGGTTCTCTCCCCGTTTGTCAAAGCGCTGGATCACGGAAAGCACCAGCCGCAGATTTCCCTCGATGAGCTTTTCCCGGGCAGCATGGTCGCCTTCCTTTGCCCGGCGCAGCAGCCGGTCCATTTCCGCCTGGGACAGTACGGTAAGGCGGGATGTGTTGACACCGCAGATCTCTACTTTTCCCTGCATGGAGTTCCTCCTACATGTGTATGATTGTGGAAAACTGCTGCAAACAGTATTTCCCGGTTGTGGAAAAATGATACGCGGAAAAAACTTTGGCGGTTTTTCACAAAAAATTTCTGAGTGGTTTCAAATCGTGACAAAATTTGACACAGAAATTTTACATTTTGTAAACTTTTTCTCTTTATTTCCCGGGTGGCAGTCAAGGTGGCGGCGGTAACGTAACACGGGTTTTCTCATAACACCCCCCATAGTATGCACGGATGTATACAGGGGTTTCCACAGGTTGTGAGGAATTTGGAAAAGACCGGAATACCTGTTGATAACTCAGAGTTTTCCACACTCTCCACAGAATTATCCACAAGAGTTTTCCACAGGGGATGTGAATTGTGGATATTCATTTTTGGTTCACATAATTCTTTGCGACAGTCTTCGACGATTTTGCCACTTTTTCGTTGGTGTGGATTTTGCCCATGAGGAAAATATTGTGCAAAATTTAGGGCTTGACAAAGCCTGTTGAGAGTGGCATGTGGAGTTTTTTGAAGTTAGGAGTTAGGAGCTATCCTCCCGTTAAGGTCGGAGGAGAAGATGCAAGACAGGAGTTTTCACTTCGCTTAACTCCTAACTCCTCACTTCCAACTCCTAACTAAAATTTTTTAAAAAGGGGGTTGATTTTGTTTGACAAAGGCGCTATAATGTGTGTCTGTATGGAATATTAGAAGAAGGAGGTGCCCACATGCCCAACATTAAGTCCTCTAAGAAGGATGTCATCTCTTCCAAGATCGCTTATGAGAAGAACAAGGCTAACAAGTCTGCCCTGAAGACCGACCTGAAGAAGTTCGACGCCGCTCTGGTGTCCGGCGACAAGGCTACTGCCGAGGCTGCTTACAAGGCTGCCATCAAGGCTGTTGACCAGGCTGTCAACAAGGGTCTGCTGCACAAGAACAATGCTGCC
>JAGBAI010000172.1 GCA_017939025.1 Oscillospiraceae bacterium
AAGTTTTTTCACGCTAGACGCCGGAAAATCGGAACATTTTCCGGTGTCGGATGGCGATGCGGCGGGAGGGGTACATAGGGGAGGGCGCTTTTTCGTAGCGCCTCCCCTATGCCGCCTTCTTTGGTTCCTTTCTTGGCGGGGACAAGAAAGGAACACTGCCGCACTTTCAATTACAAAAAGGTATACTATTTCGATAGTAAAAAGCACCGCCAACAGGCGGTGCTTTCCTTATGCTTCCTTCATATGGATGGATTTTGCCTTGATCAGGTCGCTGACGCAATCCACTTCCGTCCACTCATAGTCACAGATGTCCTTATAATACAGCTGGAAATCGTGCTTGAAGATCAGCTGCACCAGGGCATTTTCGTACCACTGGTCATAGTAGCCGGAGTCGATCATATCGTCCATTTCTTCCAGCATCTGCCGGGCGCTTTCCCGATCCAGCTTGGTCAGACCTGCGTATTCGCCGTGGTAGGCATCCAGCTCCTTGCTCATCACCAGAACCCGTTCGCCGGAGACCTGTACGTTGTAATCGCCGTCAGTCTTGATGGAGCTGTCCAGCAGAACGATGGGCCGGTCAACCTTGGTGCAAACCACTTCTTTGATCAGCTGCTCGGACATGACGATATCACCGTCGATGACCACGATGTCGTCGGCATCCAGATGCTCCCGTGCAAACCAGAGGGAGGCGATGGAATTGGTAACGGCGTAGAAGGGATTATTGATAAAGGTGACGTTATCGTTTTTCAGATCCTCTTCAATGCTCTTGTGCATATGTCCGGTGACCACCACCACATCTGCCTCGGGATCGTTCTTTTGCAGCAGCCGTACCATCCGCTGCAGTAAGGTGGTATTCTCGTCCAGCTTGAACATGGACTTGGGGTGGGACAGGGTCAAAGGATGGAGCCGGGAACCCTTGCCGGCTACCAGAAAAATGTATTTCATGGGAATTTCCTCCTGAGATGATGGAACCCTTTCGTAGGGGCCGATGCCCACATCGGCCCTGCGGTAAACGGTTTCCTTATTTACCAGCTTTCGGCAAATTCGTAACATTGTGCAAAGGGCCGATGTGGGCATCGGCCCCTACGATATACATTTGTTGTAATCATTCCTCCTGCCACAGAAGCAGGCCTAAGCGGATCATCTGCTTATCCGTGGGGAAACGGACATCGATGCCGTATTTTTTGGCGCTTTTGATGATGTTCACGCCGATGGCCTCCAGGGGAGACCGGGACAGGTAGGGATTGTTGCACCGATCCTTACCGCAGCCGCCCTTGCAGAGCTTGCAGGAGCCGCCGATGAAGGAGGTAGCTGTGGGTGCATTGTGCTGATACATCCACTTTTCCAGATTCAGCAGCAGCTTATGAAGCTGGACACTGGACTCCGTCCGGGCTGCATCGAAGGCCTCCCGGCTGTTGTAGGAATAGGGAATGTAGACAAACAGGCCGCAGTCAAATTCTTCCATCATTTTGGGATAATCCACCTTTGGAAGATTGGGCGGGCACCGCCAGTTCTGGCCGTAACGGCCGCAGTAATAGCAGTTCTGCTTTACCACTTCCTCAAACACCAGCTCTTTGGGATCCATCAATACGCCGGTGGCGTTGGGGTAGGTTTCCGCCAGATAGGCAAGCAGCTCCTGCCGCATTTCCTTTTTCATGGCTTACTCCCCGTCCACTTCCAGGAAGGCTTCCAGGAAGATGTCCATGGCGGCTTTGGAGCCAATGGAGATCCGCAGATAATTTTTCAGCAACGGATGTCCGAAGGTGTGCACCAGAACCTTCTTTTCTTCTTTCAGCCGCCGTGCCACTTCGTAAGGATCCTTCTTCGTCTCCACGAAGATGAAGTTGCCCAGGCAGTCCTTGACCCAGTAGCCCTTGTTTTTCAGAGTTTCCAGCGTGTAGGCCCGGCCCTCCCGCTCGGTGCGGATCAGATGGTCGATGGTCTCGGGATGATCCAGCAGACGCTCGGCAAAGAGCAGGGCGATGGAGTTGGCCTCGAAGGTCACGCGCAGATTCTTCACATAATGGATCAGCTTCGGGTTGGAGATGATAACACCCAGACGTACAGCAGCAAGAGACATAGCCTTGGAGAATGTCCGCAGGATGATGACATTCTCCTCCTTCAGGGCATAGGGAAGGAAGGTTTTGTCGTAGAAGTAGTGGTAGGCTTCGTCCACGATGACGATGGCACCCACTTCCTTAGCCCGGGCGATAACGGCCTCCAGCTCTTCCTCGGTGTAGACGTTGCCCATAGGGTTGTTGGGATTCAAAAGAACAACAATCCGGGTATCTTCGTCCACAGCCTTCACAATGTCGCCAATGTCGATGGTCAGATCGTCCTTGTAGAGCACCGCCTCATGCTTTAGGCCCAGCAGGGAGCAGTTGACCCGGTACATCTCAAAAGAGGGAGCCACGGTGACCACCTTCTTGCCTGGCTCACCGAAGGTTTCCAGCAGGTAGCGGATGCCCATGTCAGAGCCGTTGGTGGTCAGTACATTTTCGTAATTTGCGCCGATGAACTTGGCGTATTTGTTCAGAAACACATCCGGTTCCGGGTAAATGGACAGGAATTCCGGGGTGATTTCTGAGAGCACCCTGTCTACAAATTCCTTGGGCAGACCCTCAGGATTCTCATTCAGATCGTAACGCTTATAACCGTAGCGCCCCTGCTCCGGAAAAATCCGCAGGGTATCCCGGACGTTTGGGTTAACATAATATTCCACAGGATATCATCCTTTCTTATCTGCATTTGGAATTATCATAACACAAATGCACCTCTTTGTAAAGAAAAGGAATCCGGCGGGAACCCATAGTCCCGCCGGAAGATCATTTTTCCAGATAATTGCTGATGATCAGATCAATGCTCTGCTTTTGCCGTTCTGTCAGACTGCGGTAGCGCTGGAGCAGCACCAATTCCTCCGATAGCGGTGCTTTTATTGCAGATGCCTCCAAATCGGGGATCTCATGGCCGATCAAATGATCCACAGAGGTTTGAAAATAGTCCGCGATCCGCTTTAACGTGGCAATATCCGGTTCGATATTATGATTTTCATATTTATTGATGGATTGCTGACTGACACCCACCTCAGCAGCCAGCTGCTTCTGGGATATCCCATGCTTTTTCCGCAGCTGCTTCAAATTGATCAGCATACCGGCACCCCCCTGCGAAACCTCAAAATACCTGTGCCTATATGTTAACAACAATAAGGTGTGAAGAAAAACACCTATCTTTTGTATTTACAACACCTAAAAGTTGTTGTATAATAGCGGAAACCCTTTTGGTTCTCCCGCCAAAACAAGGATTGGAGTAGCTTATGGAAAACGAAGATTATATTGAAATTGACTTGAAGTCTGTATTTTTCCGGGTACTGTACCAATGGAAGCAGATCTTTGCAGCTATGTTGGTGGCCGCGCTGCTGTTGGGTAGCTTGCAGGCGTTCCTGGCATCTCAGCCAGCGGAAACCGCCAGCGACCGCTGGAGCGATCAGGAAACCTATGCCCACGAGCTTGCTCTGCGGCAGGATCGTGTCACTGCCGTCCTGGATAAGATCAACACGCTACAGGAGTATATAGACAACGCAGTTCTCATGAAGGCAGATCACCGTAAGGTCTACATGGCCCGGGCTACCTACTATATTGACACCGGATACCAGATCAAACCGGAAAATGTATACCAGGATACGGACAAAACCAGCACCCTGGTATGGTATTACTGGAATTATCTCCAGGATCGCAGCGTTTATGATGCCCTGTCCGAAGAAATCGGCGTGGATGCCAATTATCTGATGGATCTGGTCACTGTGGAGCGGGTCAATGGCAACACCCTGTCTTTGTCTGTCTGGCATCCTGCCAGGCGCTCTGCGGAGCAGATCATGGAAGCCCTCCAGCGCACCCTGGGGGAGATCTGTCAAAACCTGGAAGAAACAGTCACACCCCATACCATGACCTTGATGCAGGATACCTGCGGCGTTTATATGGACGAGAATCTGAAAAAGCAGCAGCAATCCGTCAATGCAGATATGATTGCCTACAATCAGGAGCTGATCCAGGTTCAAAACGAGCTGGAAGCTTTTTTGAAGACCGATGTCCCCTCCCAGGCCAGTATTCTGAAAACCTTCCTGAAGTGGGCTATTCTGGGCGGCATTGGTGCCGGTGGCCTGCTGGCAGTGTACTATGCCCTCCAGGGAATTTTGGGAAGCCGTATCTATTCTGCGGAGGCCATTGCTGAGCGCTATGGTCTCCCTGTGCTGGGTCAGATCTGTTGCAAATCCCCATCTGATCCGCTGACCCGCTGCTTTATGAAATGGGAGGGGCGGCTGACAGAAAACAGCCCCGCCAATGACCTGCTGCTGGCTGCAACCGTCAAGCTGCACTGCCATCGTGACACCTTGCTGCTGTACAGCGACTGCGGCATCGACAGCAGCCGACAGGTTCTCCAGCAGCTGCAGCCCCACCTTTCCTCCACTGCGCTGGTTCCCTATGGCTGTCTTACCAGCGAAGCGGAGGCCCTTGTCTCCCTGGAGCGTGACGGCGATGCCATTCTGGTGATCACCGGCGGCGTATCCCGAAAGAAGGCTGTGGAAAGCACCAGAAAACTTCTGCTGGCCGCAAATAAGCCTATCGCTGGCATCCTGTTCCTGGAGTGCTGCTGATCACCGTTGGACTACCCATTCCCATAACGCTTTTTCATAATCAACAACCAATCGTTGTTATACGCAGAAATAGAATTATGGTATACTATTTTCGGTAAATTTGAAAAAAGCGAGGCTTTATTATGTTAGAAAATGACGAGATTGAGATCGACCTGCTGAAGATCCTGAAAACCTGTCTGAAAAAGGCCTGGATCATTCTTCTGGTCGCTGCAATTCTGGGCGGTGCCATGTTCGCCTACAGCAATTCTACTTATACTCCTACTTATACCACCAAAACCACCCTCTACGCCGGCTATACCAATACCCGGGATTTTGGCTTCGGTGAAAATGCCGGCAACATTTCCCAGTACAGCCTCAGCGATTCCCGCAGCACCGTCAATACCTGCATTGCCCTGCTGCAGACCCGTATGCTGCAGGAGGCTGTGGCGGACGAAGCCGGTCTGGAGCTTTCTGCTGAACAGGTCGGTAAAATGGTCACCGCCGCGGTTGTGAACAGTTCTGAGCTGTTCCAGATCACCGTTACCGGCGCAGACCAGGAGCAGGTGGTGCGCATTGCCAATGCTTGCGGCAAGGTTCTGCCTGAGTACGTTGCCATGATCAACCCCAACAGCAACGTGGGCATTATCGACGAAGCCATCAGCGCCAGTGTTGCCAACTCCAACGACGCAGTGAAGGATGCCGCTGTGGGCGCTGTTCTGGGTGCCTTCCTGGTCTGTGCTGTCATTGCTGTGCAGTGCATCGTGGAGGACTTTAAGGCTGCCAAGAAAGAAAAGAAGTAATTCCCCTCAGCCCGGTGCCAACCGGCGAGGCGCATAAAACAGTAAGAGAAACACTCCATTCAGCTTTCCTTTGAGATGTGAATGGAGTGTTTGTTTAAATAAGTGAAATTTGCGTTTACAGCGCAAGAGAAACAGAATATCAGTATCGGCGAAAACCACCCGTAAGGGTGGTTTTCACGGAAGCAATGTTCATAAAACATTGCCCCCATGCCCCGGCTGATTTTTCAAAAGAAAGGAAGGATCCTATGAAAGGCATCATCTTAGCCGGCGGCTCCGGTACCCGGCTGTATCCGCTGACCAAGGTCACCTCCAAGCAGCTGCTCCCGGTTTATGATAAGCCCATGATCTACTATCCCCTGTCTACCCTGATGCTGGCAGGGATCCGGGATATCCTGATCATCTCCACCCCCACCGATACCCCCCGGTTCCGGGAGCTTCTGGGAGACGGCAGCCACTTCGGCATCCACTTAAGCTACGCGGTCCAGCCCTCTCCCGACGGCCTGGCCCAGGCCTTCCTCATCGGTGAGGAATTTATCGGCGATGACGAATGTGCCATGATTCTGGGCGACAATATTTTCTATGGCAACGGTTTCTCCGGCGTTCTGAAAGATGCGGCCAAAAATGCTGAGGCGGGCCGGGCCACGATCTTTGGCTACTATGTCCCCGATCCGGAGCGCTTCGGCGTTGTGGATTTCGATGAAGACGGCAAGGTGCTCTCTGTGGAGGAAAAACCCGCGAACCCCAAGAGCCACTACGCCATCACCGGCCTGTATTTCTACCCCAAGGGCGTTTCCAGCCTGGCGAAGGAGGTCAAGCCCTCCCCCCGGGGTGAACTGGAGATCACCACGCTGAACGATATGTATTTGCGCCAGGGTAAGCTGGATGTGGAGCTGATGGGCCGGGGCTATGCCTGGCTGGACACCGGTACCATGGAAAGCCTGCTGGAAGCTGCGGAATTCATCCACATGGTAGAAAAGCGCCAGAGCGTCAAGATCTCCGCCCCCGAAGAGATCGCCTACCGCTCCGGCTGGATCACCACGGAGGAACTGCTGGAATCTGCCAAGCTTTACGGAAAATCCCCCTACGGTGCCCACCTGAACCGGGTAGCCGAGGATCGGATCAAGGCACTGAAATAACATCACGCAATTGTAGGGGAGAGTCAAGACCCTCCCCTACAACAAGAATAGGCGCAAACGCATAAGGAGAAACAACATGGGACAGATCACCATTGAGAAAAATGTCGCGGGCATTGATGGCCTGTGTGTCATTTCCCCTGCCGTTCACGGCGACAACCGGGGCTATTTTATGGAAACCTACAGCCAGCGGGATATGGAGGAAAACGGCATCTTCATCAACTTTGTTCAGGATAACCAATCCATGTCCACCAAAGGTGTCCTCCGGGGCCTGCACTTTCAGATCAACTACCCCCAGACCAAGCTGGTTCGTGCCATCAAGGGCAGTGTGTTTGATGTGGCTGTGGATCTTCGTCCCGGCTCTGCTACCTACGGCAAGTGGTACGGCGTTCTGCTGACGGAGGAGAATAAGAAGCAGTTTCTCATTCCCCGGGGCTTTGCCCACGGCTTCCTGGTGCTCACCGACACTGCGGAATTCTGCTACAAGTGCGACGACTTCTACCACCCCAATGATGAGGGCGGCCTGGCCTGGAACGACCCGGCTATCGGCATCCAATGGCCGGAGGTGACAGGCACCTACCGGGGCACCGCCTCTGCCGAAGGATATACCCTCACCGACGGTACCCCCCTGAAGCTCAGCGATAAGGATCAGAAGTGGGAGACGTTAAAGGGCTGAATTGGAATTTAGAGAGCCATTACAAGCAACGCACCTGTAGGGGAGGGGCAGTGCCCCTCCCACAATCTGACGGTTTCAGAATGGCTGGTATCTCCGGAATCGTAACGATTTCCACAGAATTCTCCACTCAATTGTCGCTAACGGGTGGGCGGGGCACTGCCCCGCCCCTACGGTAGCAAATTTAAACCAGCGCGCCAAACTGCAACTGATCGATGTAAAAGGCAACCCCGGCTCTTTCGAGCCGGGGGTTCTTTCTGTTCTTTACATGGAGCCCTTCCGCCGCAGGACGGCGATGACGGTCTGGAACAGGATCTTGATATCCAGGCCGATGGACCATTCGTTGATGTACTTGGTATCCAGCCGAACCACTTCCTCAAAATCGGTGATCTCACTGCGGCCGCTGACCTGCCACATGCCGGTGATACCGGGTTTGACGGACATTCTGGCCCGGTGGTGGGGCTCATACTGGTCGAATTCGCTGATCAGAGGGGGCCGGGTACCTACCAGACTCATATCGCCTTTCAGCACGTTAAAGAACTGTGGGAATTCATCGATGCTGGTGCTGCGGATAAATTGGCCGATGCCGGTTTTTCTGGTGCCGTCAGCCAGAACTTTATTGCCGATGATCCGGGGGTCAAAGTCCAGCTTGAACATCAGGCCGCCGTTCATCTTATTCTGCTTCATCAGCTCTGCCTTCCGGGCTTCCGCGTCCATGTACATGGAGCGGAACTTATACATTTTGAACCGTTTGCCGTTTTTGCCAATGCGCTCCTGGGTGAAGAAAATAGGGCCGGGAGAGGCAATATAAATGGCAGGCGCCACAAACACGAACAGCACTGCGCAGATCAGGCAGCCCACAAGGCCGCCGGCGATATCCATGCAGCGCTTGAACATGGCCTGCTTGGTGGTGGCGTAGTTCATGGTGGTGGTCAGCACGTTGTAGGTGCCCACCTTTTCCACCAGCTGGATCTTGCCGGGAATATTGGAGGAGCGGGTCAGGTTCAGGTGCACCGTTACGCCCATGGTGATAAAGCTGTCCACCAGCTTCTGGGGGAACAGAACGCTTTCGGGCAGATCCACGAATACCTCATCCACCCAATGCTTCTGGGCATAGTCGGAAACAGTCTGGGCATTGGCCACCACAGGAACACCCTGGATCTCATCTCCCGGGTAATCCGTATCCATGATCACCAGACCCGTCAGGGCATAGGTGCCGTAGTTACTTCCTTTGATGTTGCGGATGACCTTTCCCGCGTTTTCCAGCGTGGTGACGATCAGTAAGGAACGGTGGCCCTCACGCCGTGTCTTCTTCAGCACGGTTTTCCACATCTGCCGCAGAATATAGCTGAACACAGGATACGTAATACCCAGGTACAGCATGGTCAGCCGGGAAAAATCACCGCCGGTCTGCTGGGCGAACAGGAAGCCCATGGCAAACAGCTCGATAAAAAGGGTCTGCTGGATGATGGCCTCTGCCTCCCGGAAATAGCCCCGCTTCAGAATGTTGCGGAAAGGCTCCGTGAAGAAAATGATCACCAGGTCACAGAGCATGATGAACATGCCCATGCTGCCATACAGATCCCGCGCGTAAGGATTCCAGCTGCCGTGACGCAGCCAAAAGGACAAAATATAAGCCAGCTGCAGCGTCAGCAGATCCAGCACCATAAAGTCCAGGTGCTTCAGCCAGCCCTTGGCATCTCTTCTGTACATATGTTCCTTCCTCTCTATGTATCCGCCCGAAGGCGCTATAATCCATATTATTCATATCATAGCATACTTATTAAGATTTGTAAAGAAACAGGATATGACAATTTCCTGTGGGATGGGAAGTGTATGTAAAATTGCAGCTTGGCGCGCAGTGCGCGCTTCCAATGGCGTGACTACAGCCCGGCAATCAACCAAGACCATTGGGTACCGCCCGGTTCGATAACGTGTACAAATGGTGTCATCGAATCGGGCCGACCACCCAGGAGTCCTGGATGACAAACCAGCCGAAGTCACGCTATTGGGTACGGGCCCTGCCCGCCAAACTGGAATTTGTACGCACCATCGGCCCGCCCCTGTTGTGGGCCAATTTATTTTATCATCGGAAATTGCTTTTTTCCGGATTCCCGTGTATACTATAGAAAAACATAAATACAGGAGGACAACGCTATGACCTTAAAGCAGCAGATCCACAACTGGATGACCGGCCGGGAGGATGAATTCGTGGCCGCTCTGGCCCCGCTGATCGCCATTAACTCCGTCACCGGGGAGGCTTCCCCCGGTATGCCCTTTGGCCCCGGCCCCGCTGAGGCTTTGGAGAAAACACTGGAACTGGCCCAAGCCTGGGGCATGAAGACCTGGAACGATGACGGCTTCGTGGGTCTGGCAGATCTGAACGATCAGGAAGACCTTCTGCACATTCTGGCCCATCTGGACATCGTGGGTGCCGGTGACCACTGGGACACCGATCCGTTCACCCTGGTTCGCCGCGGTGACCTGATCTATGGCCGGGGCACCGACGACGACAAGGGCCCTGCCGTTGCCGCGCTGCTGGCTATGCGCTGCGTCAAGGAGCTGGGAATCGAATTGAAGGGCAACGTGAAGCTGGTGCTGGGCACCGACGAGGAAAGCGGCTCCAAGGACTTAAAGCATTTCTACGGCCACTATCCCTTTGCTCCCTATTCCGTTACCCCCGATACCTGCTTCCCGGTGACCAATATCGAAAAAGCTACCTACGCCCCTGCCTTTGGCCAGAAGTGGGAGGCCCAGCCGGAGGCAGAGAACCGTCTGCTCAGCCTGCACGGCGGTATCCGGGTAAATGTAGCCCCCGGCGACTGCACTGCCATTATTTCCGGTATGGCAAAGTCCGCCGCAGAGGCCGAAATGGCCGCTGTAGCCGCCGAGACCGGCGTTGCCTTTGATGCTGTGGAAGAAAACGGCACCCTCACCATCCGTTCCACCGGCATTCAGGCCCATGCTTCCCGTCCCCACGAGGGCAAAAATGCCATCACCGCCATGCTGACTCTTCTGACCCGGCTGCCTTTGGCACAGGATGCCGCCGCCGGGGCTGTTGCCAACCTGCACCGGTTCTTCCCCTATGGGGATGACCATGGCATCGCTCTGGGCATTGCTGCCGAGGATGAGATCTCCGGCAAGACCACCGTTACCCTGTCCGTCCTGGATCTGGATGAAAACGGCTTCGCGGCCCGGTTCGATTCCCGGGATGCCCTGTGTGCCACCAGGGAGAGCACCCAGGATGTAACCGAAAAAGCCTTCACCGCCCTGGGCTGGTACTGCACCGGCGATTTTGGCCCCGGTCACTGGGTGGATGAAAATTCCGACTTTATCCGCATCCTGCTGGACACCTACGAGGAATTCTCCGGCCGGAAGGGCTACTGCGAGGCCATCGGCGGCGGTACCTACGTCCACCACATTCCCGGCGGTGTTGCTTATGGTGCAGGGGAGCACGACTTCCCCTCCAACCTCCACGGCCCCAACGAACGGGCCCGGATCAGCCAGCTGCTGCTGACCGCAGAAATCTACGCTGCCGTCATCGCCAGAATTTGCGGCGTGTAATACCCAGCCATGACCTTCCCCCTCGGGGGAAGGTGCAGATTGTCGAAGAAGTATAAATTCGGAATTTAGAGGTTCGTTACCGTAGGGACCGTCGTCCTCGACGGTCCGTCCGAAAATCCGACCTCAATGGGCGGATTTTCGGAATTTGTGCGGTGAATGATACGGAAAAATTGTCC
>JAGBAI010000173.1 GCA_017939025.1 Oscillospiraceae bacterium
AATGTTCCTTTCTTGTCCCGCCAAGAAAGGAACCAAAGAAGGCGGCATAGGGGAGGCGCTTCGAAAAGGCGCCCTCCCCTATGTACCCCTCCCGCCGCATCGATGGCCGACACCGGAAAATGTTCCGATTTTCCGGCGTCTATAGGGAGAAAACCTGCAAGTTTTTGAGCGGTAAGCGTTCAAAAATCGGAACATTTTTGGACGCTGGCCAGAGATGCGGCGCAGGGGATTCTTAAGGGGACATGCCTTTTCGGAATGTCCCCTTAAGTCGCCTTCTTTTGGTACTTTTCTTGGCGAAGCAAGAAAAGTACATTACCGCACGGATGATTACAAAAAGGTATACGATTTCAAAAGTTTCAGCACTGACACTTTTCGTGCCAGTGCTGTAAACGTCTATTTATACATCCAAATATCCGCACAGCAGTTTCAGAGTGTTGTACACACCCTCGATATGGCTACGCTCGTAGCCATGGCTGGCGTAAACGCCGGGGCCGATGAGACCGTGCCGGAGGTCAAAACCAGCACCCAGGGTCACGTCTACGTCAGAAGAATAGAAAGGATACACATCCACCGCGTAATCTGCCCCGGACTTTTTCGCCGCTTCGATCAGCTTGCCCACTACTTCGTAGCTGTAGGGGCCGGCGGAATCCTTTGCGCAGATGCTCACCTGCTTTTCCGTGCAGGTTAAGCCATCACCCACACAGCCCATATCCACAGAAATGGCCTCCGTCACGCCGGCGGGTACAGAAGCGGCGCCGCCGTGGCCCACTTCCTCATAGACCGTAATATGGATATATGTCCGCCGTTTTAGATTGATGCGGTTGTCAGACAGATATTTGGCAAAGCCCACCAAAACACCCACGCTGAGTTTGTCATCCAGGAACCGGCTCTTTAAGTAGCCGGAGGCTGTTCTTCTGGTTCTGGGCTCGAAGCAGACAAAATCGCCCACTTCCATCCCCAGCTTTCGGACATCCTCAGCGCTTTTCACATCCTCATCCAGCACCAGCTCACAGGTATCGAAGTCCCGCTTCGCCGTTTTGTAGTCGGCATTGACATGGACAGAAGCATTGCATAGCTGCAGCGTGCCTTCGTAGATCCGGCCGTCCCGGGTGTAGATCCGGGCGTTTTCCGCTTCGCCGTTTTCGGCACGCATGCCGCCGATCTTGGTCAGCTTCAACCGGCCGTTGCCCTTGATCTGGGCGATCATGCCGCCCAGGGTATCCACATGGGCTTCCAGCAGCAGCGCATCCTGGGCATCTTCACCGCCCAGGTCGATGAGCACACCGCCCTTGCGGGTGATGTTTGCCCCAAAGCCCAGCTGTTCAAAGGTATTCTTCACCCAGAGGGCAGCCTTCTCCGTAAAGCCCGCGGGAGAATCGATGGCAAGCACTGCCGCAGCCTGTTCCCAGGCGTAGTCGGCGTAAGAAATATCAAGCATATTTGCCTCCTAACAGCAGGAAGTGCCACACACCGGCAACCTCCCGCATAAAGTGGTTGATGGTCTGGCCCATGCGGCTGGTGGCAGCGGGAACTCCCACAAAACCGACGCCGCATTCCTTCGCAAACAGGCTGGCCCGGAACAGATGGTATTCACTGGACAGGATACCCAGGGTTTCGGGACGGGCTCCTGTTTTTTCTTCGATCAGTTCCAAAGCAAAGTTAATATTTTCCCAGGTGGAGGTGGCTTTGTCTTCCACCCAGATCCGCTCCGGTTCAATCCCTAAGTATACCAGTTCCGTGTACATCACATCCGCCTCGGGCCAGGGTTCGTCGCTGCCCTGTCCGCCGGAGACGATGGCAATGGTATCGGGATGGGCTTTCAGATATTCCTCCGCAGCATAGATCCGGTCCCACAGGGAAGCCGACGGGCCGGTGACCCGAACTTTGGCTCCCAGCACCAGCAGATAATCCACAGATTCATGAGGCGTACCGAAGCTGGCTTTGATCACGAGAATTTCTGTCACAGAAACGATCAGAATGCCAATGATCAGGCAAAGTGTGAAAATCCGGAAGGCCCATTTTGCCGCCACCGGAAAATGAAGCGCCGCCAGAGGATAAAAGGTATAAAACAGAATAATGCCGATCAGACAGCAGCAAACCAGCGCAGAAAAGCTGTAGCCCCACAGCACAAACCGCAGGATATAGGCACCGATGGCCAGCAGCAGGCACAGGATCAGCAGAAAAATGCGTAAGGGAGTAAAAAATGTCATGGGAATACCTCAAAATACAGAATGCAGAATGCAAAATGCAAAACACAGGAAATCATTCTGCATTTTGCATTTTGGATTTTGCATTCCAATACAGGTATGGCAAGCAAGCCGCCCGGTATGGGCGGCTTGCAAATTTGCTTTACACGTCCTTGGACTTGGTAGCGATCTCCATCAGGCACTTGGCGATGAAGGCATCGGGAGTCATGGCACCCAGATCCTCACCCTTGCGGGTACGGACAGAAACGGTGCCGTTCTCCATATCCCGGTCGCCGATGACCAGCATATAGGGGATCTTCTGCATCTGGGCCTCACGGATCTTGTAGCCCAGCTTTTCGCTGCGGCAGTCGGTCTCGGTGTGGATGTTCAGGGCGTTCAGCTTTTCCGCCAGCTCCTTTGCATACTCGTGGGCACGGTCGGTGATGGGCAGAACCTTTACCTGGGTGGGCATCATCCACAGGGGCAGGGCACCGGCGTAGCGCTCGATCAGATACGCCAGGGTACGCTCGTAGCAGCCCAGAGAGGTACGGTGGATGATATAGGGAGTCTTTTTCTGACCGTCGGAGTCGGTGTATTCCATGCCGAACTTCTGAGCCAGCAGCATGTCGATCTGGATGGTGACGATGGTATCTTCCTTACCGAAGACATTCTTGTACTGAATGTCCAGCTTGGGGCCGTAGAAGGCAGCCTCGTCAATGCCGATGGTGTATTCCACGCCCAGGTTGTCCAGGATCTCACCCATGACCCGCTGTGCTTCATCCCACTGTTCGGGGGTGCCTTCGTACTTGATGCCGGCACGGGCAGGATCCCACTGAGAGAATCGGAAGGTGCAGTTTTCCAGCATGCCCACAGTATCCAAGCAGTACTTGGCCAGCTCCAGGCAGCCCTTGAACTCCTCTTCCAGCTGATCGGGACGGAGCACCAGGTGGCCTTCGGAAATGGTAAACTGGCGGACACGGATTAGACCGTGCATTTCGCCGGAATCCTCGTTGCGGAACAGGGTGGAAGTCTCGCCCAAACGCATGGGCAGGTCACGGTAGGAACGAGCCCGGTTCAGATAGACCTGATACTGGAAGGGGCAGGTCATGGGGCGCAGTGCGAAGCACTCCTTCTCCTCATCGTGGGGATCGCCCATAATGAACATGCCGTCCAGATAGTGATCCCAGTGGCCGGAGATCCGGTACAGGTCACGCTTTGCCATCAGAGGGGTCTTGGTCAGAAGATATCCGCGCTTCTGCTCCTCGTCCTCCACCCAGCGCTGCAGGGTCTGGATGACTCTTGCGCCCTTGGGCAGCAGGATGGGCAGACCCTGACCGATTTCCTCAACAGTGGTGAAGAATTCCAGTTCCCGGCCCAGCTTGTTATGATCCCGCTTCAGAGCCTCTTCCTGAGCCTTCAGGTAAGCATCCAGCTCATCCTTGCTGGGGAAGCCGATGCCGTAGATGCGCTGCAGCATCTTGCGGTTGGAGTCGCCACGCCAGTAAGCGCCGCAGGACTTGGTCAGCTTGAAGCCGTTGTGGCGCAGACGGCCGGTGTGATCCAGATGGGGGCCGGCACACAGGTCGGTGAACTCGCCCTGGGTGTAGAAAGAAATGACAGCGTCAGCAGGCAGATCCTCGATCAGCTCCCGCTTGTAAGGCTCGTTCTGCGCGTCGGCCCAGGCCAGTGCCTCTTCCCGGGGCAGCTCGGTGCGAACCAGCTTGATCCGCTCCTTCACGATTTTCTTCATCTCCGCCTCGATCTGCTTCAGATGGTCGGGAGTGAACGCGAAGGGTGCGTCAAAGTCGTAGTACCAGCCCTCATCGATAGCGGGGCCGATGGCCAGCTGAACCTCGGGCCACAGCCGCTTGACAGCCTGAGCCATCACATGGGAGCTGGTGTGCCAGAAGGTTTTGCGGTATTCGGGGTTTTCAAAGGTGTACAGATTTTCTTCGGACATAATGATTTTCCTCCATTTCAAATGCTCTCCTGAACGGCGATTCGCAGGGGGCGATGCCCACACTGCCCCTTGCAGACTGGCAATATGCTGCGGGGGATGGGCCGATGTGGGCATCGGCCCCTACGGTTATTCCATAGGAGGCTGGTGGGGAAGGTATAAAAAATACCCATCCCCTGACGAAATCAGGGGTGGGATACGGTTCAAGCAGTATTCCACGGTTCCACCCTGGTTGCTCATAAAAGAGCCACTCATTGACGCTTTAACGGGCGCACCCGGCAGGGCATTTCTTCCCCGCGGCTCGGAAGTGGTATCGCCTTCGGCAGTGTTACAGATGCCTTTCACCATATGGCACCCTCTCTGAGAATCTTACCCAACGCGCATGTCTTCGTCACAGCTTTTCCAAGAAGAATTTAGCACATTTTTTCCCTTAAGTCAATCCCTTTCCGGCAGAACGGCTGGTATCGATTGTCCAAAAGTTCGTCCCAAAACTGCTTCCAGGTTGTCCATAATGCCCAGGTAACCAAAAATTTCTACAGGTTACATAATGCAGCATATTTCGTTAACAAATGTAATCATTTGACGCAATATATAGGGTGACCCTTCATAAAACGCCCTATATCCTGTGTTATGAGTTAACATAATTCTTCCCTAAAATCCCTGTCAAAAGTTGCCGAATACAGTTATTTTTAAAGAAACACTTGACTTTTTAAGATTAAATGCTATAATAACACCAACAAAAGCGCAGCACATGTCAAAATGTAATCTTTTGATATCTGCCGCCGCTTTTGCAGGAATAAAGCAGGGAGGTGCCATTATGATCGGGCAAAGGACGAAACCCATCAACAAAAAGCGGCTGTTCATCCGGGTCTATGTATCGCTGATGGCGGTAATCCTTGCAGCATCCCTGATGGCGCTGATCTCCCAATCCATGGAGGCCAGAGCCCAGGAAAATCCCTATTCCATTACACAGACGGCAGCTATGCCGGAAGAAACACAACTAGAAAGAGAAAACATATCGGCCACGGGCGACGCACAGAACAAACGCGTCATCCGGGCCGATTCTGTTTTGATCCACTACCGCGGACAGACCACGAAGACCACAGCCGGCGGCGAAACAGCTGGGGAGCTGCTGCAGCGCCTGGGACTGGAAGTGTCTGGAGAGGACGTGGTCCGTCCCGGTTTGGATGAGAAAGTCTTTGACGGCATGGAGATTTTTGTTGACCGGATCGTCACCCGGGAGGAAACCTGTGCCGTCACCCTTCCTCATGAAGTCAGCCGCTGCACCGACACAACGCTCAGTCCCGGCACCCAGCAGGTGCTTCTGGAGGGCAGCGACGGTGAGCTGCTGCGCACCGAACGGGTCACCTACAAAAACGGGATCGAATTTTCCCGGGAGCCCATTCAGGAAACGGTAACCAGACAGCCAGTCCGGGAGATCATCGGCATTGCCCCGGACAGGGATCCGGAGGAGACCTCTTCCCTGGAAATCGGTGACGGCTACATCCGCCTGCCCACCGGCGAAACACTGACCTACACCCACACCGCCGCCATCCGGGCCACCGGCTATACCCAGACCGATCCCGGCTGTGACGGACTTACCGCCACCGGCACCAATGTCCGCCGGGGCATCGTGGCAGTGGATCCCCGGTACATACCTTATGGGACAAGAATGTTCATCCAGAATCTCAGCGGCTCCTACATCTACGGCATCGCCGTGGCAGAGGACTGCGGCGGCGATATCAAAGGTGACCGGATGGATCTGTATTTCCCCACCTATGAAGAAGCCCGGGAATTCGGCAGAAGAGTCTGCACCGTCTATTTTTTGGGATAAAGAGCAGTTGTAAATTGCAGTGTGTAGCACTGGCGCGGGAGCGCCCTAAAAGGCTCCCTCTGATGAGTGAGCTGTCACGCGAACAGCGTGACTGAGGGAGAGAAAACCTGAAAGTTTCCTTTTTCTATCGAGTCGCGGTGGAAACTGCAACCTTTTCTCTCCCTCAGTCGCCTACGGCGCCAGCTCCCTCATCAGAGGGAGCCCTTAGGGCGCTCCCGCGCCAGATCAACAAACTGCAATTTGTATCAGCGTTACCTTTTATTCGCTGTATTTCCCGCAGGAAAGGAACCTGTTGCAAAACCGTCTTTCTTCTGATATGATAATCGGAAGAAAGGCGGAATTTTTATGCTTAATGTATGTGATATTCAGGTCATGAAGCCCCTTTTGGCGGAGCATGGCTTTCATTTTTCCAAGGCCAAGGGTCAGAATTTCCTCATCGCCCCCTGGGTACCCCGTTCCATTGCGGAGGAGGCCGGCGTGGATGAAACAGCCGGTGTGCTGGAGATCGGCCCCGGCATCGGCCCCCTGACCCAGCAGCTTTGCCTCCGGGCAAAAAAGGTCGTGGCAGTGGAGCTGGATGAGCGGTTGGAACCCATTCTGGACAAGACCGTAGGCGAATTTGACAATCTGGACATCATCTGGAATGATGTGATGAAGCTGGATATTCCGGCCCTGGTGGCAGGAGAATTTGAAGGCCTGCGGCCCATGGCCTGTGCCAATCTTCCCTATTATATCACCTCCCCCATTCTGACTGCCCTGCTGGAAGCGGACTGCTTTGATTCCGTTACCGTCATGGTGCAGAAAGAGGTGGCCCAGCGGATCGCGGCCCAGCCCGGCAGCGCAGATTACAGCGCCTTCACCGTGTTTTGCCAGTATTACGCAGAACCGAAGCTGCTGTTCGATGTGCCTGCCCACTGCTTTATGCCCCAGCCCAAGGTCACCTCTGCGGTCATTCAGCTGCAAGTGAGAAAGCAGCGCCATTGGGACATTCTGGACGAAAGTGTCTTTTTCCGTACTGTCCGGGCCAGCTTCGCCATGCGGCGCAAAAAGTTCTCCAACGGTCTGGCCTCCGGCTTCCCGGAGCTGGGAAAAAATGGTGCGGCAGAGGTCATTGAAGCTGCCGGCTTCGATGCCAACATCCGGGGCGAAACTCTGGGCATTCCGGAATTTGCGAAAATCGCAAATGAAATCGTAAAACGGCGGGGAGGTATCGTATGATCGAATTTCTGTTTCTGGACTTAGATGATACCATTCTGGATTTTCACAAAGCCGAGCGGATCGCGCTGGGCAAGACCCTCCGGGATTTTGGCCTGGAACCTACAGACCTGGTCCTCAGCCGCTACCACGAAATCAATATCTGGCACTGGCAGCAATTGGAGCTGGGCAAGCTCACCCGGGCAGAAGTGCTGGTAAACCGCTTCGGTGTTCTGTTCTCAGAGCTTGGCAAAACCGTGGACGCGGAAAAATGCGCCAAAGCCTACGAGCACAACCTGTCCATCGGCCACTATTTTCTTCCCGGTGCCGAGGAGGCCGTGGAGCGCCTCAGCAAAAAATACCGACTGTTCCTTGCCAGCAACGGCACTGCCTCTGTCCAGCACGGGCGGATGACCAGCGCCAACCTGTACCGGTTCTTTGAACAGGTCTTTGTTTCCCAGGAGATCGGCCACAACAAGCCCAGTAAGGAATACTTTGACGGCTGCTTTGCCCGGATCCCGGGCTTCGACCCGTCAAGGGCCATGATCGTAGGCGACAGTCTGACTTCGGACATCCGGGGCGGCATCAACGCCGGGATCAAAACGGTCTGGGTCAATCCCCTGCACAAAAGTTACGGTGAGATCCGGCCCGATCACGAGATCGAATCCCTATCTCAGCTGGAAGCACTGCTGGAAGGAGGATGCCTATGATCCGGACACTGATCAAATTGGGTCTGATGCTGCTGTCCTATTTTGGCTGGTGGGAATTCTTCCGGGGCCGCTGCCGTGTGAATGTATATTTTGCGCCGCTGCTGACTTTGGGCGTTCAGTTTACCGCCATGTTCCTGCCGGGACTGCTGAATTTCCTGCCAGAGGCTGCCTGGGCATTGTACCTGGCGGGCTTTGTGTTTCTTGCCGATGCCCTTCGCCGGGAAAAGCTGGGCTTTATAAAGCATTATGTCAACTGGGGGTATTGCCTGTGTATTCTGGCCTTTGTGGTAATGCTCTTTGCCTTCCGCGGAAAGGTAGTCACCTGGTTTGACAATTTCACCCACTGGGCCACGGTGGTAAAAAATATCATCGCCGCTGACCAGTTCCCCACCTTCGCCCAGCCCAGCGTGGGCTTCCGCACCTATCCCCTTGGCAGCGCCACGCTGATCTACTATTTCAGCCGCATCACCAGCGATGAAGAGGACTTCTGGATGCTGGCACAGGGCTTTATGCTGCTGTGTACCCTGCTGCCACTGTTTTCCATCCGGAAGAAAAACGGCCTGCTCACGGCTGCTTTTCTGGCGCTGGCAGGTTACTTCCTGCTTTGCTACAACATTCCCCTGACAGAGCTGCTGGTGGATACGCTTCTGCCTCTGGCCGGTACCGCCATGCTGCTGTTTTTGCACCGGGAATGCCTCCGGGACGAGGAGCCCTTGAATCTCTGGTTTGCCCTCCCTCTGCTGTTCTGGGTCATGAACATCAAAAATGCCGGTATGCTCTATGTCCTTGCCGGACTTGCCATCCTGTTCTGGCAGCAAAGAAGGCAGAAGGAACAGGTAAAGCGCCTGGTACAAATGGTTTTGGTGCTGCTGGCAGGCTATTTCTTCTGGGAGCGCCATTGTGATTATGTTTTCTACAGCGAAGCCATCAGCCAGCATGAGATTTCTCTGGAATACTTTCAGGGAAAATTATCCGAAAAATCTCTGGCTGATATGGCCTCCATTGCATGGATGCTTCTGAAAGCCATGGTTCTGCGCCGGGAATTGGCGCTGATCCTGTGTTCTCTGGCTGTACTGGCAGGTCTGACCTGGCTGCTGGTTCCCCAGGCAAAAGCCAGGCTGTGGAAACTGACCGGTTTCCTTGTGTCTGCTTTTGTGGTATATGCAGGCAGCTTAGCCGCCATGTACATTTTCTCCATGTCCCGGGAAGGTGCTATGGAACTGCAGAGCATCGACCGTTATATCCGTATTGGGGAAATCACCTATTGGTATCTGATCATTGTCTACGCCAGTTTTGTTACCGAAGGTATCCCCGGAGAACGGCTGGCCAGCCTGTTCCTGCTGTTGGGAATGTTTGCCATCCGGCAGGTCTGCTATAACGGTCAGCAATACCCGGCACAGCTCTGGGATTATGAACTGGAAGACCGAAAGTATTATGAATCGATTCTTTGGGAACATGGAATTGAACGAGGCCGTGCCTATATGTTCTGCGCAGAGGATGATAGTTACTGGTATCCCGCATTCCTGTGGGGCTATCATCTGGATTCCGGATCGATCCTGCAGATCAAGGTCACAGAGGAAAGCCAGATGGACATGGAAAAGAATTACGACTATGTGATCATTCTGGACGAGAATAATCCCATTATCGAGCAGTGGGTCGCCAAAACCTATCCGGAACAGGCAGGCCGCACCGTCATCCAGTGCTTCAAATAAGGAGGCCTTTATGGAATACGAGTTGGTTCACGAAATCAAAAACCTCTGCCGGAACAATCAGATGCGGGATATTTTCTTCGAGGAAATCGAATGCGATGACCCGGAAAGCTGGCTGCGTCAGAGACTGAACGGAAAGAATTTGGAGCTGACCACCGAAGAAGGCTCCGCAGGTTCCGTCACCATCCACGCCGTGGTAGATGGTCTGATACAGAAATTTATCTTTACGCCCATTTGAAATAAACCAGGGAGGTGTTACTATAAAAAGTGTAAGAGAAGAACAGCTGCAGTTTTTGCGTTTTTTAGCGTTTTTAAACATTTTTCTTCTACATGTTGGCGATTGGTTATGGTTTCGGTATCCTTCCTGGAACGGTGCTGTTTCTGCTGTCAGTTTCTTTGTAATACTCAGTGGTGTCATGACCGGTTACAACGGTTACCATAAATCTGTAGAACTGAGTATCCGGGCAGTATGTAAGGATATGTGGAAAAAAGTACGCAAAATATATCCGCTGTATTTTGTAACGGTTTTTTTTACTACCTTTTATTTTGGACTGCCGGAACTTCTCGTCAATTATGATTTTTCTGGCGCCAAAAACGCAATTCAAGAGTTACTGCGACATTTTCTATTGTTGCAATCCTGGTTTCCCGAAGGATACTTCAGCTATAATGGTGTTGGCTGGTACCTGTCTACGGTGATGTTTTTGTATTTACTGAACATTCCGACAGTGTGCTTCTTAAAGAAAATCCAAACGAAGCGTAACGCCAGCAGATATTATATCGGCATCATACTGGGATGCAGTGTATTAACCGCAGTATATAGTCTTGGAACCTATGCCGGAGATGCCCATTTCCTGCAATACATTTTCCCGCCTGCCAGAATCGGCCAATACATTGCTGGTATGGTACTGGGTTTTTCTCTGTGCCACTTTAAAGAAAAAAGAGCGCAGGCACGTTCTTTTGCATATGCTACCATCAGTGAGTTATTTGTTCTGGGGATCTGGATACTGTCCTTGATGCTGCCGGAAGAAACCTGGCACAATCGGCTTCTAGACTGGATGCTGCCAAATCTTTTGCTGATTGGCGTGTTCCTGTTAGGCCGTGGCGGCATTTCCACGGTATTTCGGTGGAAACCCTTAGTGCGGTTAGGTGACATTTCCTTTGAATGTTACTTAGTCCATCAAATCGTGATCTATGTATTTTCAACGCTCAGTGGTGTTCAGCCTTATTCCAGGCTTGGATATCTGCTCTGTACAGGAATGTGCTTTACAATGACCTTGCTTCTCGCTTTTCTGCTCAACAGATCGAATCAGCGTATATCATAACCCAACAACTGCATGACTTCTGTAAAAGAACACCCCGGAACATCTGTTCCGGGGTGTTCTTTTGGATTTACTTACTCTTCAGTGCCTTCTTTTCGTCCTTGGTCTTGGCGAAGCGTTCCAGCTCCGGCACCAGGATGATGCAGATCAGCGCTGCGGCGAAGCCGCCGTTGTACAGGCAGAAGCCGCCATGGAGGTTGGGCACGGAAGTCACCAGCAGGTAGTGCATAACTGCTGCGATACAGCCATACTGCCAGCCGTACTTATCCGCAATGGGGCTCAGGCCGTTGGCATAGCACAGGCCCACGCAGATGGCCTGGGCATTGATAGCCAGGGTGAAATCACCGCCCACCAGACCGGACAGCCAGCCAAAGACAGTGGAAGCCACAACGTAGCCCAGCATAATGGGCCAGACATTGCCGGGATGGGAACCGGAATTGCAGGTAGACAGCATGCAGAAGATGATGCCGAAGGTAACGCCGTTGAAGGTGGCACCGATGGCATTGTAGTAGGCCAGAATGAACAGGCCGAACACGCCCACGTTCATCAGGAATACAGAATTGCCGTAGGTGGAAGAGAAATTGGTCACCAGGCTGGGATCCTTCAGCAGCTGCCAGTAGTCCCTGGGCTTGCACCCCAGCACAAAGGCAAACACCACGCAGGCGCCAAACAGGATCAGGCAGAAGGTATTGACAATAGCAGGCGAAGCTACCTGCAGCTGCTCACCGGCAGCACCGGCAGGCAGGGCTACGCCCATGGTCTTGAACAGGGTAGCATTCAGGAAGAACGCGGTCATACCGATGGGCAGAGCGGCGGAATACAGGTCAAAGCCCTTATGTACCTTGGGAGAATTGGCCAGGCCCGCAGGCAGGAAGAAGCCGATGATGGCACCAACAAACAGGCTCAGGGCAATGCCGGGCAGGTTGAAGCCCACAACCTCCGCGTGGGGATAGCGAATCATCAGATCGGTAATCAGAGGGGCGATACCGGTGGAGAACAGCATGGCGTTCACAAGGCCGCCAAACTTTTCCTTCTTGACAATGCCGTAGAGCATGACGCCGAAAACCGTGGGCCACATATTCAGAATGTTAATGCCCCAGGAAGCAAAGCCCAGAGTCAGAATAAAGGCCAGGTTGGAAGCATTATTAGGGGTTCCCTTGAAAATGAGGAACAGCGCCAGGGAAATAAAACCTACCAGGCCCATGTTCAGGAAGGTGGCGGCGTAGCCGCCGATGGCAAAATAGCTGCAGGTCAGCTTGCTGGGCTGGCTGAGAATCTGCCACAGACCGGTGAACATGGTATTCCGGTCAGGCATGAGGAAGGCCGCCACCAGGAAGGCACCGGAGAAGAAAGCAAAGAACAGCTTCAGAAAATCCCCTTCAGAAAGTGCTTTGATTTTTTTCATAACCAATCTCCTTAATATCTTTTTTGAGGCTGCCCGAAAAATGCAAAAAAGGGCAATTCAGCCTCAAACTGAATTGCCCAGACGGTCGGCAGAAAACTCCTACACTCCACCGCGGTGAGATCCGCGAAACCCGTCAGTCATGTAAGAGGATATTACCATTGTAGTGAAATTATCCCTTTTTGTCAACAATAATATCGATATAATTTTTCTTAAAAATATCGATGTTTCAGACTCTGCGGGGCTTTGCGCATATTCACCGAACCGGGCAGTCAAAAAACGGTAAATACGCCAGTTTGTAACCCGGGAAAGTTTATGGTAAAATGATTTTTAATACTATCAAAACCGTTTTAACCGGAGGGCAAGCCCATGAAACGACTGAACGACCTGTCCGAAAATGCCTTTTTGAAGCTGTTTTTCCTGCTTTTCAGCTTCTGTTTTCTCATTGCCGCCTTTTTTATGCCCGACCGGGCGGATATGCTTTCCGGCTATGTCCGGATCCTGTGCAGTCCCACCAAGGCTTCCACCAATTTCTTCTCCGTGGGCGGCTATGCGGCAACATTTTTGAACATGGGCATCGTGGGGCTCATCTGTACCGCCCTGTACTGGATCCCCGGTGAAAAAGCAAACCATGCCGCTACCCTCGTCAACATCCTCACCACCAGCTTCGGCTCCTGGGGCATCCATCCCATGAATATGTGGCCCACCATGCTGGGCGTGCTGGTCTACTGCCTGCGGAAAAAGCGGCCCATCGGCAACTATACCAATGCCATGCTCTTCTCCACCGGCCTGGCTCCCTTCATGTCAGAGCTGATGCTGCGCTATCCCAACCGGGAACTGGTCGGCTACACCCCCGGCGGCATCCTTCTGGCAGTGGCTGTGGGTCTGATCGTGGGACTGTTCCTCCCGGCAGGTCTGGATCACTCCCCCAAGGTACACAAGGGCTTTGCCATTTATTCCGCCGCTCTGCCTGTGGGTATGACGGCCTTCCTGCTCCAGGGCTTTCTGTACCGGGCCGCAGGACTGGAGCTGCCTGCCGCTGCCGGTGATATCCATGTGGAGTCCCATCTGATCGTCAACACCTTCTGCATCACCGTCTTTGTTTTGTTCGTTCTCATTGCCATCGGCATGGGCGTTAAGTTGAAGGAATATCTGGCTTTCATGGCAGATCCAGACCATGTGGTGAACGTATCCCGGGCCTACGGCAACCGGGTACTGATGCTCAACGCCGGTCTGTACGGACTGTATGTGCTGCTGTATTACAACATCATCGGCGCGGAATTCAACGGCGTTACCTTCGGCATCATTTTCGGCATGCTCTCCACCTGCAACGCAGGCTCCCATCCCGGCAACGTCTGGCCCATTATGGTGGGCTACGCCCTGGCTTCCCATCTGAGCCAGTTCGTCGCACAGCTGACCGGCGGCGAATTCACCCAGTATCTTCACGCCCAGGCCATGATGGTGGGCCTGTGCTTCGCCAATGGCCTGACCCCCATTTCCGACAAATACGGCTGGAAATACGGCCTGTTCGCCGCCTTCCTCCACTATTACATGGTCACCACCGTGCCCAACCTTCACGGCGGCTTCTGCCTGTATAACGGCGGCTTCACTGCCACCTTGGTGTGCATCCTCTTCATCCCCGTGCTGGAGCACCACTTCCGTACAAAGAAGCACCGGCTGGAAGCAAGAGGATAATACGTCGGAAATATGCTTACCCCTATCCCTTCACACCGCACCTACATATAAAAAAAGAGACTGCATTCAAGCAGTCTCTTTATCTGTTTACCGTTCCTTCGGTTCATTATGCCGCCGGGCACTGGTACGGCCTTCAGGCCTGATCTCGCCCACTGCCAACAGAGAGCGTTTCGTCAGATAGGGGCCCACCAGCTCATAGATCAGCACCGCAAACAGCACCACATTCCGGGCCAGCGCACCGTCGGGCAGTGTTGCCGCCGTGAGCGCCATTCCCAGTGCGACACCTGCCTGAGGCAGCAGTGTGATGCCAAGGTTACCGGTAATGGGTTTGGACTGTGCAGTCAGGCGGCAGCTGATGGCAGCACCGAAATACTTGCCTGCACTGCGGGACAGAATATACAGGATACCCACCAGAATGGTCACCGGCTGGGCCAGCACCTGCAGATCCAGCTCCGCGCCGGAAATGACGAAAAACAGCACATTCAGCGGCATGACCCAATTGTCCACACGCTCCATCAATTCTTCCGATGTAGAACAGACATTGCAGAAAATGGTACCGGCCATCATACATACCAGCAGCAGTGAAAAGCCGCAGTGTACCGGGCCCACAGTAAATTCCAGCGTAGACAGGCCCACCGACAGCAGAACAAAGGCCACAGAGAGGGTCATACGCTTACTTCTGGAGTGGAAGAATTGCTCTGTCCAGTTCAGCAGCCAACCGATGGCACTGCCCAGCCCCAGAGACAGAATAATTTCCGCCATGGGCTCCACCACTACAGCCAACGCACTGACCTGTCCATTGGACAGTGCCGTGGCTATGCCATAGGACACAGAGAACAGAACCAGGCCCACCGCATCGTCAATGGCAACCACCAGCATCAGCAGCCGGGTCAGAGGGCCGTCAGCTTTATACTGCCGAACCACCATCAGCGTTGCCGCAGGTGCAGTAGCGGAGGCAATCGCACCCAGGGTAATGGCGCAGGGAACGGAAATGACACTGGGAAAGCAGAAATGCAGCGCAATAAGCACCAGATCCACCACGACCGTTGTAATAACGGCCTGCAAAATACCGATGGTGATGGCGGCTGCACCCATGGTCCGCAGCTGGCTCAACCGGAATTCATTGCCGATGGTAAAGGCGATAAAACCCAGCGCTGTTTGCGTCACCACGGAAAGAGCCTCAACCTGATGCAGAGAATTGAAACCCATTCCTGGAATCCCCAGTCTGCCCAGGCAGAAAGGGCCCAGCAGCAATCCGGCCAGCAGATACGCCGTAACAGCCGGGAGATTCATAAGCTTGGTCAAACGGGAAAGCATCAGGCCGCCAATCAGAGCAGCAGCAAGACAAATCAAATAAATTTCCATAAAAATGTTGCCTTCCTCAAAACAAGATAACCATTTGGAATCGTTTCCATTTTTGGCCCGCACATCATAGCACTTCCCAGAGCAAAGTTCAAGATTCAATCCCACCAAATATTTTCCTGAAACTGGAAATGATTTAGTAATTACTTATAAATTCCAACTTTTATTTTTGTTTATTTTGCTCATTTCCCAAAATGATAACCACGCGCAAAACGCGTGGTTTGCTCAATACCTAAAAGGTCATATTGTTCGTTATCCGGCTTTCTTCTTGCGTGGCCCTCTGGCTTGGAGTTGGGCAAGATTGGATCACCATTGGGGAAATACGCTTGCTCATAACGGGTAAAATAAACAAATAATCCGAACCCTTTTCCAATTCGGAAAATCTGGTTCGGATTATATTGGTTTGGTGCCGGTGACCGGACTCGATTACATTATGGTGTCGATTCCGTCCAGCCGGAATCGAGCAGATGTCCACCGGACATCTGCATCTGATGGGTTCGAGTCTGCCAATGTCATAACAAAAGGGCACCCTATCGGGTGCCCTTTTGTTATGCCGGTGACCGGACTCGAACCGGTACGCCATCGCTGGCGGCGGATTTTGAGCGCAGAGGTTTTTCGCGAATCTGGGGGCATTCAGAGGTGCTGAACGGTACCATCCACTTGGCGAAGCGCATCAAAACCATGCAAATCCATCGCAAAAACTTATATTTTTCCCAATTTTCAAGATTATCAAATTCTTTTCAAACACTATAAATTCAAGGCAATTTGCAGAGAATTTTTGCACGTTGGAGGGATGCGGGAGGGATCCCCCTTCTTTCCCGCGTACTGTCCCTTAAATCCACCACATAAAAGATACATCCCTCCCGTCATTGACAATATGATTTTTGAGAGGATTGATCTTATGAAAAACCGAAAATACTACCGCAACCGTTTCGCAGATTATCCCGATGTTCTGACGGTTCCGCAGTTCTGTAACATGATGGGCGGCATCTGCGACAAGACTGCCAGGAAGCTGATCCATGAAAACCATGTAAAGCATCTCCATGTTCGCAATGCCTATCTGATTCCAAAGGAATGGGCCATCGACTATATCCTCAGCACCCATTACGCCAAGTACCGCCCCGTGCTCAAGGGGAAGGTATAATAGGGAGGCGCTTATTATGGAACTGAACTATATTCGCTGCGGGGATTATTACATTCCCGAACTGAAAGCAGCAACCCCTATGCTTTGGGTACAACGTATGAATAATATTCGGAACCGGGCAGAGGAGATAGTCCTCCGGGAACTGGTCTACGGGGAGGCGATGGTATGAGTATTTTGGAAGAATTCTGGTACGATAACATTGAACCAACAGAATACGATACCAGCTCAAGTAAAGAATACAAAGAAATGCTCCAGCTGATCAGCCGGAATGAAGAAAAGCTGCCTGCCACCATGACAGATTCACAAAAAGACCTGTTCTCCAGATATCAGGACTGTGTACGGGAATTCCAAACTATGGCAGAATATTTGCTGTTTCAGAACAGTTTCCGGTTGGGAGCAAGGATGATGTTGGAGATCATGGAAGCCGATCCTGTGAATCACAGCTACAAATAACATCCGTTACATGCAAAAACAAGATAGCAGCGGTATCAAAGCCGCTGCTATCTTGTTTTTGTAGAATAACACGTTTAAGGAGGCTGTATGTTAGCTTATTTACTTAAAATCCAGGATACCACACTGACCAGAATCAGCACGGTACCTGCGGTGAGGTTCAGCTTGCGCTCGCTGACCTTGTTGGCAAACCGGGCAGAACCAACGGCACCGATGGTACACATGACAGTGACTACGATGCTGGGGATCAGATCAACAGCAGCACCCATGGCAACATGGCTGACTGCACCGGTCAGCGCAACCAGGGTCATGATCATACTGCTGGTGCCAACGGCCAGCTTGGTGTCCATACCCATTATCATGGTCAGAACCATCAGCATCAGTGCACCGCCTGCAGATCCCATGAAGCCGCATTCCACGCCAATCAGGAAGCCCAGGATCAGGGCGATGACGGTCTTGCGCTGGGCCTTCCGTTCCTCGGCTGCGGTAAGGTTCTCCTTCTTGGGTTTTGCGGGCATGAAGAATTTCACCGCCATAAACAGATTGCTGATGATGACAAAATAGCTGATGCCGTTCTCACTCACCATACTGAACAGATAGCCTAAGTAGCTGCCCACCACAGCACCTGCAAAGGCAACCACGGCCATGGGCATACCCTTCTTCATCTGGATATTGCCGTTTTTGTAGAAGGTCCAGCAGGTGACCATGGCGGAGGGCACATTGGCGATCAGAGACAGGGTCACGGCATCATAGCCGCTCCAGCCGCAGACGCTGCACAAAATGGGAGTCAGAACCATAGCGGCGGTCAGACCAGCCATGCCCGTCAGGACACCACCGGCAAGGCCTGCCAGAATATAAACAATATAGAGCATCTTTTTTCTCCTTACTTACTGCTGATCACAGTGTAAACTTCCTGAGCAATGGCAGCTGCGCCCTCGTTGCTGGGATGGACGCCGTCCTTTTCAAACCATTCGGGATGCTGGGCGGTCAGTGCATAGATATCGATGAGGGTATAACCACGCTCTGCGGCAACTCCCCGGGTGATTTCCGCGATTTCCTCCACGATCAGAGGCTGGATATCATGATTGGCCACGCCCTCGGTCTGACCTTCCAGGAAGAAGGCGGAAGGCAGGGTGCAAAGGATGATCTCGCTATCGCCGTAAGTATCCAGCAGGCTCAGCAGGTCTGCCTTAAAAGCATCCGTACCCTTCCAGTTTTCCGGTTTCGAGTCATTGCTGCCCATCATAAATACAACATAGTCGGCATCATAGGCAAGGCTTTCCTGGTAATGGGGTAGGGTGCGGTAGGAGCGGTCTGCACCTGTCTGCACAGCAAAACTGCTGACACCGTAGTTGTTTACATGGTATTTTTCGCCAAGCAGGTTCTGCAGAACAGCAGGATAGTTATTCTTGGGCCAACCGGAAATACCGTGACCGTAGGTGGTGCTGTCACCGGCGCAGGCGATCTTGATCTGGCCTTCTTTGGGCTCGGAAGTATTGCTCATACCGGACATACCATTAAAGTACAGGTAAGCAAATCCACCGGCAACCATCAGAAGAATGATCAGAAGAATAATCATCAAAACTTTCAACACTTTTTTCATCTCTCTATATTCCTTCTTTTATTCCGCAGCGTAAGCGGTAATTTCTGCTACCATATCATCCAGGGTCTTCTGCAGAACCACCACATCCTCGTCAGTACACTGGACAGCAACCGCCAGAACACATTCCCCATCGAAGCTGATGACAGAGATCTGCATACCGGGCTTTTTCTTCAGAGGGCCGCCGAAGATGCCGCCGTTGGGGACAATGCCGTCCAGGGCGAAATCGGCGCACTTCAGATTGCCCAGATTGGTGACACCCACTGGGGCAGTGCCATAAACTTTACCCATAATCTCCAGCAGCAAACCGATGGGAACTTTTCTTGCCAGGGCGTGAACAATGGGCATGCCTTCCAGACCGGCAAGAGGATTTTCCTTGACCTTAGTTGTCTGTTCGGCAATGATGGCCAGGGTTTCGCTAAAGGACTGAGAAACACCGTTTTCCAGCAGCGTCATAAAGGAGCCGGACATATTGCACAGACCCTCAGATTCCCCGTCCACGCAATGACGGCGCAGATCCATGGTGGAGTTCATGCACATGGGCGCAGAAGCATCGATCCCCTCCATCTTTGCATAGGCGTGGTAGGTAGCAGCGATCATCATATCATTGACGGAAGCGCCAACGCCCTTTGCCTTTTTCCGGGCGGCGTTCATGACGTCAGCGGGAATCTTCTTCAGTACCAGCCGGTTCCGTCCCGGTTCCTCATTGGGATAGGGATAGAAGGAGCGGACATTGGAAGAGGAAGGAGAGGATTTTTGCAGCTTCTTCATATCTTCCTTGCTAACTGTATCATAGACCTTTTCGGGGGCGCGGCTGCCGTTTTTGATCTGCAAAGCGTCAGCATTGCCGGTCTGAGCAATCCTATTATAGGCTTCCATCAGCTTGGCAAGCAGATACTTGCCATCGCCGCCGTCCACCACCAGATGGCTCATGCGGACAACCACGCAGCTTGCGGTTTTGCTCTGCACCAAAGTGCAGTGGATCTGGACCTTGTCCTCAGAGTAAACAGGCAGCAGAGACAGGGAGTTGGCCGTCACCACAGGATCACCGTCGGTTTCCACGTAAAGGAAGTAGTTGCTTTCATCCATGTTCTCATTCAGCTTCCAGTGGGCGCTGATACCCTCGGTGAAGAAAGTGCCGTGGAGTACATCCACACTTTCCACCACCGCCTTGATGGCCTTACGGAGGATGTCCACATCCACGATACCGGGGTAATTCAGCACAAAGCGAACAGTATTGTCATTAAAATCCCGGAGAATGAACTGACCGCGCTCACCGCCGCCTGCTTTGATGATCTTGGGTCTTGCCATAATGATAAACTCCTTTCAATTCGGGGATATTGCTGCATTTTATGATGTCATTTTTATTATAACTATGCCATTTTGCACAATCAACAAACAATGCGGGTACAATGTGGAAACTCCGACAATCCAAAAAGATTGTCGGAGTTTTTCTTATACGAGTTTTTAATAAACAGCCAAAGCTGTTTTATTCGGCTGCTTCAAAAGCAGCCTGCGGCGCAGCCGAAAAAACGAAGTCAATACGTTTTTTGCCGCCAAGGCGGCGTGCCATACCTATGGCACGATAAAATGGCAGCAGACCATTTTATCAAAAATAAGTATTATTCCCGCATCCAGTCGGTCTCCAGGAATGCTCTTGCTGACTGGCAAATGATATCTCCAATTTGTGAAGAAACCTGATCCAGCGTACAGTCCAGTTTTCCTTCTGCCCAACGCTGATAGGCATTGATTATGCCTCCCAGGAAGAAATGGACCCGGATGCCAAACAACGCAGATTCCCGTACCGTTTCCGGAATATCAGAATTGTGCATAATATCGTATTCCATCATTTCCTGAAGCCGTTCGCTTTTGCGCTGGATGTTTTCCGATAAACCTAAACGCTGCATCAGTTCCAGATTTTGCTCCATGGTTGTGGCAATGCAGTCAAGATATGGCTTCGGGTCTTTCAGAATATTCCGGAACAGGATCTGCTGAAACAGCTCCATATTGCGCTGAATGATCTCTTCCTGCATTTCATCCACGATTCCGTAGATGTCCGGATAGTGGGCATAGAAAGTAGAGCGGTTCAGGTCTGCCCGGGCAACAATATCGGTGACTGTGATTTTGTGAAATCCCTTCTCTTTCAGCAGTGCTTCAAAAGCCTCCCGGATCATCTGCCGGGAGCGGCGTGCATTTCGGTTTTCTTTTCGTTCTGTCATTGTGGTAAACCTCTGGGCCTGCAAAAGCACCGGCGATTTCAGCCGGTGCCTTCGCGGAACGAAAAAGGTGATTATTTTCTGCTCAGGCGCTCCTTGGCCTCTTCGGTGGTTTCTCCCTCCCGGGCCAGGAATTTCTGAACGAACTTGTCTTCGATCTTCTTGTAACCGGAAACAAAGCTGTTTTCCACTTTCTTGTAGCCGCCTACCACACCGTCTTCAATCTTTTCGTAGGTCTCCACAACGGTTTCTTCGATGGCTTTGTAGGCTTCCACGGGATCGATCGCTTCTGTATAGCCGCCCTCACTGACCTGACCGTCAGTCATTTCAGCATGCTTTTCGGTAACACCGCTGCCGTCGATGAGGCCCTCGGCGATCATCCACTGGACTTCATCGTGGATGGTTTCCTCATAGGAGCGGGTGGTGTAGCCCAGCTCGTTTTCTGCCTTGGAGTAGTCGAATTCGTTGTTTCTTGCCAGGTTGTAGACAGAGAAGGTGGTCATCAGG
>JAGBAI010000174.1 GCA_017939025.1 Oscillospiraceae bacterium
ACATGAGCATAGAGACCTCCTTTTCTGTGTTGTAGGGGTACATTCATTGTAAAGGATTTTGTCTCTATGCTCAACTTTTATTTTGACATGGCTTTGGGGCCAGGCTCATCGCCTGACCCCAACATTTATTATAGAACCTTAAAAAATGGTAGACACAAAAGTGCCTACCATTATTTTTTCACTTCACTTTTTTGAAGTCACCGCTTTTGTTTGTAATGAGGTATTTCTGCTTTTACCTCCGGTCCTTCCGGCGCTTCTTGCTTACACCCAGAACAGTCAGCAGTCCTGCTCCACTGGCGACAAGCAGCACTATCCATTGCGTTATGCCGCTGGTATCACCCGACATGGGAGAACTCCGGTCAGCAACATAAATGCACCAATAGGTGTAGGTCACCGGCTCTGTTCCGCTGACTGTTGCGGGAGGCTTGACATCCCACCCCTTCCGTGCATAACCGCGGTTGGGCCACATTCCCACAGGAATATGAGGCTTCAAGTTTGCACTGCCATTGGGATCCCAATTGCCGTTTTCATCTGTCAGCGTCAGGTATACCACAATATCCTCATTGGTTCTGTCCCACCATTTGCCATTGACAATGCGGAACGTCACCTGCTTCTGATAGCGGTCCGGCACATTGTCTCCGGTATCGGAATCATAGTACAGGCTCAGCCGGAGCAGACCGCTTACCTGGCCGTTTTCCAGGGCAGGCATGGTCACAGTTCCGCTGGGAACACTGTCGGGAGCCAGAGGATTCACCGTATAGCCCGGATATGTCTTGGGCTGGGCGGTGACCGTTGCATTCAGTTCACCGGTGAAAATCTCCGTATCTGCCAGCACATAGCTGTCAGAGGCCGAATCCCACTTGTAATGCTCCACAAAATAGGCCGCAGCCGCCGGCTCCACCTTCGTGGTTTTGGGAACCAGCTTGGCGGTGACCACATAGGCCTTGCCGCCCGTCACGGAAATTTCCTGCTGCTCCAATGTCGCTTCGGTTCCCAGAACGGTTGCCTGTTCAGAGGATGCCCCCTCTTCCCGGATCGTCCATTTTTCAAAGGCCCAATCCTCCACAGGGACTGCCAACGCAGCCGGGATGGTGATTTTACCATCTTCCACAGCCAGGACTGTATCTCCTGTATTTTTAATTTCTCCCTTACCCTCAGGATCTACCTGGTAGATAAGCTTTACCTGGTCCTTGTCCGGCTTTCCATCTGTCCAATTATCCAACAGATAGGAAATCCGGATCGTATTGTTTTCTACCGCGATTGTGCCAACCGTGGATTCCACATTGCTGAATACATAGGTTTTACCCTTGTTGACAAGCTGCTGCATCACATCAGTGGTTTTTTCTCCCACCTTGAGTTGCCTTTCCACACCATTTTCGGTGCTGTTGGAAATGGAAACAGCTGTGCCAAAGGAAGCCTCCTCTATAATCGTATAGGTTTCATCCAAGACACCGTCGAAATAATATTCAATCCTGTAAGGATAGGGATTGGCTGTCCACTGGGCTAACAAGGTCAGATTCTCTCCAACTTCCAGAGTATCACCGGGCTGGTAGAGGGTTTCTACAGGCTCCTGTGCGATGGCGGCCACCTGTGTCTCATTGGCCCGGACCTTCTTCCAGCCGTCGAAACGATAGCCTGTCCGCACAGGCGCAGCCTTTGCTGTTACTGTGACGCCACAGATCAGTGTCTCATCACCATAGGTTTCCTCCGTATCCGGTGCGGCTGTACCGCCGTTGAGATCGTAGGAAACCGTATGCCGGTCACGGTCGTAAATCAGTTTAAGCACATGATGTTCAGGCATCGCAAAAGTCAGCTTCAGTTCCAGATTGCTGTCGGCTTCATCCAGAATGAAGTGGGCATAAGTCTTCCGCGGAACGGTAATCGGGATTTCGGTAACACTTTCAAAGTCGGTTCCCGCCAGATTCAGTTCTACCTTACCTGTACCGCTCAGAGTATCCTCGGACATCAGCGTATAACTGCCGTCCAGATTCTGGGTATAGTGCTCAATGACATAGGAATAGGTCTTATACACGATTGGAGCGTACCGGTAGGTATAGATCACCGGGTCTGTGCCTGTGACGGTCTCCGGCAATTCTGTTATCCAGCTGCCACCCTTGTAGCCTTCATCGGCCTTAGCCTCGCTAATATCCGGAATATCCAGAGTTCCCTGACCTTCCAGAGACAGTTCATCACCCTTTTTCAGTGTCACATAGCGGACAATGTCCTCCCTGAATGTACCATCCCAGGTACCGTTTTCAATCCGGAAGGTCACCTTCTTCTGGTACTCATCCAGGATATTATCGCCGCCGTTCTCTCCGCCAACCAGGTCCGCACCGTAGACCACATGGATCATGGTGTTCTGATTATTGGGAATCGTAATTTTGCCATTGCTGTCCAGTTCAGCCGTATTATCATGGACACCATTGTGATTTTCCGTAAGGCTCTTGAACAGGTAGCCGTCCAGTGCCTTAAAGGTAACTTCGGTTGTCTTACTATCATCAGACTGACTCAGAAGCAGTGTTCTGGTTCCGCCATAAATGGTCTGCCCGTTGATGGTTGCCGTGCCATTTTCCACAATGATCGTCACAGATGTGCCGAAGACACAGGTATAGGTTGCGTTTCCGGTAACCGGTGTTTCCGCACTGATTTGTGTATCTGCCGCCACATAAGGCTTCCAGACCGCCACTGCCGTCTCCGATCCAGTTGGGATCATTCCGGTGGGAATGGTGCTGCCCAGTTTGGGATCGGCATCCACCCAGTCGCTGGTTACGGAGGCTTTGGTTTTCAGCGTAAATACAACGTTCTTCTGCAGGCTGCCGCCGGTGCTCCAGGTACCGCCGATAATCCGGTATGTCACAATGCACTGGTAGATATCGGGGATTCCGTCACCAATCTCATCGCCGTTGGTATCCCTCTCATCATCCACCAGAATGTCAGACTCCCACTGGGCGTACAGCGTTGTCTCTTCCATCCGTTCTGCCGGAATCCGGGTTACAGGGTTGCCGTCCCCGTCCTCCCAGCCCATGAAGACAAAGCCTTCCCGGGTAAGATCCTGGGGCTGAATGGATGCTACGCTGGTTTCATGGCTCCAGGTATGTCCGTTTTCTGCCCGGTAATTCTCTTTTTCCGGAATCTGATAGTCGAAGATCACAGCATACTGCTTCGGCTGCAGATAGGCAACCAGATCGCCGGTCTGGCCCTGACCACCAAAGGACTGCATATCACCGTAGGCAATGGTATAAGGATCCGTAGACACGGGTGCCTTTTCATCCACCTTGGTCACCTTCAGCTGATAGGCGTACAGCACATTGGTCCAGTGGTAATTCCACAGAGTCTGGCTTGCGCTGCCCCGGTAATCCACGCCGTTTTTTGTCGTGGTCAGGTCAATGGACAAGCCATAGGGCGGCGCATTATGCTGGCTGATGACGGTGAAATCAGACTGATTGATCAGACCTCCCTCAATCACCACCTGTGCCGTTTCAGGACGGAAGTCTGCGCCAATGGCAGTGGCATCCACGATACAGTTCTGGGTATACTGGTCCGGCGCAAAGGTCAGCTTTGCATCTACAGTAGCTGCAACGTCCTCATCGCCATTGTAAATCGCCAGATTGCCGTCCGAACGGAAACCGGTCTGTTCCGGATCCTCATTCCGGTAGGTTGCAGCATAGTTGGTAGCAACCACACGGATTCTGTAGCTGTCACCTGCTGCCAGTCCTCCGAAATCATACCAAGCAGTTCCCTCACCACCATTCCAGGTAATGCCCACATTCTGGGTTTTAACGGGGATTGCCTGGGTTGCGTTGGTCTGGTCGTTGTGCTGCAGACGTTCCAGAATCACCGTTGCGGAGGTAGGCCGATCCAGAGGATATACCGCGACGGTATTTTCTCCCTGCTGATAGGTTCCCGCAACCTGGATGCTGCCGGATACCGAGCGGATGGGGGTCCACTTTGCCACCAGCAGAAGATCCTCTGTCAGCAGCATTCCGGGTACTGCCCTGGTGTTGGTTGCGGTCACCGTACCGTCCGCGGCTTTGCTGCCCACATACCAGCCCAGGAATTCAAAGTTCTCCCGGACAGGCTTGTAGGTATCGCTGGACAGATCCCTGGGAATGTAGTATTCCCCGGTCATTACCGTCTGCGCATCTCCGTTTTTCGGTTCGAAGGTGATGTCATACTTTTCCACGGTAATGGTAGCCGTGGGGGTACCGACCTGGCTGTTTCCGGAGAAGTATGCGCCGCCATAGCTGCCCGCACTTCCCGGCACAGTAATCGCCGCTGTATAGTTGCCGTCCGTTGAGCTGTCCGTGCCTGTCACGACTTCCGCACGTACGACATCACCGTTGGGATACACAAAGGAGGTTACCCGGATCTTGTACTCTCTGGGCACCGTGGGATCACTTCCGTATTTGCGTACGGAGAAGGTTCCGCTGCCCAGGCCAGTCTCGGGATCAATTACCACCTGGTAGGGAGATGCACTGCCCTCCTGCTGGGAAATGATCTGCCAGTAGTCACCACCAAGCTCATCATCGTTGTGATACAGGATGCGGACATTGGCTGCCTTGGGATAGAGTTCCTTCGGGATTCTGTCCTTTTCCGCAACGCCTGTTTCCGGATCCATCTGCACTGTAAAGTTCAGATTGAAGGTGTCGGGATTGTACCGCAGGACCACATCAATGGTCTGTGTCGTATCCCCTTCACCCAGAGCAGATACGGTGATGGACTCAAGGGTGTAGTGGTTCTTGCTGACACTGACCGTATAACTGCCTCTGGGCAGGTCCGTAAAGGTAAAGGAACCATCCCGGGGTTTATACTCCGTCTGATTCTCCGGAGAATGCACCTGATAGGAATAGGTTTCCATATCCTCCGGCAGCTTTACTTCCTGGCCCACCAGCCGGCTGGTCTGATTCTCGGTCCGCATCAGATAGAAAGCCACATCATCCTTCGACGCTTCTGTATCCACATCGGTTCCATCTTTTACCTGGTGATTAATGGTGATGTTTACCTTGACATTGATGTTCTTCGACCATTGGGCTTCCAGATGGAGTTCCTTTGTAATTTTGTCCGTAATCTGCCGACCCGGCTGCCATACCGTATTGCCATCACGCAGCTTCCAGCCCTTGAATTCGTAGCCGTCCTTCTTAGGCGCATCGATGGCCGTGATGCTGCTGTTGATGCGGTAAATCTCCCTGTGACTGGGTGTGCCACCCTCCTGGTATCCGTCATTCCAATAATTGACACTGTAGTGACGGATGATCAGCTTGTTCTCTTCCTCACCCGGATTTGCCATCACACCCAGCAGGTAGTCACCGACCCGGTGTCCCTCGCCAAAGTAGACCGCATAGGTGCCGGGATACAGTTCTCCGGTATAGATACCGTTTGCACCAGTCAGTTCGATGTAATTTCCGCTACCGTCTTCCTTTTTCAGCAGAATCTTGCTGTGATCGTCATGGATTTCGGTGATGTTCACAGCCCTGCCGTCCAGCCAGGTTTCCACCTGAACTTCATAAGGCAGACTGTTCTGGTGAATCCACTGGGCGGTGTAGGTGTACACAATGGCATCGGCAGGAGAACCCGGTGTTCCGCCCTCTTTCCGTTCCCAGCCGGCAAAGACATGGTAGGCTCTGTTGGGAATTCCCAAATTCTTGTCCTCTGTCATACAGATATCCTGCACAACCATGCTGGCTTCCCACATGCCGCCGTTGGGATTGACCTGGATGTATTTGCCTGTCTGAACCTGGTCCGTATTGTTTTCCGGCACCGTATCATCTTCCAGATTCCCGTCTACCGGCTGATAGGTCACCTTTCTGTAATCGATCTTCGTGAACCGGTAGGTGAACACTTCCGTCTCTGTTCCGCTGACGGTGTAGCCGTCCGGCAAAGTGGGAGACCACGCCGCGCCTTCTGCCAGCCAGCCGGTTACAGGCACCATACCAGTGGGAATCATGTTTTCGATATTCGCCGTTCCGGTTTCAGAATAATTTCCGTTTGCATCCCTCAGCGTAACGACTTCGGAAATCTCCTGGGTTCCACCATTGCTCCAGGTACCGTTTTCCACCTTGAACACAACGGTTTTCTGGTAGCGGTCGGGAATTTGGTCGCTGTTGCTGTCGGCTTCCCACTGGGCCCGATAGCGCATGCGGATGTGGTCCGCATTTACCGCAGTTTCTGTCCAGCCCATAAAGACATGGTCTTTCAGAACAGGGGCTACATCGGGCTGGGTGTAGCCTTCCTGGAATTCCACCGTACCGGTATGCGTATCTTCGCCAACTGTCCATGTGCCGCCATTGAGCACAAACTGGTCATACCACTTCATGTCGTAGCTGTAGGTATATTCCAGTTCGCTGTCAGCGTCAATGGTCAGCGTAAGCTCAGACTGGTCAGACTGGTTCCAGGGTGCAATCGGATTGACCGCTTCTTTGAACCGATCGTTGGGTTTCTCGCCTGCGGCGGGAATATCTTCTGCTGTCAGCGTCGCCGTGCCGTCAGCAGCAGACTGATCGCCCTTCATCAGCGTCACCTTCACAGAAACAGGTGCCGTAGCTCCGTCATTCCATTTGCCGTTTTCCACTTTGAACACGACGGTCCGCTGGTGGCTGTCGGGGGTACCGTCCTGATCGGTGTCCTCCTCCCATCGGGCATACAGAGTCGTATCTTCGCAGACACTGGCAGCAATGGTTGTCACGCGGTTGCCCGCACTGTCATACCAGCCCGCAAAAACCTTGCCCACTGCGGAAGCTGTCCGCGTGATTTCCGTTGCAAAGCTCCAAGTATGCGTCTCTGTAGCATCCGCAACACCGTCTTCGTCGGTATGATAATAAACGGCATAGGTTTTGGGGGTCAGCGTGGCTGTTGCCACTGTGCTTGCGCTATTGCCAATATTGACAGGAATGTTGCTGTAGGTCACGGTGAAAGGTGCTGTCTCACTGTTATAGGCTTCCCCATTCCAGTGCTGCAGCTGAATTGCGTAGTCATAGGCATAGCCTGTGGTATGATACTGCCAGACAGCCTCCGTGGGATCTACCAGGTCAGCAGTACCATTCTCTCCTGTAACCGCGATTCCGTAGGTGCCGTTTTCCCGCAGGCCCAGCTGCTGGCCAACTACCACCCCGTCAATAATGTGCTGGCTGATAACACCCCACTGGGTATAGGGACGGTTCTTCTCCGGGTACTCGTCGCACAGCACCAGCATGTTGACGGTTTTTGGGCGGTAATTCGCACCGATGGCGCTGGCATCCACGGCATAGCCCATCTGGAATTCCAGCGGGTCAAATTCCAGATACATATTGACCACGGCTTCATTCGGATTCTCCGTGCCCACGTTTGCAATGTATTTATCCGCGTGATAGTAATTATTGTAGTCACCGATCTTACTGGTATCCAGACTTTCCGGCTCATTCTGGTACAGATCCCGGAAGTTGGGAGAAATAATGGCCACGCGGTAAGTCTCATTGCTGGGCAGGTTCGTAAAGGAATAGTTTGCGGTACTGACACCCACCGTGGCATTATCTGCATAGTCAATGGTTACCTTCTGAGAGTGCTCCGTATTGGTATAGCCATTGTCCTGCTGACGCTGCAGCAGCACCGTAACTTCCTTCAGAAGATCGTGGTCCTGGAGGTCATGGTCTTCAAACTGGGCAGATACCGCCACCCGTCCGGTAACGGTGATGTTTTCGCTCCACTTGGCGTAGAGGGTCAGGGTACTGCCTACCCCAGAGCCTTCTCCCAGCAGATCCTTAATGGTATAGTTTGTGGAGCCGACTCTGTTGCCGACAAAATTTTCTCCCTGTTTGACGTACCATCCCTCAAAAGTACTGCCTTCCTTTGTGGGAGTATAGGCATCCAGTGTCGGAACGGTGAAGCGGTTTGCAATGGAGACAACTCCTTCATCCGTTACTGTCGTACCCTCGGGGAATGTACCGTCGTTGGGATCCAGCACCACCGTATACGGATGCAGTTTGATCACAGCTTTCAGATTGCCTCCGTCTGCGGTCGCACCCTTCAAATCATTGTTGTCATCACCATCTACGCTGACGGTTCCCGTATAGGCACCGTAGGGGAAAAATCCCTTTTCTATAGAATGGTAAATTACGTTGTCATCATCCGTATCGGTCACGGTCATGTAATAGCTGTCATCTGCAAAGTCAATGCCAACCACATCCATACGATACAGATACGGGGTGCTTGTGTTATTGTCCTTGTAACCCCACACATGGGTGGTGCCGGTACCGGAGAGGGTTCCGTCGGTTCCCTCTGTAATCAGCACCTGGGCAGAACGGTTCTCATGCTCCCCGATAGGCTCCCAGGAATTGCCATCCCAATAAGTAACCTTCACGTCTACAGCCTGGGGGACCAGTTTGGGATTGGCACTCTTAACGAAGCCATCGATCTGCACAGTATAGGACAGGTCAAAGCCCTGGGGGTCATAGACCAGCGAGACCTCTACCTGCCATACCTCACAGCCATTTTCCGTCTTATTATCCTGCTTCGTGATATCGGATGTACTGACGGTCTTGTAGCCGGGCAGCTCCACGTGGGCGCTGTATTTGGCAATCTCCTCTACAGCGATAGGCATATCGCCATACAGATAGGTATACTCATTACCCCAATTATCCTCCGGTGGGACCGTCCGGGTACTGTTTGCCACTTCCATGGACTGGGTCTCACCGGTTTTCTTCGTCAGCACAATCTCCATGGGCTGTTTGGAGGTATGGTCGCCATGCACCATGGTAACCTTCACCCGAACCACTGCGGCTGCTTCCCACACGGCTTTCAGGGTATAGCCCCTGTTAATGCCGGTGGTCAGCACCGTATTTGCCATGGCAGTACTGGGTTGATAGGTCACATCATCGGTCGTGTCCTCGGTTCCCTTATCATCCAGCCAATGGCTGAACACATAACCTGCCTTTGTAGGCACAGCGCTGTCCACGTTCACCGTGTCGCCGGTCCGGTAATAGGAGGTCTGCGTTGCAGGACCACCTGTGCCGCCAGCCAAGTCATAGGTCACGGAATAGAAGAAAATGTAGCGGGTCCGGTCCTGGCCCTTGATATCCACCTGCTGGGTGGATACCAGTTCTTCTGTGTCGTCTGTGAGTTTATAGTAAATCTGGTAAACGCCGTCTTCCAGCTGCGTATTCTGATAAATGCCACTGCCTTCCACTGTCTCACTCAAGACAAACGACTCGCCATCTTTTTTCAGCACAAGGCCCTGAACACCGGACTTGACCGTTCCGATGCTGACCTTTGTTCCACCGATAACGGTATGGTTGGCAGAATCATACTGGCCGTTCAGAATCACTTCCACGGTACCGGTATGGTGCCGCTTATGGGGCGTATACTGGGCATAGAGAGTCAGATCCCCGGTTGCCTTCAACGGGTCTGTAGCAAGCTGTTCCTGGTTGCTTTCTCCTGCACGCTGTGTAACCTCGTACAGTTTGTTCTCTGCGCCTTTCTTATACAGCTTTCCGGTACCGTCTGCATTCTCGTTCCAGTAGCCGTCGAAGGTGTAATAGTAGTAGCCGTCCTCTGCCTTGCTGGGCTGTGTTTCCGCATCAAAGCTGATCTCGGTGCCGTAATCCAGATTGCTGTCGGTTTCCAAAACCGTTGCGGGATTGAAGCTGTCTCTCCAGGTAACTGTAAAGCTTTGCTTATAATACAACTTCAGTGTCGGAGGTGTCTCTTCCAGCTTTCCACTGTTCTGTGTTCCTGTAGTTTCAACATCCAGAACATAGCCTGGATAAGACTTTCGCTGGGCAGTGATCTGCTGGTTGGGACTGCCGGTGAGATTCTCGGTTTCCGAAGCTGTTGCAGAATAGGTTCCGTTTTCCTGTTTATAGTGCTCCACCGTATAGGGAACGTCCCAGACTGCGGTATAGGTTGCATCCGCCGTTACGGTTTGTGCCACGGAAGGCGTCCAGCCCTTGAAAGTCCACTTCGGATGCTTCGTACTCTCCGGGGTATAGGAAGGCGTTGCCGTACCGGGAGCGATTCCTTCCACCTTCTCCAGTTCTGTTGTTCCGTCATAGTCCTGATAGGTAACCGTGAAGGTCTGGCTATAGGTTGCCGTATAGGTGGCATTCCCTGTTACCGGTGCCACTTCCGGGGTCCATCCGGTAAAGGTCACGGTGCCACCCTGCATTTTGGCAGATTGGAGTGTGCCCGTATAAGCGGGAGTCTGACCGTAGGCAACCTGCTCTTCCTTCAGCACGCTGCCGTCATCATTACACCAGGTGATGGTATAGTTCTTGGGGGTGTATACATTTTCCAGATCGACAATACTGGTTTTATTCTTTTCTACGGCCGCCCAGGTACTTGTGGTGCTCTGTTCCTGCTGGAAGTCATACCCCACAGCATAGGTTCCCGATTCCGATATGCTGTAGCCGCCCGTGGGAATGTTGTTCAGATTCCAGGTATATTTACCATTTTCGGAAGAACTGGCAGTGGCGATAGTCAGCGTGTTGGTATAGGAATCGCCCGTAACCTTGATCTGGAAGTTTTTAGGAATCTGCTCTGCCGGGATTCCCTCGAAGTTCTTTGTCACCTGCAGATTGCCCAGATTCTGTGCCCAAACAGCTTTGAACGTATAGGTCACACTGGTACCGGAAGCAGTGGTCCAGATATCCGCAACACTCACCGTTGCTCCCGGCTGGTACACCTTGCCGTTGATCTCCCAGCCCACAAAGGTATAATTATACCGTGTCGCTGCAGCACCAACCGTAATGGTATCCGGATTGTCTTTATATTGATCCTCCGTAACATTGGGATGACGGTATATCTTGCTGTCTATTGGCGCACCATAGCCGTCATTGGCGTCATACTTCACATTAATGGTTACCGGCTCTGCCAGAATCTTGAATTCCCGGTAGCGGAATTGTTCATTTCTGTCAGAATAATGGAACTCATATTCACACAGCAAGCTGGCCGCCGCCTGGCTGGCAGTGGAAAAATCGATCTGACTTCCACTCGGTCCCAGTTTTAGGCCATTGGCAACAATATTCGGAAGAGCGGTATAAATGCCTGTTGACCAGGTCGCATCGTCATCCTCCGAATAGAAACCGCTGGAACGCGCCCGGTGATGGAGGGTGTTTTTGGCGGTATAGCCTTCTGCCACATCCACATAGAACGCAACCGGTGCATAACGGTCCAGGGTAATATAGGTACCATGGGCAATCTGGTTCAGATTGGTGCCGTCCGTGGAATAGTACAGCGTAGCATTTGCTGAATGTTTGGAAAATTTGTAATAAAAAAAGTCATCCGCCTGAGGATCCGGATAATCCGCAATCAGCGCATAGTTCAGCTCCTGGGCCTTTACCAGCAGATGCCAGTATTCCATGTCAAAGACATCCATGTCATCGGGGTTCAGCGCTTCGTATGCCTTTTCCGCAGCTACCAGCAGGGCAAAAATCGTATCTTTTTCTTCTTCCGTGGTATATGCCGTGATACTGGAAGAATCCGGAAGGGCCTCGTACATAGCCACCACCTGTTCCAGCGTGGGGGCATCCGTTTCTGTCTCTTCCGTCTCTGTGTCCTCGGTTTCCGTATCCTCGGTCTCTGTATCCTCGGTTTCCGTGTCCTCGGTTTCCGTATCCTCGGTCTCCGTGTCCTCGGTTTCCGTATCCTCGGTCTCTGTATCCTCGATCTCCGTGTCCTCGGTCTCCGTGTCCTCGGTCTCCGTATCCTCGGTTTCCGTATCCTCGGTCTCCGTGTCCTCGGTTTCCGTGTCCTCGGTTTCCGTATCCTCGGTCTCCGTATGCTCGGTTTCCGTATCCTCGGTCTCCGTGTCCTCGGTTTCCGTGTCCTCGGTTTCCGTATCCTCGGTCTCCGTATCCTCGGTTTCCGTATCCTCGGTTTCCGTGTCCTCGGTTTCCTTATCCTCGGTCTCCGTGTCCTCGGTTTTTTTGTTTTCAGTTCCCGTTTCCTGAAACACTGCAGCTTCTGTGTTCTGGCTTTTCAGCGTATCAGTTTCTCTGATTGTCCCTTCCTGTGCAAATGCTCCCAAGGGCAACATTCCGGTCAACATAACAACGACCAGAAGCATAGAGATCATTCTTTTCAGCATATCTCTGTCCTCCTTAGATTTCTGCCGTCATATTGTCGGCGACTCAAATAAAACCAGTCATCGGCTTGTTCCTAAAAACCGCAAGAATCCGGCAGTGCCTCCGGTTATGTCCCAGCCAGTTTCCCATAACTGCCCGGAGATTAAAGCTGCAAAAGTTCTGTTTTATTCTCGCCATATCCGCAAAACCATTCACTGTTTTACCTCCGTCTGTCTTTTTCCCTATAAATCACATGTATATAAGACGCTCATTTTATCATATTGTATTGTAACACATTTACAATATTTGTCAATTTGAATCAGATCATTCTGTACCTCAAATGATAAGAAACTGCTTTCCCTATTCCCTTCTCTAACGGGCGAAGAAAAGCCGTTCCTCTTCTTTAAAATATTGCTACATCCGGTGTTTTGGACAGATTTTCCTGTCAATTCTGATTCGTCTCACTAAAAAATAGGCTGCGTTACTTTTGTAGTTGCGTAGCTTTAAGGCCTCTCACCTAAAAATGCGACACTTCCATAGGTTTTTCCCCCCGGAATTTGGGTACTCTAATAACAACTAAAGCAACTCAGGGAAGGAAAAATATGGAAAGCAATCTCTCTTTGAATGAGCAGCTCAGAAAGGCTGCGGTGGAGCGGATGTGGCTCAATTATTATAACAACACCCTTCTGGAACAGGGGTTGATCTCTGCGGATATGCACAGAAAAATGAAGGTTCAGATTGCAACCCGAAAACCGGCATCTCCCACACAATGACAAAAGGGCCAGACCTTGTTCTTTGGTCTGGCCCTTTTGTCGTCCGATATTAGAAGGGCTACTATGTTGGCAACAAGGTCAACGTAGTGAATATGTTCACCAAGAAGCAGAAATTCCTCCCGCCGGAGGAATGGGTCGTGTTCAAGAAGATATTTTCCTATGAAGTGCGAAATATGAACAGCATAACCGTATTGCCATGGGGCACGTACAGACCGTGCAGTACATAGCGGCGATTACAGTCTAACGAATGGTTGCATCGAATTTGTAGTAACTTTTCGATAAAATCACATTTCGATTGATTTCTCGCTCCCAATGTGTTATTCTGTATCTGAAAGTTACTACATTTATGAGGCAAGTTCGAGGTATATCTATGATCAAACGGGATTTCTATTTACATCAGATCATCCGCCACATGCACAATGGTGAAATCAAGGTGATCACCGGCATCCGTCGATGCGGCAAGTCCGTGCTGCTGTTCGAGCTGTTCCGGGATTATCTTCTTGAACATGGTGTCACTGAAGAACAGATTATCACGATAGAACTGGATCAGCGGAAATACTACAAGTTCCGCAACCCCATCACCCTTTGCGAATATATTGAAACCTGCATTTCTTCCAACAAATCGAAACAGTTCTATCTGTTCATTGACGAAGTACAATTCACCAAAAAGGTGAAGGACACAGAAAACGACGATATTGAAGTCACCATTTATGATATGCTCAATGAGCTGAAGTCTTACAAAAATCTGGATGTCTACGTCACCGGCAGCAACTCCAAGATGCTCTCCAGCGATATTGCCACCGAATTCCGGGGACGGGCCACCCAGATTCGGGTGTATCCCTTTTCTTTTGGCGAGTTCTATTCCTATGTAGGCGGAGATGAGCGAAAAGCGTTGGATCAGTACATGCTCTACGGCGGCATGCCCCGTGTCCTGCAAATGACAGACGACCAGGATAAGAAGAATTACCTGACCAACCTTTACTCTGAATTGTATGTCAAGGACATCGTGGAACGCAATGGCATCGAACGGGAAGATATCCTGAACAACATCCTGGACTTCCTAGCCTCCCAGATCAGTTCTCTGACCAATCCCACCAATGTAGCAAATGCCATCGCCAGTATGCGGCAGGAAAAGGTCAACTCTGCGCTGGTCTCTGCCTATATCTCCCATACCATTGACGCATTTTTGATTCGGATGGCCCAACGCTATGATGTCAAGGGAAAGTCTTATTTCAACTATCCCAACAAATATTATTATACGGATATTGGTCTGCGGAATGCCCGGCTCAATTACCGGCAGTACGATCCCGGTCATATCATGGAGAACATCATCTACAACGACTTGATCCGCCGGGGGTACAGCGTGGATGTGGGCGTTGTGGTGGACAGGAGAAACGGCAGCTATGTCCAGAAAGAAGTGGACTTTGTTGTCAACCACGGTGACCGGAAGATGTATATCCAGTCCGCTTTCCAAATGGGCACAGAGCAGAAAGAATCCGCTGAGCTGGATTCTCTGAAGCTTACCGGCGACTTCTTTAAGAAAATCATCGTCCGGATGGATATTCCCCATAATTTCTATGATGACAACGGGATTTTCCATTGCAACCTGATTGACTTCCTACTGGAACGGGTGGAGTTATTCTGATGCAAGCTGATAACCAAATCCTGCAAAGATTCCCGAAATATAAGCAGCCCCGCAGAAGCATTGCTCCTGCAGGGCTGTTTTTCTTAATAAATAATTGGCGCTCTTTTTCTGTGAGCATTCTTGAGGAAGAAATTGATCCGCTTCACATCCAATGGCTGCCACCAGGTGCTGCGAACCCACTCGGAGATATCCCTATGCTCCGGATGATTTTTGTCCTGCAAAACTTCCATAACATGGGCAAATCCCTCCGGACCACCGCAATCCTCCATAGGAGCATCCCCCACCGCCAGAATACAGTGGGGATAAGTCTCCCGACAATCCTCAATCACATGGCAGAGTTCTACCGTATGAATCCATCCATCTCCGAAGTCATATTCGTAGACAATTCTCTTTCTGGAAGGAAACACATCCCTCAGCATTACGTCTGTACTGCTTTGCACCTGTACTCCAGGAAATTCCTCAAATTCTTCCCAGTGGGGCTGGATTATATTCGTAGGAATTCCCTCCGTGTCTACCTTCACTACAAACTGGTGCAGATGGCAATCCTTCCAGCCAAAACAGTCCTGCAAAACATTGTGAAACTGATGAAAATTCAGATTATCCGGTACGATGATTCTGCGTTTGCAGAGCGTATGCAATTCCAGCGATATTTCCAACTCCAGCGCCCGGCAAGCTTGGATGTTCTCACCGTATCGCGCCTGTAGCTGTCCAATCAAAGCCTGATGTGACAGCAGATAATTACTACCAGATAATATGTCATCATTCATCCACAGCTGGATACTTTGCTGAAGCAGGTTCTCAGGCTGCAGCAAATCAGAACACCACTGCACCCGTTCGCAAGCTTTATTGCAGCTTGCAACCACTTTTCGGGAGGAATTTGCCCGAAAAGACACCTCCCAGCCGAGATCGTTCAGATACTGTTCGATAATCTCAGGGCGCACATATTCGCTCTCCAGCACACTCCGAACACCGCTTAGAATCCACTCCGGCAGTCCTTTCAGGTGTTTCACTGTCATTCCATGCAGAACAAAGGAACACCGGGATGCTGCATGAACCACTACAATTGTCTTGCGCCGGTTTATCACGAGCAGATTGGCTGTCCATTCAAACAGCGGATCAATCTGTGCAGACATTTTCTCGGGTTTTACACCGATGTATTCCAACAGCTTCTTTGTACACGCAAGTTCCATATCCCGCCGCCCTTTTTTGTAAAATTATATCACAGTTTTCTATGTTACACAATATTTGTAGATTTTTCGATTAGTTACATTCTTTTCTTCCATAACAGACAAATTTTCCCAGATTATGAAGAAGATGTATCCCGTAAGAACTGCGAAGTATGAACGGCAAAACCGGATCACGCCGGGTCATGTGCAGACTGTGGAGTACATAGCTGCCATTTCAATTTAAAAATACTCAGAACCTCCTATGGCACAGCGAAATGTCCATAGGAGGTTTCTGTTTCAAATTTATTGTTTTAGGAAAGATTCCCACTTCTGAATATAGTTGCGCGCCTAGTGCAGTGTATTGCCCTCAGCGGCAATGCGCAGCAGGGGTTCTGTACCGGAGAAACGGCAGATGACCCAGCTTCCGTCTTCGAAACAGACCTTACAGCCATCTGTCCAGTTTATATTTTTTATCGTCTCCGTAAAGCTGGGGAGCTGATGTTCCTGGAAGATCAACTGCTGCAGCTCCTGCTTGCGCTCATGGGTCATTTTCAGAGAACTTTCCTCATAATAGAGCATTCCGTATTTTTGAATGATTTCCCGGTAGAGTTCACCAATGGATTTTCCTGTAACTGCCAGTGTTTCCACCAGCAGTGAGGCAGCGTAGATGCCATCCTTTCCGGGTATATGGCCTTTGACCGCCAGACCGCCGGAGGATTCGCCGCCAATAATGGCACCGGTTTCTGCCATCTTTGCGGAGACATATTTGAAACCAACCGGAACCTCATTACATTCCTGTCCAAAGTCTGCGGCAACCCGGTCCAGAAGATGGGTGGTGGAATTGTTGCGGACACAGGGCCCCCGCCAATTCCGGTATTGCAGGAAGTAATAGTACAGCAACACCAGCACAGTATTGGCGTGGAGATATCTGCCGTATTCATCGATCACGCCCAGCCGGTCTGCGTCTCCATCCATGGCTATGCCCAGGTGGCACCGGT
>JAGBAI010000175.1 GCA_017939025.1 Oscillospiraceae bacterium
CCGCCCAGAAATCCGACCTCAATGGGCGGATTTCTGGAATTTATACGGCGAACGTTGCGAAAAAATTGCCCATCGAGGTCAATTTTTTCGACGGACCGTCCAGGAGGACGGTCCCTACGCCAATTCGATAAATGGCAATTTTCCTCATTGCCAGTATACCATTTCTACCCAACAACATCAAGTGAACATTGTGTAAACCGCATAAAATAGGGGTTGCGTTGATGCCTGCTTTTCGGTATAATGGTAGGTGCGAACGGAGGTAGAAAAATAAATGGCCAAGCTTTATTTTAAATACGGTGCCATGGGTTCCAGTAAGACGGCCCAGGCGCTGATTACCAAGTATAATTATGAAGAAAATGACCTGCAGGTCTGGCTCATCAAGCCCAGTGCTGACACCCGGGACGGTGCCCAGATCCTGCGCAGCCGCATCGGCCTGGAAGCCCAGGTGGAGGCGATTGCACCCAATGTGGATATTTATGCCCGGTTCCTGGGGGGCAAGGCCCGCCGGTGCGATGTGATCATCGTGGATGAGTGCCAGTTCCTGACGGAAAGGCAGATCGATCAGCTGCGGACCATTGTAGACGAGCACAATATCCCCGTCATGTGCTTCGGTCTGCGGACAGATTTCCAGACCCGTCTGTTCCCCGGCAGCCGCCGGCTGATGGAGGTGGCAGATACCATCCAGGAGATCAAGACCATCTGCGACTGCGGCGCCAAAGCCACCGTCAATGCCCGGATCAATGACGGTTACATCGTCACCGAAGGTGCCCAGGTGGTGCTGGGGGGCAATGACTGCTATATTGCCATGTGCCACAAGTGCTATGTCAAGGGCATCCGGGAACATAAGAAGATCAAACTGCACGGACAAAACTGAAATAAATGTAAAATGAAAAATGCAAAATTGGGATACCGTGATTTTGCATTCAGCATTCTGCAAACCAAACACAATATTGTATAAGGAGTGCAACAATATGGAACTGAAGGAGATCCTCGCCAAGTGCGACCACACCCTGCTGGGTCAGACTGCCACCTGGGCAGATATCAAGGCCATCTGTGACGACGGCATGAAGTATCAGACTGCTTCTGTCTGTATCCCCGCTTCCTTTGTGAAGCAGGCCAAGGAATATGTTGGGGAAAAACTTGCCATCTGTACCGTCATCGGCTTCCCCAATGGCTATGCTACCACCGCCGCCAAGTGCTTCATGGCCTCCGATGCCGTGGATAATGGTGCCGACGAAGTGGATATGGTCATCAACATCGGCTGGGCCAAGGAAGGCAAGTGGGCCGAGATCACCGAAGAAATCGCTGCCATCAAAAAGGCCTGCAAGGGTAAGCTTCTGAAGGTCATCATCGAGACTTGCCTGCTGACAGACGAGGAGAAAATCGCTCTGTGTAAGTGCGTTTCCGATTCCGGTGCCGATTACATCAAGACCTCTACCGGTTTCAGCAAGGCCGGTGCCACCTTTGCGGATGTGGAGCTGTTTGCCAAGCATGTGGCCCCCCATGTGAAGATCAAGGCCGCCGGCGGCATTTCCAGCCTGGAGGACGCGGAAAAGTTCATCGCTCTGGGTGCTGACCGTTTGGGTACTTCCAGAATCGTCAAGATCGCCAAGGGCCTGGCAGACGACGGCACGTATTAATTCAAAATTACAAATGACAAATTACAAATTTTGAGGAGTGAATTCTGTGGGAGAAAATGTGATTGTAAATAAAAGTTTCGCATTTTCTGTAAGAATTGTGAATCTTCATAAGTATTTGTCACAAGAAAAGAAGGAATACGTTATTTCAAAGCAGGTATATAAAAGTGGAACCAGTATTGGCGCCAATATTGCAGAAGCTCAGCGGGCACAAAGTACTGCTGATTTTGTGGCAAAGCTGAAAATTGCCTTGAAAGAAGCCAATGAGACACAATATTGGTTACACCTGCTGTACGAAACAAATTACATCACGGATAAAGAATTCAACAGTATCCACAACGATCTGCTGGAGATATTAAAAATTTTGACTGCAATTTGTAAGCATTATCCACAGAACAACCAGCCAATTTATAATTTGTAACTTGTAATTTGTAATTCAAAGGAGATAAATTATGTCTGACTTCGCTGTTACCCCCCATATCAACGTTGCCGATGAGATCGGCTTTGGCAAGACGGTTCTGATGCCCGGTGATCCTCTGCGGGCCAAGTTTATTGCGGATAACTTCCTGGAAAATGCGGTGCTGGTGAACAATGTTCGGGGTGTTCAGGGCCACACCGGTTACTATAAGGGCGTAAAGGTGTCTGTCATGGCCTCCGGTATGGGTATGCCTGCCATCGGCATCTATTCCCATGAGCTGTTCAACTTCTTCGGCGTGGAGAACATCATCCGTGTGGGCTCCGCCGGTTCTATTCAGGACAACATCAACCTCTATGACATCGTCATCGCCCAGGGCGCCTGCACGGACTCTAACTGGTATAAGCAGTTCCATCTGCCTGGTCAGTTTGCTCCCATTGCAGACTATACCCTGCTGAGCGAGGCCGTCAAGGCCGCCGAAAATCACGGTGCCACCTACCATGTGGGCAATGTCAACTCCTCCGACGTGTTCTACGGCGATCATGTGGATGTGCCTGAGGGTCTGGACAGTGTTTACGGCCTGAAGAAGATGGGCGTCATGGCACTGGAAATGGAAGCTGCCGCCCTGTACATGAACGCTGCCCGCTACGGCAAGCGGGGCCTGTGCATCTGCACCATCTCCGACCATGTCCTCAAGGGCGTGGAGACCACCGCTGAGGAGCGCCAGAACTCCTTCACCCAGATGATGAAGATCGCACTGGACGTTGCTGTGGCAATGGAGAATAAGTAAAATAAATGCAAAATGCAGAATGCAGAATGCAAAATTTGTGTTTTGCGGTTCTGCATTTTGCTTTTGAGGTGATTTTATGAAACGTATCTTTTTATTCGTTCTGGATTCCTGCGGTATTGGGGCCATGCCGGATTCTGCGTCTTTCGGTGACATCGGCGTCAACACCTTGAAATCCTGCACCACTTCTGATAAACTCCACATCCCCAACCTCATTGCCGCGGGACTGGGCAATATTGACGGCATCGACTATCTGCCCAAAACAGAGAATCCCACCGGCGCTTATGCCCGGCTGACGGAGGCCTCCATGGGTAAGGACACCACCATCGGCCACTGGGAGATCTCCGGCCTGGTTTCTCCGGAACCGCTGCCTACCTATCCCGAGGGCTTCCCCCAGGAGGTGCTGGATGCCTTTGAAGCGGCAACGGGCCGGGGCTGCCTGTGCAACCTGCCCTATTCCGGCACCGATGTGATCCGGGATTACGGCCAGGCGCATCTGGATACCGGAAAGTGGATCGTCTACACCTCTGCCGATTCCGTCTTCCAGGTGGCGGCCCATGAGGAGCTGGTTTCCTTGGAAGAACTGTACGACGCCTGCCACAAGGCCCGGGAGATTCTTCGTGGCAAGCACGGCGTGGGCCGGGTCATTGCCCGCCCCTTTGTGGGGGATGGGGTCAACGGCTTTAAGCGTACTGCCAACCGGCACGACTATTCTTTGGAGCCTCCCGCAAAAACCATGCTGGATGCCATCAAAGAGGCGGGGCTGGCTTCCATCGCCGTGGGCAAGATCCACGACATTTTTGCCGGCTACGGCGACACAGAGTATGTCTACAATAAGAGCAATACCAACGGTATGGAGCACGCCGCCAACTACGCAAAGCAGGATTTTACCGGTCTGTGCTTCGTGAATCTGGTGGATTTTGACATGCTCTACGGTCACCGGCGGGATATCGACGGCTATGCTGCGGCACTGACGGAATTTGACGGCTGGCTGGGCGAATTCATGCAGGGCCTTGGTGAGGATGATCTCGTGATGGTCACCGCCGACCATGGCTGCGATCCGGCTTACACCGCGACCACCGACCATACCCGGGAATACGTGCCTCTGGTGATTCTGGGAAAACAGGTAAAACCTGTGAATCTGGGCACCCGGAAGACCTTCGCCGATATCGCGGCCACCGTCACCGAGCTGCTGGGCGTAAAGTACGAAACCGTGGGCGAGAGCTTCGCCGAGGAAATTTTATAATATCTGATACGCACAACTACTGTAGGGGAGGGTCTTGACCCTCCCGCTATGTAATGGAATTTGAGCGGTAGGGAATTGTGCAGAAATGAAACCCTTTGTACCAAACGTTTCTACGTATTGGCCGAAGGGGTGCGGGAGGGTCAAGACCCTCCCCTACAGAAAGGATGTATGATTATGTCTCCCGAAGAATTGGTTGAACTGGCCAAGGAGGCCATGACCCATGCCTATGTGCCCTATTCCGGCTACAAGGTGGGTGCGGCGCTGCTTTGCGCCGATGGAACCGTCTATCAGGGCTGCAACATTGAAAATGCCGCCTACGGCCCCACCAACTGCGCCGAGCGGACGGCCTTCTTCAAAGCTGTGTATGACGGCCACCGGGATTTCGTATCCATTGCTGTCTGCGGCGGCAAGGATGGCATCATCACCGGCGGTTTCCCGCCCTGCGGCGTATGCCGCCAGGTGATGCGGGAATTCTGCGAGGATGATTTTGTCATCTATATGGTGAACGAAAATGGGTACGAGGCAAGAACCCTGGCAGAGCTTCTGCCCTTCAGCTTCAAGGCAAGCGAGCATATGGCTTGAGAGGTAATTGTATGGGCGGCCAATGGCCGCCCATACAATGGGATCGCATTATTGTGTGAAAAATGTATTGATTTTTTCTGTGAAATATGCGACAATAAAACAGGTATGTGTTTACCAATAAAGAAATTTATGGAGGAATGAAACATGAAGAAGATCCTTGCTCTGCTGCTGGCTCTCGCCATGGTGTTCTCTCTGGCTGCCTGCGGCGGTTCCGAAGAGAAGGCTGAAGCTCCCGCTGCTGAAGCTCCTGCCGCTGAGGCTGAGGCTCCCGCTGCTGAGGCTGCCGAGTACAAGGTCGCCATGGTCACCGACTACGGCGATATCACCGACCAGTCCTTTAACCAGACCACCTGGGAGGCTGTCATCGAGTTTGCTGAGACCAACGGCGTTGAGTACAAGTACTACAAGCCCACCAGCAACGACACCGCAGGCCGCGTGATGTCCGTGGAACTGGCCATCGCTGAGGGCTACAACGTCATCGTTATGCCCGGCTACGCTTTCGGCGGTACCATCGCTGAAGTTTCCGGCAACTACCCCGAGATCAAGTTCATCGCTCTGGACGTTGCTGCCGGCGACCTGCTGGAGACTGCTGTTGCTCTGAAGGGTGAAGCTTACGACTACAACCCCGACAACTGGGTTCTGGAAGACTATGTCCACATGGACAACGTCTACTGCGCCATCTACCAGGAAGAGCTGTCCGGCTACATGGCCGGTTACGCTGCTGTGAAGCTGGGCTACACCAAGCTGGGCTTCCTGGGCGGCATGGCTGTTCCCGCTGTTATGCGCTTCGGCTACGGCTACGTGCAGGGCGTTGATGCCGCTGCCAAGGAGCTGGGCATCGAGGTCGAGATGAAGTACGCTTACGGCAACCAGTTCTTCGGCGATGCTGACATCACCGCTGTTATGGATACCTGGTACGCTGCCGGCACTGAGGTGGTCTTCGCCTGCGGCGGCGGCATCTACACCTCCGCTGCTGAGGCTGCCAAGAAGGTCGGCGGCAAGGTCATCGGTGTTGACACCGATCAGCAGCCCATCATCGACGCTGCTTACGGCGAGGGCATGACCGTCACTTCCGCTATGAAGGGTCTGGCTCCCACCACCATCGACACTCTGACTGATGTTGTCATCAATGGCAACTGGGCTGACTACGCCGGCAAGATCGTGTCCCTGGGTCTGGTTTCTGCTGATCCCGCTGCCAACTATGTGCAGCTGTCCGCCACCACTCAGTTCGAGGATGGCAAGTTCACCCAGGCTGACTACGAGGCTCTGGTGGCTGGCATGTTCGACGGCTCCATCAAGGTTTCCAACGACATCTCCGCTGAGCCTGCTACCGAGGCTGTCACTGTGGAGTGGCTGGGCAACCTGAAGTAAGAGAATATTTCCCAAATTATGAGAGGACGGGCTCTGCCCGTCCTCTTTTTTGCGGGCAGGGCCCGCTGCCAATGGCGGGTCTTTGACTGGTTCCGCATCCGGGACCATTGGGTGGGTGGCCCGATTCGAAGGTGCATACCAATTTCGGTTTGGCGATATTCTTCGAACCGGGCTGACCACCCAATGGTGCTGGCTGATAGACCAGCTTTCAGTCCCGCAATTGGAAACCCGCACTGCGGGCGGTTTGTGAAAAATCCTCAAAATTTCGTGGAAATGGAAAGGATTTTATTTGAATTCTGTCCATACTTCGTGTATAATAAAAACGCAAGTTTGAAAAGAAGGAGGTAATTGGATTGAATAACGTTCCTTATGCGATTGAAATGGTGAACATTACCAAGAAGTTCCCCGGTATCATCGCAAATGATAATGTTACGCTGCAGCTGAAAAGCGGCGAAATCCATGCACTGCTGGGCGAAAACGGCGCCGGCAAGTCTACCCTGATGAGCGTTCTGTTCGGCCTGTATCAGGCGGAAGAAGGTGTCATTAAAAAGAACGGTGAGGTCGTAAAGATCAATAACCCCAATGATGCCAATGACCTTGGAATCGGTATGGTGCACCAGCACTTTAAGCTGGTGGAGTGCTTCTCCGTCCTGGACAACATCATCCTGGGCGTGGAGGACACCAAAAACGGCATCCTGCAGAGAGATAAGGCCAGAGAAAAAGTGGTGGCATTGTCCGAAAAGTACGGCCTGTCCGTTAACCCCGATGCGCTGATCGAGGATATCTCCGTAGGTATGCAGCAGCGTACCGAGATCCTGAAGATGCTGTATCGCGACAACGAGATCCTAATCTTTGATGAGCCTACCGCCGTTCTGACCCCCCAGGAGATCGAGGAACTGCTGCAGATCATGAAGAATCTGGCAGCCGAAGGAAAATCCATCCTCTTTATCACCCATAAGCTGAACGAGATCATGTCCGTGGCGGACCGGTGCAGCGTTCTGCGTAAGGGTAAGTACATCGGCACTGTGGACATCAAGGACTGCACCAAGGACGACCTGTCCCGGATGATGGTTGGCCGTGATGTGGAATTCGCCGTCCAGAAGACCCCCGCCCAGCCCAAGGATGTGGTGCTGGATGTGGAAAACCTGAGCGTTGCTTCCAAGGTCAGCAAGAAGAATGCGGTCAATAACGTCTCCTTCCAGGTGCGTGCCGGTGAGATCGTCTGTATTGCCGGTATCGACGGCAACGGCCAGAGCGAGCTGGTCTTCGGCATTTCCGGCCTGGAGCATGTGGCTGGCGGCAGCGTGAAGCTCTGCGGCAACGATATCACCACGGCTCCCATCCGTAAGCGCTCTCTGATGGGCATGTCCCACATTCCCGAAGACCGGCACAAGCATGGTCTGGTGCTGGACTACACCCTGGAAGACAATATCGTACTCCAGCGCTACTTCGAGCCGGAATTTACCAACAAGTTCGGCTTCCTGCGCCGGAAGAATATCCGCACCTACGCTGAGCGGCTTATCGAACAGTACGATGTCCGCTCCGGCCAGGGCCCCATCACCATTTCCCGGGCCATGTCCGGCGGCAACCAGCAGAAGGCCATCATCGCCCGTGAGATCGACAAGGATCCCCAGCTGCTGATCGCTGTCCAGCCCACCCGCGGCCTGGACGTGGGCGCCATTGAATACATCCACCGCCAGATCGTGGCCCAGCGGGATGCCGGTAAGGCAGTGCTGCTGGTGTCTCTGGAGCTGGATGAGGTCATGACCGTCTCTGACCGGATCCTGGTCATGTACGAGGGCGAAATCGTCGGCGAGCTGGATCCCAAGAAGACCACTGTGGAAGAACTGGGCCTGTACATGGCAGGCGCCAAGAAGGAGGGGTAAGCTGTGAAGAAAGAGAAAATGTCCCTGATCCGCAGTGACGGCTTCCAGACGCTGCTGTCTTCTCTGGTGTGCATCCTGGGCGGTATTCTGGTGGGCTATATTGCGCTGCTGATCATCGAACCCAGCGGTGCCTTCGAGGCCATTACCGCTGTTTTGAAGAGCTTCTTCCGGTATCCCGGCAAGCTCATGTACAAGTATTTCGGCCAGACCCTGGTTCGTACCGTGCCGTTGCTGATGTGCGCACTGAGCGTGCTGTTTGCCTATAAGGTGGGCATGTTCAACATCGGTGTTGCGGGCCAGTATGTGGCCGGTGCCTGCGGCTGCCTGTATGCCGCTCTGGCATGGAAGCTGCCCTGGATCGTCTGCCTGCTCATCGGTATGGCTGCCGGCGCATTGCTTGGTGCCATCTCTGGTCTGCTGAAGACCAGCCGGAATGTGAACATCGTTATTTCCGGCATTATGCTCAACTGGATCACCCTGTATCTGACCAATCTGGTGCTGGGCACGGTCAAGAGCCCCTCCAGCCCCTACACCATGGCCATTATGGGTACCAACCCCTCCGCACTGATCCCCAGCTTCGGCCTGGGTGCGCTGTTCAACAATGAAAAGTCCGTTACCATCGCCATTCCTCTGGCTGTGATCATGGCCATCGTGGTGTGGGTGGTGCTGAACAAAACCAAGTTCGGCTACGAGCTGAAGGCCACCGGCAACAACTACAATGCGGCCAAGTATGCCGGCATGAAGGAAAATCAGAATATTATTCTGACCATGGTCATCGCCGGTGCCCTGGCTGGCATGGGTGCAGGATTGCTGTACCTGACCGGCATCGAGGACTGGGAAACCACCATTGCCTCTGTTCCCGCCATGGGCTTCAACGGCATCGCCGTTGCCTTCCTGGGCGGCCTGAGCCCCATCGGTTCCATTCTGTCTGCCTTCTTCATTCAGTATATCACCACCGGCGGCGGTAACGTGGATCTGCAGGTCTACTGCTCCCAGATCTCCAGCCTGATCTCCTCTCTGATCATCTACCTGTGTGCTTTTGTTATCTTCTTCAAGGCCTTCATTCAGGCACAGATCCGGAAATCTGATGAAAAGAAAGCCGCAGCTGCAAAGGCTGCGCAGTCCAAGGAAGGAGGCGAGGGTTAATGACTCTGCTGCTGCAATATACACTGATCTTCGCTTCCGTGCTGATGCTGGTTGCCCTGGGCGGCTGCTTCGCGGAGCGCTCCGGCGTGATCAACATCGGTCTGGAAGGCATCATGGTCATCGGCGCCCTGGGCGGCGCTCTGGTCATGAAGTTCCTGCCTGTTTCTGTAGGCGCTCCCGTAATGGTCATCAGCACCGTGGTGACGGCGGCCCTGTTCGGCCTGCTGTACTCCCTGCTGCTGGCTGTGGCGGCCATTAACTTCAAGGCCGACCAGACCATCACCGGTACTGCCATGAACATGCTGGCAACTGCCGGTGCCACTGTGGCGGTCAAGGCTATGAACACCGCAGCCTCCGGCGGCAACGACGTTTCCTCTGACATTGCGTACACCCATAGCAAGGATCTGTTTATCGTCCGTCTGGGCGAGTTTGAATTCAACTGGTTCATGCTGGTGGCTGTGATCTGCCTGGCTGTTTCCTTTGTGGCCCTGTATAAGACCCGTTTCGGCCTGCGGCTGAGAGCCTGCGGCGAGCATCCCCAGGCTGCGGACTCCGTCGGTATCAATGTCTACAAGATGCGCTACGCAGGTGTCCTGATTTCCGGCCTGCTGGGCGGTCTGGGCGGCATCGTGTATATCACCGCGGGTGTTTCCGTGTGGAAGTTTGAAAACGGTGTTGCCGGCTTCGGCTTCCTGGCCATGGCAGTTATGATCTTCGGCGGCTGGCATCCTCTGAAGATTGCCCTGGCATCGCTGCTGTTCGGCTTCTTCCGGGCACTGGGCAATGTGTACTCCGGCTTCGATTTCATGCTGGCGCTGAATATCCCCAGCGTGGTGTACAATATGCTGCCCTATATCATCTCCCTGGTGGTTCTGGCCTTCACCTCCAAGAAGTCCCAGGGCCCCAAGGCTTCCGGTATTCCCTACGACAAGGGAACCAGATAACAGAAAAGGATCTCCCGGCTGCAAAGCCGGGAGATTTTTCTACAGGCATGAACATAAATCGGATTCGCCTGGAGCCGTAATGACTTTTCGGATGGATTTGCGCCAATTTTACATCATCCGCCGTTCAGGGGTCTGGATTGGCGACAATTAGCAACCCGCTCCGGTAGGATAATGCGCCGGAGCGGGTTGTTAAGGGGTCCGCCGCCCCTTGCCAGTGCGGAGGATTCGGAATGTTCCCCAAAGTGAAATTTATCAATATCCCGACCGTGGAAAAAATTTCACAGCCGCTCTGCTTCTGTAAAATATTTCTTTACCAAATTATGAATAATCCTTGACCTTGTCTCCGTATAATGCTATAATTGTTCGTGTATTGTGCCCTTTGTCCCTTTCCACGGCACAAAAGCTTGAAAATTGAACAAAGAAAAGGAGAAGTCCCATGTCCAAAAACCCTGAAAAGAAGGGCAGCTGGCTGACCCGGAGCCTCAATGCCATTGAGCGCGTCGGTAACGCTTTGCCCCATCCCGTCACCCTGTTTGCCATTTTCGCTTTGGCAGTTGTGGTGATCTCCGCTATCTGCGCCGCTATGGGCGTATCTGCCACCGGCAATCTGGTTTCCGGCGGTGAGCTGAAGGAGACCACTGTCACCGCTGTCAGCCTGCTGACCAAGGACGGTCTGCAGTACATGTTCACCTCCGCTGTCAACAACTTCACCACTTACGCACCTCTGGGCATGGTTCTGGTTGCCATGCTGGGTGTCGGCGTTGCCGAGAAGTCCGGCATGATCGACACTCTGCTGAAGAATGTGGTCAAGTCCACCCCCAAGGCTCTGCTGACTCCCATGATCGTTTTCCTGGGTGTCATGTCCAACATTGCTTCTGACGCCGGCTACGTCATTCTGATCCCCCTGGGCGCTATGATGTTCCATGCCTGCGGCCGTCACCCCATCGCTGGCCTCGCTGCTGCCTTCGCCGGTGTTTCCGGCGGCTTCTCCGCCAACCTGCTGGTGGGTACCCTGGATCCCCTGCTGGCTGGTATCACCCAGGCTGCTGTTGACATCATCGACCCCAGCTACAGCGTGCAGGTCATGGGCAACTACATCTTCATGTGCGCATCCACCTTCCTGATCACCATTCTGGGCACCATCATCACCGATAAGGTCATTGAGCCTCGTCTGGGTAAGTACGAGGATACCGTGGACGGCGAGCATGACGTTTCCCTGACCACCGTCACCGACATCCAGAAGAAGGGCCTGCGCAATGCCGGCATTGCCGCCATCGTCTTTGTGGTTGCCATCGTCGCCATGTGCGTTCCCGCTGATTCCTTCTTCCGCAACGCCGAGGGCGCTCTGCTGGGCAATACACCTCTGGTCAACTCCCTGATCGTGCTGATCGCCCTGCTGTTCTTCATCCCCGCTGTGGCTTACGGCAAGACTGTAGGTAAGTTCAAGTCCGACAAGGACATCGCCGGCGCTATGTCCGCTTCCATGGCTGATATGGGCAGCTTCCTGGCTCTGGCCTTCGTCTCCTCTCAGTTCATCAACTACTTCTCCTACACCAAGCTGGGTACCATCATTGCTCTGAGCGGCGCTTCTTTCCTGAAGTCCATCAACATCGGTCTGATTCCTCTGATGGTGATCTTTGTTCTGTTCTCCGCATTCATGAACCTGTTCATGGGCTCCGCCTCCGCCAAGTGGAACATTCTGGCTCCCGTGTTCGTTCCTATGTTCATGCTGCTGGGCTACAGCCCCGAGCTGTGCCAGCTGGCCTACCGTGTGGGCGACAGCTGCACCAACATCATCACGCCTCTGATGACCTACTACGCCGTCATCATCATCTTCGCCCAGAAGTATGACAAGAAGGCCGGTATCGGTACCATCACCGCTACCATGCTGCCCTACTCCATCTGCTTCCTGGTTGCCTGGACCATCATGCTGATCATCTGGCTGTCCGTCGGCCTGCCCATCGGCATCAACACCCCCCTGTTCTACCCCGCCTGATTTACCAAATACCAAGAGCCGCCCAACCGGGCGGCTCTTCTTTTTATTTACAATCATATTTGTGACTTAATAAAACAGCAGTGACACCCAGGTGACCACGTTGGCACCGAACTGAAATTCCAGGCCCCGGCTTTCCAGAATGGGCACCACGTTGATGCCGTGGCTTTCTACACAGGGGTGCATTTTTTCCGGGAAGCGGCAGGGCTGTCCCTCCAGAATGGCACAGTTTTCGCAGATGGTGCAGCTTTCCGTGGACAGAACGTACGGTTTCGCTCCCAGGTCTGTCATGATCGCCGCAACCTCGTTGGTGATGGCCTCGTGCTCCGGACGGGTGGCCAGGGTCTCCTCCATGTCGGCAATGTCGCTGACCTCCACAATGGTCGAGATCAGCAGGCAGTTTTGATAGGACAAGCACTTTGCCTTGCAGCAATCCACAGTACCGACACCAGGAGGACAGGCCCAGGACTTACCGAACATGGGACACTCATTTTCACAGATCCAGCGGATCCTGCTGTTAAATTCCAGCTCCTTCGGATCAAAAAAATCGTAAATGTACAGCGGAAGCTCCGACAGTTTCTCTTCCAACAGTTCTCGGTTCATGCTAATTCCTCCATAATTTTGGTGCAGCCTTCTACAATGTCCTTCCAGGTAGCTTCAAAATCCCCGGTGTACCAAGGGTCTGCCACATCGTGATCCAAAAGCGGACGGATCTTATCCGGATCCCGAGGCAGCAACCGGGAAAGGTACCGGGCATTGCTGCGGTCCATGTAGTAGATCCGGTCATAGTGGTGATAGTCAGCCATCGTCACCTGCCGGGCGGCATGACCATCGCAGCAGATGCCATGCTTTGCGAGCTCCCGCCGTGCAGGAGGATACACCGGGTTTCCGATCTCCTCCCGGCTGACCGCAGCCGATGCGACTTCAAACCGGTCAGCAAGACCGGCTTTTTTGACCATATCTTTCAGAACATACTCCCCCATAGGACTGCGGCAAATATTGCCGTGGCATAAAAATAGGATTTTTATCATCTGTTACAACCTCTTGTTTCCTGTTATGATATGCTTTTCGAAACTTTTGCGATTGAAAAATTTTATAACGGTGTATAAGTTCACGCAGCTTTCCGGCCAAACATAGCGGCAATATCTTCTGGATTATAATCCACGCCGATATTGACTGCATTGTTGATTTTCTTTCTGTGGCTCGCTTCTGTCCGAAGGACTTGCCCTTTCTTTTGGGGACATTGTCGGGCACGGTCCGCAGTGTGGAGCGGGCTGCATTTAACAAGGTTATTTTATCATATTCAGGCCATGAATTCCACCGTAATATTCTGATTTCTGTTACAGGGAATAGGCCTGCTCCAGACATTTCTTAAACATCTGCCGCTTAATTAGCCGCTTGGGGCCGATGTAGAGGACAAACTTGCAGCTTTTTTCCTCCGTCAGTTCCCGGAGCTTGTTCCTGCCGATACAGTCATTTTCTGCGTTAAAGAGGATCTTCGCAGCCGGATTGATGCTCAGAATCCTCTGATTCTTGTCAAGCAGAACCAAACCTTCCTGCATATTCTGGATGATCTGTTCAAATTCATCGGACTTTCTGGCGGCGCTGCCGCTGCCGGTGATCATTGCTTCCCGGATCTCCTCCCGGTTTTCGTGATTTTCCATTTGGGCAATATCCGCATGAGTGTCGAAGATAACCCTTCCACTCGCATCGACCCAGGTCAGCCGAAACCGCTGGGATTCCACCCGCTGGAGATAGCGAAGACCGTTTTCTTCCGTTCCAGCAGCTGCCAGACGCAATTCGTCCTTCAGCTGCATGACCTGAATATCATTGGAATACTCGTACAGAACACCCATAATGATACCAAGGCTGCACAGCAGGATCACTGCTGCAACAAACAGTGTGGAACGGAAGATCTTACTTGTCATGTTTGCCCTCCAGACGATAGCCTACATTCCGGACAGTTTCAATGATATTGCCATAGCTCCCCAGCTTTTGCCGCAGGGTTCGGATGTGCATATCCACCGTCCGGGATTCGGATATGTAATCCGTATTCCAGACCTTTTGCAGCAGCTGTTCCCGGGTGAATGCCACACCGGGCTGGGACAGGAACAATTTCAGCAGTTCATATTCCTTATACGTCAGCGCGATGCGCTCACCGGCTACGGATACCGTGTGCTGTTCCAGATCAAGCACCAGTTCATCCAGCCGCAGGAGCCGGTCATTTTTTCTGGGCTGACTGCGGCGCAGAACCGCCTTCACTCTGGATACCATTTCCATCATACCAAAAGGCTTTACCAGATAATCGTCGGCACCCAGATCCAGACTCTGTACCTTGTCATATTCCGATCCCTTGGCCGTCGCCATAATGACAGGGATATCCTGAAATTTTTCATTTGCTTTCATGCGGGACAGCAGTTCCACACCGTCCACACCGGGCAGCATTACATCCAGCAGAATCAAATCCGGCTGCTGGGCCTGCAGAGTCTCCCAGAAAACAGTACCGTTTTCGAAACCGTATGCTTCCATGCCTGTGGTATTCATAACGTAAACTTCAATTTCCCGGATGCTGGGATCATCCTCTACACACCAGATCACTGACACGATTTATGTTCTCCTGTCACAGAAAAGACGACCCACTCGGCAATATTGGTGCAGTGGTCACCAATCCGTTCAAAGTATTTTGCGATCATCAGCAGATCCAAGGCATACTCGCTGTATTCCGGATGAGATGCCATGATCCCAATAATACCGGATTTCACCTGATTAAAATAGCTGTCTACCACATCGTCATGATCCATGACCTGTTTCGCCATGTCCAGATCTTTTTTGACATAAGCATCCACCGCTTCTGTCACCATAGCCTGGGCAGCTTTTGCCATTTCCCGGATTCTGGGATATTTTTCATCGGCACGGCGTTCCATTTTGGGGATCAGATCCACAATATCCTCGCACTGATCACCGATACGCTCCATGTCGGTGATCATCTTCATGGCGGCACTGATCTGCCGCAGATCCCTTGCCACCGGCTGCTGACGAAGCAGCAGCTTCAGACAGATGGTTTCGATGGTGCGCTCGCTTTCATCGATCTGCGCACCAATGATATTGACCTGCTTCGCCAGATCCTCACTGTATTCCGTCAGGGACTGGGAGGCCAGATCGATGATCTCCTCGCAGGCAGCACCCATCTTGATCAGTTCATGGTTCAGCTGGTTTAACTGTTCCTGAAAAAAGTCTCTCATACATTTACCTCCATTAACCAAATCTGCCGGTGATGTAATCTTCAGTACGCTTATCCTTGGGCTGGGAGAACATTTCTTCTGTGTTTCCGTACTCCACCAGATCGCCAAGGAGGAAAAAGGCGGTCTGGTCGGAAATACGGACAGCCTGCTGCATATTGTGGGTGACGATGACGATGGTATAATCTTTCTTGAGCTCCATTGCCAGATCTTCAATTCTGGAAGTGGAAATGGGGTCCAGTGCAGAGGTGGGTTCATCCATCAGCAGCACTTTCGGCTCCACAGCCAGTGCTCTTGCAATGCACAGCCGCTGCTGCTGACCACCGGACATACCCAGGGCGTTCTTCTTCAGCCGATCCTTCACCTCATCCCAGATCGCCGCACCCCGGAGGGCCTTTTCCACGATGTCATCCAGTTGTGCCTTGTTCTTGATGCCGTGGGTACGGGGGCCGTAGGCGATATTGTCGTAAATGCTCATGGGGAAGGGATTGGGCTTCTGGAAGACCATACCAACCTCTTTGCGAAGATTGTTGACTTCGGATTCAAAAATGTTTTCTCCGTTGTAACGAACTTCGCCTGTGATTTTCACGGAAGGAATCAGGTCATTCATCCGGTTCAGTGTCTTCAGGAAGGTGGACTTGCCGCAGCCGGAAGGGCCGATGAGGGCGGTGATGGACTTTTCGGGAATGTCGATATTTATGTTTTTCAACGCCTGGGTCTGGCCGTACCAGAGATTCAGGTCATTGACAGTGATAATCGGTTTATTCATAGTTCGCTCCTTTACACAGCGTTCTTTTTCTGGAAATGTTTCGTTACGGCAGAAGCGGCAAGATTGATGCAGAATGCCAGCACCATCAAAATGGCGGCAATGGCAAATGCCACACCAAATTCCCCCTGTTCCTTGGCGTAAACGTACAGGGCTACCGTCAGGGTTGCACCCGCGCTGTTCAGTCCTTCTACGAAGCCATTCAGACTATGGGCGAATCCGGCAGTGAACAGCAGCGCCGCGGACTCGCCTAAAATTCTGCCAACGGACAGAATACAGCCGGTAATCACACCGTCAATACAGTTGGGCAGAACCACCGTGCGGATGACCCGCCATTTGCCCGCCCCCAAACCGAAGGCGCCTTCCCGGTAGGACTGAGGAACGGTTTTCAGACTTTCCTGGGTGTTACGCATGATGGTAGGCAGGTTCATGATCGCCAGGGTCAATGCGCCTGCCATCAGACAGGTACCGAAGTTATTGGAAAACATCAGCATACCCACCAGACCATAAATAATGGAGGGGATGCCGGAAAGGGCTTCGGCAGCATACTCGATGATACCGACGACTTTCTGATTGGTGGCATACTCTGTCAGATACACCGCTGCGCCTACCCCAAGAGGCAGAACGACCAGCAGGGTCGCAATGACAATATACACCGTGTTCAGAATATCCGGCAGGATGCCGATGTTGCCGCTTAAGTAGCTGGGCTTGGTGCTTAAGAATTGCCAGCTTAAATTGGGAACACCTTTGACCAATACATAACCCACCACAAACAACGTCAGGCCTGCGGTAATGCCAACAGCCAGCCACATGAGAAAGCGCATAACCCAGACATATACATTTCTTTTCGTCGTCATATTACATTACTCCCATTGCCAGGATCAGAAGCGCCAGACAGGTACCTGCCAGAATTACATAAGGCTTCCCCCGGAGGGGCCAGCGGAACAGATTGTCAGGATGAACAGTTCTCATTTCTTTTCTCCTTTCAGGAAGAAGTTCAGCACGGCGTTGATGAGCATAATGAACAGGAACAGCACCAGCGCAATGGAGAACAGTGCCTGCCGCTGCAAACCGCTGGAGTAGGACATTTCAGAAGCAACGGCAGTGGTCAGGAAGCGGACAGACTGGAAGAGGGAATCGGGCATATTGGCAGCATTACCCGCTACCATCATAACTGCCATGGCTTCGCCAATGGCGCGGCCTACACCCAGCACCACCGCGGCAGCGATACCGCTCTTTGCTGCGGGAACAGACACCCGGAACCAGGTTTCTTCGGGAGTTGCGCCCAGAGCCAGGGATGCGTCCTCGTACTCCCTGGGAACCGCCTCCAGAGCTGTGACAGACATTTTGATGATGGAGGGCAGGATCATAATCGCCAGTACGATGATGGATGCCAGCAGGCTTGCGCCATCCGGGACGTCAAAGATCTTCCGAATGCCGGGTACCAGCACCATCATGCCCACCAGACCATAAACCACGGAGGGGATTCCCGCCAGCATGGATACTGCCTGGCCCATGATCTCCTTGACCTTCTTCGGAGCCATCTTTGCAAGATACACCGCTGTCAGGAAACCAATGGGAACACCCAGAACGATCGCGCCTGCTGTGCCGTAGATACTGGTGAGGATAAAGGGCAGAATCCCGTATTTCGGCTCGGCTGCGGTGGATGCCCAGATATCTCCAAAGAGAAAGTCCACCAAACCGATTTCCCGAATGGCGGGAATACCGGAAATCACCAGATAGACCGTGATCAGCAGGACACAGCCCACTGTAATCGGACCCAAGATCAAAAAAATTCCATGGATCACACTTTCCAGCAAATTACTTTTCTTTTTCATGGTATCGACCTTTCGAAAAGGTAATGTTAAGAATCGCAGTTCTTACATAAATATCATACAAACTCCATGTAAAAGCCGAAACCAAAGTAAAGTAAAATGTTCGTCAAAGAAATCGTTAGTTTGTATGATTCTGGTAAAACACTTACCTATAACGCAAAAACAGCCCCCTCAATGGAGGGGACTGTCTTGAAAAAACTTACTTGGAAGCAGGAACAACACCGGCGGCGGTGATCAGTTCGTGGGCATCCGTGCTCATCGCGTAGTTGAAGAAGGCCTGTGCGGCTGCACTCAGCTGGGCGTCGGTCTTGGTGACCAGAACGAAGGGACGCTGGATCACATAGCTGCCATCCAGGATGGTTTCGTTGCTGGGAGCCACACCTGCAATGGTCAGAGCCTTGACGGTATCCTTGACGGAAGCCACAGAGGCATAACCGATGGCACCGGGGTTCTGGGAAACGGCGGTGATCACATCGCCGGTGGAGGTCAGTTCCTGACGGTACTGGCACTTGTCCTCAATGTCCGCAATTTCCTCAAAGCCGCTGCGGGTACCGGAACCAGCCTCGCGACCGATCAGCACGATCTCAGCGTCATTACCACCCACTTCAGACCAGTTGGTGATCTCACCGGTGTAGATTTTTGCGATGGTAGCAACATCCAGATCGGAAACAGGGTTTTCAGGATTAACGATGACAGCAATTCCGTCATAAGCAAGAACCGTTTCGGTCAGACCGGAAGCAGCTTCCTCAGCCTTCAGATTCCGGGATGCCAGACCGATGTCGCAGCGGCCTTCCTGCACAGCTTTGATGCCGGAGCCGGAGCCGGTGGGGTTGTAGGTAAAGGTAATGCCAGAATTCATCTCCATGAACATTTCGCCCAGGCCGCCGATGACCTTCTCCATGGAGGTGGAACCGTCAGTAGATACAGTGCCGGAGAGCTTTGCAGCTTCTGTGACTGCGGGAGTTGCTTCACCCTGTGCGGGTGCCTTGCTTTCGCTGCTGCCGCAAGCGGCCAGGCTCATAGCCAGAACTGCCACCAGCAGAATACTGATAAACTTTTTCATAATGTAATGACTCCTTATTGTGAAACGTAATTTTGTTTTGGGATTTTGTATCCGTATGCTTTTATGATACACACCGTATGTAAAATCTGAAAGTCAGATCAGGTAAAATGTCTGTCAAGTTTTTTTGGCGCTGCCGTCCCGGAAGAAGGTCTGTTTGCCGAACATACCATGAATGAAAAATCCCCGATTCACGAGGAATCGGGGAAAATCTTTCAATATTCAGGGAGTCTTCACATGGCGCGCACCCATTGTTATTTAACCGATAAATGCCCGGACTGCGTTATAGACACAGATGCCGACGATCAGCCCCCGCACAGGCCACGGTGTATGATCTGAACCACCGTATACCCGGTTGCATCCTTCAACCGCAGTTTGCCGTCATATTCGGTCTGCAAACAGCATAGGCTCCATGGAGGTGATTTTGTGTCCATGGTTCCTGTGGATGTACCAATGAGCGCCGGGCTTAGTGAGAAGGTCATACGGCAGCTGACGGAACGGTACCCGGCCCTTACAGAGCGGGTTATCGCGTCCACGGCCTTTGGCCGTCCGGTGCAGGCCATGACCATCGGCAGGGGAGAGCGGCAGGTAATCCTGGTGGCAGCCCAGCATGGAAACGAATGGATCACAGCTGCGGTACTGCTGCGCTTTGCGGAAGAGCTGGCCCAGGCGGCAGAAAATAGCGGAAAAATCTGGGGCGTGGAGGCAGAAACGATTTTGAAATATGCCACCGTCCACATGATCCCTATGGCGAATCCGGATGGTGTGGCACTGGTCACGGGAGAAGTGCCAGAGGGAAGCGGCGAATGGGAGCAGGCCCGGAACATCGCGGCACGGTTTCCTTCGATCCCCTTCCCGGAGGGATGGAAGGCCAATCTGCAGGGGGTGGATCTGAATTTGCAGTACCCTGCCGGCTGGCTCCAGGCCAGGGAGATCAAGTTTTCCCAGGGCTTTACCCGTCCGGCACCGAGAGATTTCGTGGGCCGTGCACCGCTGGATCAGCGGGAATCCCGGGCACTGGCAGAATACACCGGGGCTGTGGATCCGGCCCTGGTGCTGGCGCTGCATACCCAGGGGGAGGTCATTTACTGGCAGTTCCGGGATTATGAAGTGGCCGGTGCCCGGGCTTTGGCAGAGGAATTTGCCCGGGTCAGCGGCTATACCGCCGAGGAAACTCCCTACGAATCCAGCTTCGCCGGGTACAAGGACTGGTTTATCCAGAACTGGCGGCGTCCGGGATTCACCATCGAGTGTGGAAAGGGGGAGAACCCGCTGCCCTTGGGCCAGGCCGATAAAATATACCGGGATGTTCTGGGAATTCTGGTGACAGCCGTCACAGGACTGCCGGAGGCGGGGTAAACATGCGGTTTGTCAGACACCGGCGTATATAATCAAAAAACCATCTGGTGCGGGAGCACCCATGGCTCCCGCAGCTCCGCGCTAAGAGCCGCCTTCGGCGGTTGCGCTATGGTGACGAGGGAGCTGTCAGCGAAGCTGACTGAGGGAGAGAAAATGTTCCGATTATTCATAGATACACAAAACTTTTAGGCTCTCTCCCCCAGTCACGGCTTACGCCGTGCCAGCCCCCTCCCAGAGGGGGCCTTTACTGCGAACGGACTTTTTTGACACATTGAAAAAAGCACCTGCTTCAAGCAGGTGCTTTTTCATGGCTCGCCAGGGGCTCGAACCCTGGACCCACGCCTTAAAAGGGCGTTGCTCTACCAACTGAGCTAGCGAACCGTATGCAGTTAAAATTGGCTGGGATGGCAGGATTCGAACCTACGAATGCCAGAGTCAAAGTCTGGTGCCTTACCGCTTGGCGACATCCCAATGTGGAGTGGCGCCCGCTCAGGACACACTGGGTATTATAGCATAGCTTTCCCTGTTTTGCAAGCCTTAATTTTTCTTTTTTAAGTTTCGTGGAAAAATTATTTGGGTAAATTCCGGTTTGGCTTTGGCGGGCAGTTGCAATGCCGGCGGTTTCATGGTAAAATAATTGTATCCTATTCATTTCAGGAGGTGCCGGTATGCTTTTGGACGGCTGCCATGAAGGCAAGCATACCCCAAAGCTGACGGAGGTCAGATGCCCCATTTGCGGGCAGTGGGTGGAAGTATTTGTTAAAATGGGTGGTTCTGCCACCGAAACCGGACGGCTCATCGCCGACGAGACCTGTGACTGCGGATTTGTGCTCAAAGCCGGAACCTGCGAAAGCGATTACCGGCAATAAAGGATCAATTTGCGGGCTGTTATAAACAGCACATACGCAGGGGGGAAAAACAGCCCACCCAACTGCAGTTTACACAAATCATCAATCAATGGACCATTTGGTCCGGTATTAATATATTTAGGAGAAACGCTATGAAAAAGACCAAAACATCCATCGTATTTACCGGAGATATCGGCTTTGACCGGTATATGGATAAAAAGTGGGAGGATGAGAACCTGCTGTCTCAGGAGGTGCTGGATTTCTTCCACAGCGCAGATCACACGGTTGCCAATGTGGAGGGTGCGCTGATTGATGCGGTGGATGATGGCTCCCGGGGCGTATTTTTCCACGCAATGGATCCCAAGGCCACGTCTGTGCTGAAGAAAATGAACGCGGATATCTGGTCTATCGGCAATAACCATACCATGGATGCCGGAGCAGAGGGCATCGTCAGCACCCGGAAAATTGCCGCCGACATGGGCTGCCAGACCTTTGGCGCGGGTCTGAATGACACCGAAGCTTCTGAACCGGTATATCTGGACGAAGCCGGCGGCATTGGCATGTTCGGCGTGTCCTACATGGCAGAGTGCATCCCCGCAACGGCCACCGAGCCGGGCATCTTCCGCTGGGACGACTGGGATCTGATCAAGCGCCGTATTGACGAAATTAAGGCCCGGTGCCGCTGGTGCATCGTGGTGAGCCATGGCGGTGAGGAATTTACCAGCCTGCCCAGCCCCTACACCCGTGACCGTTACCTGAAATTCCTGGAGCTGGGTGCTGATGTGGTGGTCAGCCATCATCCCCATGTGCCGGAGAATTACGAGCTGTTCGAAAACGGCAAGGCTATTTTCTATTCCCTGGGCAACTTCATTTTCGACACCAATTACCAGCGTGTTCACCTGTATACCGATCTGGGCGTGCTGCTGAAGCTGACCTTCACCGAGGAAAAAATGGAATTCGATGCCATGGGTGTGAGAATCGTCCGGGGCCCGGAGCGGATCGTAAAGGCAGAACTGCCCGATGTGTTCACCAACATTCCCGCGGAGGAATACGAACTGCTTGCCCCCCTGTCTGCCCATGCTTTCGTTGTGGAGGATGCCCGCAAGATGATCTACCTGGAGCCCGAGACCTATCGGGATGCCACGGTAGAGACCTGGCATTCCTATTTCTTCAGTGAGAATACCGACGGTTTCTTTGCCGGTGCCCACATGGACTTTAACATCATCGTTCCCTTCTCCCGGAAGTGGGAGGAAGGGCTCTGGAAGCAGAGCAAGCTGGAAAAGGTGAAGCAGTATATTCTGCGCCAGCTGGAAGAATAACGAAAAGGCGGCTTCCCTTGAGAAGCCGCCTTTGTTATATCGGAGAGTTAAAAATAGTATCAGATATGCTTATCCATCCAGGCGATCATATCAGTGATGACCTCGTCCTTGATGTACTCATTGAGGATTTCATGGAAGACGTTGCCGTAGATCTTCAGGGTCTTGTCGGCAGAGGCGGCGTTCTTGAAGAAGATGACGCTGTCGTCCATGCCAACCAGGCCGTCCTTTTCGCCATGGGTCATGAAAACGGGATAGGCAAAGGTCTTCATGCTCTCGGAGAACCATGCCTGGCCCTCCCGCAGGGCGTAAACCAGACCCAGGGTATAGAATTTCTTGTTATAGGGATCCTTCCCGTACCAGTCGGTAACCTCCGGCACGGAGCAGACACCGCCGCCCAGCTCATTTGGCAGCTGGATGTTGGGATCCAGTCCGGGAGGCGCGCTGGCAAACAGGCCGATGGTATCGCAGACGGCGGCACCGGAGGTGACGATACCCCGGAGCTTCTTGCCGGGATACTTGGCACCGTACAGGGAAACGGCGAAGCCGCCCATGGAGTGGCCCAGGAGGTACACGGGAATATCCGGATTCTCTGCAATGGCCATGTCCACGATCACGTTGGTGTCGTCCAGGATTTCGTGGTAGCTGACATAGTGGGGAACCTCACCCTGAGAACGGCCATGGCCCCGGTGGTCGAAGCGGTAGGTACCGTAGCCGGCGGCGTGGAGCTTTTCGGCAAAGTAATCGTAGCGGCCCTGGTGCTCGCACAGGCCGTGGACGATGACCACGATGGCTTTGTTGTCCGGTGCGGTCTCCTTCTTCATGTACAGCTGGGTACCGTCAAAGGATGAAATGATTTTCTCGGTCATAAACGTGCCCTCCTTAATTTTATTTGGTTACATTCATTGTATCCAAGGGGAATTTGCTTGTCAATGAAAAGCAGAGTTAACCGGGAAAAATATCCGAAATAACCAGTTTTGGGGTGCTGGATTGTGTAAAATGTCTCAGCCGCGGAGGAAATGGGATTCGGATGAAGTTTTTTGCCCGATTTCATTGTAATATCTCTCTGACTGTGCTATCATGATTCTGTAAATGCTGCATAGACAGAGGAGAGAGATTATGGGCATTCTGGAAACATTAATCGTTACCACGGCACTGGCCGGTGTGGGCGGTACGGGCCTGGGCGGCATAGTGGGTGCCATGCTGCAGAAGGATTCCAAACGGACTGTAAGCCTGCTGCTGAGCTTTGCCGGCGGTGTCATGCTGAGTGTGGTGTGCTTTGACCTGGTGACGGAAGCCATTGAGACCAATGTGGGCATCTGGACCGTGGTGGGAGCCATTGCCTTTGGTGTTGCCATCACCTATTTACTGAATTATCTCATTGATCAGAAAACCAATCCGGAGGTTCCCCATATTGATGAGAACCATCCCAAGACGGCGGACGATCTGGATGAGCTGATCCACAGTGACCATCTGAACCAGCACTATGCCCGAAAGGACAGCAAGCTGGGCCTGTTTGTGGCAGGTGTCGTTATGGCCTGTGCCATTGCCCTGCACAATGTGCCGGAGGGTATGACCATCGGTGCTTCCTATGCCAGTAACGATGGTGTCATGGGCAGCGCTGCCCTGGTGCTGGCAGTGCTGATCGGCCTGCACAATATCCCGGAAGGGATGGCTGTTTCCGTGCCTCTGATCAGCGGCGGAATGGCCAAAAGGAAGGCAGTGCTGATCACCGCCTGCACCGGTATCCCCACCATTTTGGGTGCATTGCTGGGCTACATGCTGGGCGAACTGGGCCCTATGGGTCTGACACTGAGTTTGGGCTTTGCCAGCGGTGCCATGCTGTATGTGGTGTTCGGTGAGATTTTGCCCCAGTCTATTTTGATGTACTACAGCAAGCTTCCGGCCTTCTCTGCCATTACAGGAATTCTGGTGGGTTTGCTGATTATTTTCTGAGGTATACTGCTTCCGGTGGGCAGGATCTCCGGCAGCGATGGATTGGATGAGGATGTATGAGGTAAATTGCAGTTTGTTAAGGATAATAGGATCGTAGGGCGGGGATATATCCCCGCCCTACAGATGCGTTGTTCATCATCGCAACAAAATTCCCCGCCAAACTGCAATTTTTAAGGGAGAGGCATGGGCCTCTCCCTTTGTGTATTCCCAGTTCCTTACCTGCCCAGCAGCTCCAGCAGCTGCATCGGATGATCCGCCTGGGAAATCTCCGGACGGATGGCCGCCATGTGGCTGCCGAATTCCTCCCGTCTGTACCAGACGGCCTGGATGGGCCTCATTCCGGCAGCCCGGGCAGCCTCCAGCTCCTGCCGTTCCCCATCGCCAACATAGAGGCAGTTTTCCGCCGGAATCCTCAGCTGTTCCAGACAGTATTGGAAAATGGCAGGGTCGGGCTTGCGTATGCCCACCTCGTAGGACAGGCAGGGCGCATCAAAGTAAGGAAACAGCGGACTTTCCCGGATAAGTACCGCTTCTTCGGAAAAGCAGTTGCTGATCAGCCCGATTTTGAGATCCCGGTCTTTTAACGCAGACAGCATGGGCAGGATCTCCGGGTGCAGACGGGAAAAGCAATCTGACTGGATGGACAGGCGCTTTTGCACCACCTGCTGAAACAGTTCCCCGGAAAAAATACCGTGGCTGCGCAGCTGCAATTCGATGGCTTCCTCAAATGTCATCTTTCCTGTGGCCCTGGCTTCTTCTGTTGCCCGCCAGCCCGGCAGAAATTCCTCCGGCGTCAGCCCCAGATCACCGGCAATTTGCGTTCCATAATACAGGGGACTGGAAAACTGGGTCACCAGCGTCTCGTACATGTCAAAAATAACAGCCTGGATCATGATTATGATACCTCCTTTGCAGGTCTGATAGGCATTTCAAATGGGACTGTGTGAGATTCCATTTGAAAGACACCGCCATACGGCGATGTGGACGGAATGTTTTTAATTGAATATCAGTTGACAAGCGCATTATAGCATGAATCTTTTCGGAGGAACAGATGAAACAGCGATTTTTGCCAGGTTTCCCGGACATGGAAAAACTCCCGCCAACCGGCGGGAGTTCAGACTGTCAAAAAAGTACAAATTGCAGTGTATCGTACTGTTCACCGTAGGGACCGTCCTCTGGACGGTCCGCCGGAAAAATTGGCCTCGATGGACAATTTTTCCGTATCATTCACCACACAAATTCCGAATTTATACTTCTTCGACAGTCTGGGGCGGGGATATCATCCCCGCCGGGCATGCGTAACTTTTCTGTTTACATTTCGCTGCCTGAAAGATAAAATAAAAATGGAAAAAAGGAAATGCGTAATGGAGGTTTCAGTTATGAAGAAAGTCAGAATTACAGCAATCCGCAAGACCAGCTATCCCGACCTGATAGCAAAGTATGAAAACCCCATTCAGCACGCCTGTGATGTTCAGGAAGGTCAGGTCTGGATTGCCAATGGATGGTGCAAGCCTGAGGGCTTCTGTGACAGCGCATGGGACAGCATTTCTGCCTTTGTGATGACCCTGGCCCACGGCGGCGGGGATTTTTACGACGGCTGGATGAAGAATCCCAAGTCCGCCATGATTTCCTGCAACGACGGCTTCCGGCCGGTAAGCTTTTATCTTGAAGCATTGGATGAGGAGGCATTTCAGTTCTTCAAAGCAGACCATATCACCGATCTGCCGGGATATACCTATATTGGAAGTGTGAGCGTATGATCAACAAACTGGGCTTTGGCTTCCTGCGTCTGCCGAAACAGGACGGGGAACTGGACTGGCAGGCCATCTGTTCCATGACAGACGTATTTCTGGCGGGAGGCGGTGTGTTCTTTGACACCTGCTATACCTATTTGGATGGCCTCAGCGAAGCGGCCATTCGCAAATGCGTGGTGGAGAGAAAATCCCGGGACAGCTTTCAGCTTTGCGACAAGCTGCCCGGGTACCTGTTCAAAAGCTACGGGGATTGCCGGAAATATTTTGACATCGAATTGGAGCGATGCGGCGTGGAATTCTTTGATGTGCTGATGCTCCACTGGCTCAATGATGAAAATTATGCCATAGCAGAAAAATATGACGAGTTCCGCTTTCTCCGGGAGAAAAAGGCAGAGGGAAAGGCCAAACGCATCGGTTTTTCCTACCATGGCGATGCGGCATTGCTGGACAGAATTCTGGCTGCCCACCCGGAGGTGGATGTGGTGCTGATGCAGCTGAATTATCGGGATTGGGAGAGTGAGGGCATCCAGTCCCGGAAGTGCTACGAAACCTGCCTTCGTCACGGCAAATCCGTGATGGTCATGGAGCCTGTGAAGGGCGGCACACTTTCATCCATTCCGGAAGAAGCGGAAGCAAGGCTTCGGGCAGTCCACCCGGATTGGACACCTTCTGACTGGGCACTGCGGTTTGTCCAGTCCCTGCCGGGGGTGGAAGTCTGTCTCAGCGGTATGGGAACTGTTGAACAGGTTCAGGCCAATATTCAGCCTTTCGATCCCTTAACGGAAGCAGAAGTCCGTCTGCTTGCACAGGTGGCTGAAATCATCCGGGGCAAAACCGCCATTGGCTGTACGGGCTGCGGTTACTGCGCTGCCCACTGCCCGAAAAAGATCCCGATTCCCCAGTATATCAGGCTCTATAATGAGATCACCCGCTATCCCGGGGATGACTGGAAGATCCTTCCCACCTATCACCGGATGGGTGCTTCTTCCAACAGGGCATCCGATTGTATCAGCTGTCATTCCTGCGAAAAGCATTGCCCCCAGAAGCTGACAATCGCGGAGCACATGAAAACCATTGCGCAGAGATTCGAATGATACGGATTCCCGATTAAAGACTTTAATTTGATAGAATTGAAACTTTTGATACGAAAAAAGGTGAGTATCTCTTTGCAAACTATTCCGGTTTTCCGGTGGATGTTAGGTATGAATTGACGAACGGGAGAGGCTCTGCCTCTCCCGCAGACTGTCGAAGAAGTATAAATTCAGAATTTAGAGGTCCGTTACCGTAGGGACCGTCGTCCTCGACGGTCCGTCCGAAAATCCGACCTCAATGGGCGGATTTTCGGAATTTGTGCGGTGAATGATACGGAAAAATTGTCCATCGAGGCCAATTTTTCCGGCGGACC
>JAGBAI010000176.1 GCA_017939025.1 Oscillospiraceae bacterium
GGGCTCACCGATGGACTGTGCTGCGATAACACCGACAGCTTCGCCCAGATCCACTTCCTTGGAGGTGGCCAGGTTCATGCCGTAGCACTTGGCGCAGACACCCACGCGGGCGCGGCAGGCCAGGATGGTGCGGATATAGATCTTGTTGATACCGGCTGCTTCAAACTTGGCAGCGTCCTCGGGCATCATCATGACATCCTTGGCGTGCAGCAGCTCACCGGTCTCGGGATGCAGAACATCATTGACGGGATAACGGCCCCGGATACGGTTGCCGAAGGTATCAATGACATCACCGTTCTTGTCGTACACGGCGCCAACGTAAATACCGTTGGTGGTGCCGCAGTTGTGCTGACGAATGATGACATCCTGAGAAACGTCGACCATTCGGCGGGTCAGGTAACCGGAGTCAGCGGTACGCAGAGCGGTATCGGTCATGCCCTTACGGGCACCTCTGGAGGAGATGAAGTACTCCAGAACAGACAGACCTTCACGGAAGTTTGCCTTAACGGGAATCTCGATGGTACGGCCGGCGGTATCGGCCATCAGGCCACGCATACCAGCCAGCTGACGGATCTGAGCCATGGAGCCACGGGCGCCGGAGTCCGCCATCATGTAGATGGGGTTGTACTGATCCAGGTTGCCCTGCAGAGCGTCGGTGACATCCTTGGTAGTCTTTTCCCACTGCTGAACCACCAGACGGTAGCGCTCTTCATTGGTGATGAAGCCCTGGCGGTAGAAGTTTTCGATCTCAACCACCTTGCCCTCGGCCTGCTTGACCAGCTCGTACTTAATGGCAGGAACCACCATGTCGGCAATGGACACGGAGATAGCGCCCTTGGTGGAGTACTTATAGCCCAGAGCCTTGATCTTATCCAGCATCTCAGTGGACACGGTGAAGCCGTGAACGCGGATACACTTGTCAATAATCTTACCCAGCTGCTTCTTGCCAACCAGGAAATCGATCTCCAGGTCAAAGGCATGCTCGGGATCGGTGCGGTCCACGAATCCCAGATCCTGAGGAATGGGCTCGTTGTAGATCAGACGGCCGACGGTGGCGTTGATCAGCCGGTATTCCATCACACCATTGATCTCCTTGCCAAAGCGCACCAGAATGGGCGCGTGCAGGCCGATGGCACCGTCTGCGTAGGCAGCGATGGCTTCCTCGGGAGAGGAGTAAGAATGGACGGGACGGAACTTAGCTTCCTTCTTGCCCTCTGCCTTGGCCTGCTTGTTGGCAGCCAGGAATTCGTCAGCATCCACGATCTCGTTCACGGGCAGACCGGTCTCACCGGCATCGGTGATGTAGACGGTCTCGGCACCCTTCTCTGCCTTGCCCAGGCGGGTGTAGGTCAGATAGTAGGCACCCAGGATCATATCCTGCGTAGGAACGGTAACGGGCTTGCCGTCCTGGGGACGCAGCAGGTTGTTGGCAGACAGCATCAGCATACGGGCCTCAGCCTGTGCTTCGGGAGACAGGGGCACGTGAATTGCCATCTGGTCGCCGTCAAAGTCAGCGTTAAATGCGGTACAGCAAAGAGGATGCAGCTTCAGTGCGCGGCCTTCCACCAGCACAGGCTCGAAGGCCTGGATACCCAGACGGTGCAGGGTAGGTGCACGGTTCAGCATGACGGGGCGATCCTTGATGATCTCGTCCAGAGCGTCCCAGACCTCGGTCTTGCCCTTGTCGATCATCTTCTTTGCGGACTTGATGTTGTTAGCCAGGCCGTCGGAAACCAGCTTCTTCATAACGAAGGGCTTGAACAGCTCGATGGCCATTTCCTTGGGCACGCCGCACTGGTACAGCTTCAGCTCGGGGCCGACGACGATAACGGATCGGCCGGAGTAGTCAACACGCTTACCCAGCAGGTTCTGACGGAAACGGCCCTGCTTGCCCTTCAGCATATCAGACAGAGACTTCAGCGCTCTGTTGTTGGCACCGGTGACGGCACGGCCCCGGCGGCCATTGTCGATCAGGGCATCCACAGCCTCCTGCAGCATACGCTTTTCGTTGCGGATGATGATGTCGGGGGCATGGAGCTGAACCAGCCGCTTCAGACGGTTGTTGCGGTTAATGACGCGGCGGTACAGGTCATTCAGGTCGGAGGTGGCAAAACGGCCGCCGTCCAGCTGGATCATGGGACGGATATCCGGGGGAATGACGGGCAGCACGTCCATGATCATCCAGGAAGGCTTGTTGCCGGACTCCCGGAAGGCCTCCACGACCTCCAGGCGCTTAACAAGACGCAGCTTCTTCTGGGAAGAGGCAGTCTTCAGTTCTTCACGAAGCTGGTGGCTCAGCTGCTCCAGGTCGATCTGCTCCAGCAGCTCCTTGACAGCCTCAGCGCCCATACCGGCCTTGAAGTCGTCCTCGTACTTTTCGCGCATATCCCGGTATTCCTTTTCGGTGAGCACCTGGTTTCTGGCCAGAGGTGCATCGCCGGGATCGGTGACGATATAGGCAGCGAAGTACAGAACTTTCTCCAGCACCTTGGGGCTGATGTCCAGGATCAGACCCATACGGGAGGGGATGCCCTTAAAGTACCAGATGTGGGAGCAGGGAGCGGCCAACTCAATGTGGCCCATACGCTCACGGCGCACCTTGGCCTTGGTGACCTCGACGCCGCAGCGGTCGCAAACCTTGCCCTTGTACTTGATCTTCTTATATTTACCGCAGTGACATTCCCAGTCCTTCTGAGGTCCGAAGATCTTCTCACAGTACAGGCCGTCACGTTCGGGTTTCAGGGTACGATAGTTGATGGTCTCAGGCTTTTTGACTTCGCCATAGGACCACTGCCGGATCATCTCCGGAGATGCAATGCCAATTTTAATGGCATCAAAGGTGGCATCTGCCATGTAGTCGCCTCCTTATTCTTCTTCGCCGGCATCCAGGCCGCCGAACACATCCATAATATCCTCAGGGCTGTCCTCATCCTCCACGAAGCCTGCATCCAGGATCTCAGCCTTGGATCCGGCAACAGTCTCGGTAACGTCAGATGCGTAGATCAGCTCTTCATCATCGTCGTCCTCCCGCAGCTCGATCTCGTTGCCGTTTTCATCCAGCACACGGATATCCAGGCACAGGGCCTGCAGCTCCTTGACCAGAACCTTAAAAGATTCGGGCACGCCGGGCTTGGGAATATTGGCACCCTTGACGATGGCCTCATAGGTCTTGACACGGCCGGTAACGTCGTCGGACTTGACGGTCAGGATCTCCTGCAGGGTATAGGCAGCGCCGTAAGCCTCCAGGGCCCAGACTTCCATTTCGCCGAAACGCTGACCGCCGAACTGGGCCTTACCGCCCAGAGGCTGCTGGGTAACCAGTGCGTAGGGGCCGGTGGAACGGGCGTGGATCTTATCATCAACCAGATGGTGCAGCTTCAGGTAGTAGGGGTAGCCGACAGTGACCAGGTTGTCGAAGGGCTCGCCGGTACGGCCGTCGTACAGGATGGTCTTGCCATCCTCCCGGAGGCCTGCCAGCTTCAGAGTCTCACGGATGTCCTTCTCGTTTGCGCCGTCGAAGACGGGGGTGGCAACATGCCAGCCCAGAGCCCGGGCAGCGTAACCCAGATGGACTTCCAGCACCTGGCCGATGTTCATACGGGAAGGCACGCCCAGGGGGTTCAGAACCACATCCAGGGGGGTGCCGTCGGGCAGGAAGGGCATATCTTCCTCAGGCAGGACGCGGGAAACGACACCCTTGTTGCCGTGACGGCCTGCCATCTTATCGCCGACGCCGATCTTACGCTTCTGGGCAAGATAGACGCGGACAGACTTGCTGACACCGGGGGCCAGCTCGTCGGAATTTTCCTTGGTAAAGATCTTCACATCCACAACGATGCCGGAGGTACCGTGGGGCACCTTCAGGGAGGTGTCGCGGACTTCTCTTGCCTTCTCACCGAAGATGGCCCGCAGCAGGCGCTCCTCGGGAGTCAGCTCGGTTTCGCCCTTGGGAGTGACCTTACCGACCAGGTAGTCACCGGCGTGAACCTCAGCACCCACACGGATGATGCCGTTCTCGTCCAGATCCTTCAGGGTATCTTCACCAACGTTGGGAATGTCGCGGGTAATCTCCTCGGGGCCCAGCTTGGTGTCACGGGCTTCGGTCTCGTACTCCTCGATGTGGATGGAGGTAAAGACGTCCTCCCGAACCAGACGCTCGTTCAGCAGGATGGCGTCCTCGTAGTTGTAACCTTCCCAGGTGACGAAGCCGATGAGCACGTTCTTACCCAGAGCCACCTCACCGCCGGAACAGGAGGGGCCGTCAGCAATGATCTGCTCGGTATCCACCCGCTCGCCAACGACGACGATGGGACGCTGGTTGACGCAGGTACCTGCGTTGGAACGGGCAAACTTGGTCAGCGTATGCACACAGGTCTCGCCGGAGTCATACTTGACGGTAATGTTATTGGCAGACACGGCGGTAACAACACCGGGGCCCTTGGCCTTGATACATACCTCGGAATCCACAGCAGCCTTATGCTCGATGCCGGTAGCAACGACAGGAGGCTCGGTGGTCAGCAGAGGCACGGCCTGACGCTGCATGTTGGCGCCCATCAGAGCACGGTTGGCGTCGTCGTTCTGCAGGAAGGGAATGAAGCTGGTTGCGATGGAGATCATCATTCTGGGGGACACGTCAACATAGTCGATGACGTTGCGGTCAACCTCGATGATCTCGTTACGGTGACGGCAGGTGATACGCTTGTTGGCCAGGCAGCCGTTCTCGTCCAGGGGCTCGTTGGCCTGACCGATGTAGAAGTCATCCTCCACGTCGGCGGTCATATACTCGATATCCTTGGTAACGAAGCCGGTAGCCTTGTCCACCTTACGGTAGGGAGCTTCCACGAAGCCGTACTCGTTGATCTTGGCAAAGGTAGCCAGATAGTTGATCAGACCGATGTTGGGACCTTCGGGAGTCTCGATGGGGCACATACGGCCATAGTGGGTATAGTGAATGTCTCGGACATCGAAGGATGCACGGTCACGGCTCAGACCGCCGGGGCCCAGAGCGGACAGACGGCGCTTGTGGGTCAGCTCGGACAGAGGGTTATTCTGGTCCATGAACTGAGACAGAGGAGAAGAGCCAAAGAATTCCTTGATGACAGCGGTAACAGGCCGGATATTGATCAGGCTCTGGGGGGTAACGGCATCCAGATCCTGGACAGTCATGCGCTCGCGGATGACGCGGTCCAGACGGCTGAAGCCGATACGGAACTGGTTCTGCAGCAGCTCACCGACGCAGCGCAGACGGCGGTTGCCCAGATGGTCGATATCATCAGGAGTACCGACGCCCATGGCCACGCAGTTCAGATAGTTGATGGAAGCCATGATGTCGTCCACGATGATGTGGTTGGGAATCAGGTCGGTCATGCGCTCGGCAATGGCATCCTTCCAGCCGTCGGCGGGAACGGATTCCAGCATTTCCTTCAGCACGGGGAAATAGACCTTTTCCTTAATGCCGTACTCCTTGGGATCAAAGTCCACGAAGCCGGCCATATCCACCATGTTGTTGGAGAAGATCTTGACAATGGCATCGCCGACCTTGATGACAGCTTCATTGACACCCTTGCGGCTCAGCTCGTGAGCCTGGGCACGGGAGATGAACTCGCCGGGCATCACCAGGATCTCGCCGGTCATGGGATCAGCGATGGGCTCTGCCACCTCCTGGCCGGACAGACGGGACCAGATGTCCATCTTCTTGTTGAACTTGTAACGGCCAACCTTGGAAACATCGTAACGGTGGGCATCAAACAGCAGGCCCTCCAGATGGGCAGTGGCAGTCTCCACCGTGGGAGGCTCACCGGGACGCAGGCGACGGTAGATCTCCAGCAGAGACTCTTCCCGGGTCTTGCAGGCATCCTTTTCCAGGGTAGCCAGAATGCGCTCGTCGTCACCGAACATAGCCTTGATCTGCTCATCGGTCTGAACACCCAGAGCGCGGATCAGGCAGGTGATGGGCAGCTTGCGGTTCTTGTCAATACGGACCCAGAACACGTTGGAGTTATCGGTCTCGTACTCCAGCCAGGCACCACGGTAAGGAATGACCGTAGCAGTGTAAGTGTGCTGGTCAGCCTTGTCCACCTCGTGACCGTAGTACATACCGGGAGAACGGACGATCTGAGAAATGATGACGCGCTCTGCACCGTTGATGACGAAGGTACCGCCGTTGGTCATCACGGGGAAGTCGCCCATGAAGATCTCCTGCTCCTTGATTTCGTCGGTCTCGGTGTTGCGCAGACGGACGCGAACCTTGATGGGCTTCGCATAGGTGGCATCACGCTCACGGCACTCCTCGATGGTGTACTTTGCCTTCTCGTCCATGGTGTAATCCAGGAAGGAAAGCTCCAGCTTGCCGGAGAAGTCGGTGATCGTGCCCACATCCTTGAAGACCTCCCGCAGACCGGTTTCCAGGAACCACTGGTAGGAGTCCTTCTGGATCTTCAGCATGTTGGGGATCTGGAGGATCTCCTCATACTTTGCGTAGGATTTACGCATGGTCTTGCCGAACATTACGTCCTTGACCATTGCCATATGGATCATCACAGCCTTTCTTTCGAATTGTGTGTTGCTTATGATACGCCAGGAGAAGTTGTCATTTTTTACGAATTACCTTCTTGACAACGTCCCTTTCCTGTGGTAAAATGACCATGTTGGAAGGAATGTCCAGAGATAGGCATAGTATCACAGTATGGATAATCATTGTATCATGCTGTCGTCGGTTTGTCAACGAATTTTTTCCACTTTTTCGAGGCATAAGCCTCGTTTTTTTATATCATTTTATATAATCCACAAAAATCCCGGTCTCTGAGCTGAGACCGGGCCTTGTTTTTTGTTAAATATAATATGGCAGCAGAGATCTTCCCTTCTGGCATTACCGTTTCAAATAATACTCCAGTATCTTCATCTTCTCCAGACCCCACTGAATCGCTGGTTCTTCCAACAGTTTGTTAAATGTTCCAGCATTATATTCCTTAAATATGCGTTTTTCCAGCAGTTGAAAAAAATCATTCCACATACGCACTGTCCTTTTGGGGTTTCGAATCCAAACTTGATCTGATACGCCTTCCGTATCATCCGAAATCGAAAGAATCGTTTCCTCCCCACTGGGACAATGGATCACCAGGTTTCCATTTTCCCACTGTGCCTCACATATTGGATTGCTTACACTAACAGAAAATGAATCCGATTTACTCTCATATGCGACACCGTAAGTATAGGCCGAAAGAACTGCATTTCCTTCCTTATCAGTCCAGTAATCATACACAAAGTTTCCTTCCGCGTCCATCAGTTTGAGAATTTTTCCGTTTCCAGCAGAAGGTACAGCAAAAGCTTCAATTTCCGACAGACCTGGTTTCAAGCCCTCTGCAGACACAATTTTCACAGTAAACGAACTGACCGATTGCTTCTCCACGACAATTTCTGTCGCAGCTCCAGAAGCATCCAAATTTTCACACAGCAGCTTGGTTCCGTCGTCAAATAATATCTCCACACCAGTCACATTTTCATTAGAAGCTGGGTGGTCATACAACATAATGCTGTAAAGATCTGAAGGTTCCGAAAAAATAATCTCCGCAGTTTTTTCCGAATCTGATTCCAACGGGCTCCAAACTCCATCATAAGGTTTCTTGAGTTCATTCTGTAAATCGTTATTTTCAATCAGCATAAAGTCATTCAACAACGATTCATCTCCAGAGCTGGTCAAAATCTCTGAGGTCAGACACAACGAATCTGTACGCCGCTGCCAAAACACCTTGTCTCCATTTATAACTTGCCCCGCAAAGCGGGTAGCTCCTTGAGAAGAATAGTCCGCCAGACAGCGGTACGCATCCGATCCCAGCATAGACCGGGACAATGATGCCGCATTCACCGGAAAACGAACCCTGTCTTCCCACCGATAGATTGCAACCTCAGGGCGCTCATATGCAGAATACATATTGCCAGAGGATGCAATATTCACTCTATAGTAGTCATCAGCAGCTGTCCATGCAGTGTAATAAGCATATCCTTTGTACACAGTGGGACGATAATCAGTATGCTCCTTCAATATCTCTCCCATCACCTTTTCGAAGGCCAACGATGTTGCCTTATGATCTCTGTGTGGATCATAGTCCGAGCAGAATATCACATCTGCCCGGTATTCCAAAATCACACTCTCAAGATCCGACATGAAACTCTCATTGGTATATGGCCTTCCCTCCCGATATGCGGAATGATAATCCGAACCGTAGGTCTCTGTCTTTCCAAAGTAGGATCTGACTACCTCTCCTGCAGGCGCATTGTAGATATGTGGCCCTTCCAGTTCATATTGATCGCCATACCCTAAAAAAATCACGTGGTCTTGTTCTACTCCCAACGATCCAAGAACCTGAAGTGCCTCTGCATGACGAATGTGTGGGATCCCTAAATAATCTCCATTGGTAACAAAAACCACATATATCTCGCTGCCATATTTAACGTATTCCTCTATCATACCACCCATCAAATTCAAATCATCATCTTGATGTGGCACAATAGCCATTACACGCTTACCACCGAAAATTGAGTTTTTTCCCTGATCTACAGCCTCGTATGTACTAGTCTGTGTAAACCGAACCCATCCAGCATATGCAGAGATCGCTGTAATTCCAAAAAACACTGCAAGCCCAGCCATACCAGCAGCAATATACTTTAACCTAATCCGCTTACTCATCATCAGCACGTGCATAGGCACAAACAATATCAGCACAAATGCTAATTGCGGTAATTTCCATTCAAACAGCATGTCCGCAACAACGCAAAACAAAAGCAGTTCACAGGCTACCAAAATACTGAAAAAGTCATGCACCACACGGTGAATTAATTTCGTTATTCGTTCTTTCAATTTATCTCCTCCATTCATCCAAAACAGTGAAAATTCCATCCTCGCAATACCAAATATATTCCATACAAGAAACACTTCGCATCATCTTCAAGCTTCATTTCCAGTAAGGCTATATTCTACGTGGCTATCTTTATTATAATAGCATAACTTTGATGAAAAAGCGACAAAAAGTTATTGAAAAGCAAAAAGAGGAGGGCTTCTGCCCTCCCCTCCAGAATATTACAACATTACAGTGCGCTGTAGCCGAAGCTGTTGACCAGAGCATCCACCTTGCGGCCTGCCTTGCAATAGGGGCAGTCATGGTAGTCGTAGCTTTCGTAATCGGGCAGGTCTGCCACGGAGTAGATAGAGCGGACAGGATAGCCTGCCACCTGGTCCACAGCGCGGTAGATAGCAGCAACGCCTGCCACCCGGCCGCCGTAATACTGGATGGCCTCGATGGAGCGCTTAGCGGTGAAGCCGGTGGTGACGGAAGCCATCAGCACCAGAACGTGCTTACCCCGGATCATGGGCTGGATGTTGTCCCGGAAAATGATCTGGGAGTTGGCATTGTATTCAGGCTCCACAACATAGATGGTCTGGTGCGCATTGATGGTGCGGAATCCGGATTTGGTCAGCTCGTCCGCCATACAGGTACCCAGAACGGCGGTTCCGTCCAGGCAGAGGATGGTATCCACAGGGGTGTCATTGATGAAGGTAGAAACCAGCTGATAGGCACTATCACGGGCCTCGGACAGACGGGTCTTCTGATAGGTGATATCAATATAGTAATTGATATGGGAATGGTTGGTCACGAAGTGGCCTTTTGCAATACGCAGAGGGGCATTACCCCGGCGAACAGGCAGTTTCATAAGCTGGATCATAGGATTTTCCTCCATTTTTCTAAAAATTTGGAAAAAAGCAAAACGTTTTTCAATGTCCGGCGCAAAGCGTTTCGCCGGACTGCTGAAAAACGCTTTTTTTGATTATACCCCGCGTTTATCGCAATTGCAAGCAAATTCCCGGTTAATCCGTTCCAAAAATTACCGTCCAAACTTATGCACATTGCGCAACCGCAGCTGCTTTTCCTGACGGCGGAACTGATGGGCGATGACACGGCAGATCTTACCGGTGCGGATCATCCAGTGGATCTTGCCGAAGCTGGCCCACATCACGTCATCCGTTTCCCCGGGCAGCAGGACGATATCCTTCAGCTTCACCCGGCGCTTCAGGCAATAGTGATCGTAAAACATGTTCCGGTCCCGGTCTGTATCCAATAATTCGAATTCCTCCGGATCCGCCTGAATACCGGTTTCCTCAAACAGTTCCCGGGCCACAGCCTCCCGGCTGGTCTCCCCTGCCTTCACCGCGCCACCGGAATTTTCCCAGGTACCGGCAAAGCTCTTGCCCTTAGCCCGGCGGGTCAGCAGAAAATGCCCCATGCCATCATAAACCCAGACACAGACCACCACACCGTACTCCCCCGGCTCCCAATGGGTACCGCGCTTATGTACTTTCCCTGTCAGATTGCGGTTTTTATCATAAACATCATTCCATTCCATTCGCTGGCCTTCTTTTCCTTAATCGTTATAGTAAGCATAGCACACCACACCGCAAAACGCAACAGGAATCCCAATTGTTCCCCGTCAATTTTCATTGATATCTCAACAGATTTTTGTGCAAAATGGACTGTCTCTGAATAGAGACAGTCCATTGCGCAGTTATTCGATTTTTTCCCAGCCGGCATATAGGGTCATGCTCTGGCTGATCTGGCCGTTTTCCATATCCCAGAGGTAGTTGCAGTTTTCATCGGAATACCATCCGGTGAATCTGTAGCCTTCCCGTGACGGAGCTTCCGGCTCCTCCACATAGTCAGCATACATAGCCTCCTGGCTTGGCACATCTGTGCCGCCCTTGGAATCAAAACTGACAACATAACCATTATTGGCAACACCGTAAAGCACCAGGACAACGATCGCCGCGATACCGGCAATAATGATCTTATCCAGAGTCTTTACAGAAATTCTCACATGCCGGTAAAGGCCGCGAAAATTGCTTTGTGGAACTTTGCGGGGATCTTTTTCTTCCATTACTTACGAACCAGGTACTTTCTCATATCGATGGTGCAGGCCACCAGGATGATCAGGCCCTTGACGATGTACAGCAGGTTGGGGTCGACGGACAGGAAGTTCAGGCCGACGAAGATAACCTGCAGCAGCAGAACACCGATGATGGCGCCGCTGACCTTACCGATACCACCAACGAAGGAGATGCCGCCGATGACACAGGCTGCGATGGCATCAGACTCGTAGTTCAGACCGGTGGTAGCGTTGACGGAAGCGATACGGGCAGCATCAAAGAAACCGGTGATGGCGTACAGCATACCGGCCATCATGAAGACCATGATGATGGTCTTTTCCACGTTGACACCGGAAACGTTGGCAGCTTCCTCGTTGGAGCCGACAGCGTACATATTCTTGCCGAAAGCGGTCTTGTTCCAGATGGTCCAGACGACAACAGCAATAATGGCAGAGTACAGAACGTAGTTGGGAACTGCAGTCTTACCGACCTTGAACAGGGTGCCGGTGACGAACTCACGGTACTCGGGAGCCATGCCGGACAGGGTCTGGCCAGCGTTGGTGCCCAGCTGCATGAACATCAGCAGGATGCCGTAAACGATCAGCTGAGTGGACAGGGTGACGATGAAGGGATGCAGCTTAAAGCGGGCCATGAACAGGCCGTTAACGAAACCAATGCAGCAACCCACAACCAGAACAGCGATCAGAGCCACAGGAATAGGCATAACCTGCAGGCCAGGGAACAGCTTGTTGGTGGTCAGCTGCAGGCCGGCAGAGATGGCGGCTGCCAGGCCCACCTGACGGCCGGCAGAAATATCGGTACCGGCCAGAATGATACAGCCGCCGACACCCAGAGCGATGGGCAGCTTGGCCATGGTCAGGTTGATGATGTTGACGATGGATGCGGTCTTCAGGAAGGCAGGCTCCTGGATCCAGATGAAAATAACAGCGATGCCGATGATGATGAACATGGCGTTGTTCATCAGCAGGTCACCAATGGCTCTTTTTCTGTCAGCGGGGGTCATAGCCTTCAGTTCTTCGATTTTGGAAGGCTTCTTAACTTTCAGATCAGACACGTTTATATCCTCCTTATACATACTTGGCGGCCAGGGTCATGATTTCTTCCTGGCTGGTATTCTTGGCGTCCACTTCGCCGGCCAGGCGGCCGCCGGACATGACCAGGATCCGGTCACAGACACCCAGCAGCTCGGGCATTTCGGAGGAGACCATGATGACGGTCTTGCCTTCCAGAGCCAGATTCAGAATCAGCTGGTAGATCTCATACTTTGCACCGACGTCGATACCACGGGTAGGCTCGTCCAGCAACAGGACATCCGGCTCAGTCAGCAGCCAGCGGCCGATGATGACCTTCTGCTGGTTACCGCCGGAGAGGCTGCGGATCTGCGTCTCCTGGGTAGGTGTCTTGGTGTGCATGGCATCGATATAGTGCTGGGTATCCTCACGCTGGGATTTTTCGCTCAGCAGGGGGCCGTACTTCTTGTGACGGTGCAGACTGGAGATAACGGTGTTATCCTTGATGCTGCGGACACCGAAAATACCGGTGGCACGTCGCTCTTCCGTCAGCATGGCGAAGCCGTTCTTGATGGATTCGCCGGAGTTACGGTTGCGGCAGGGCTTGCCGCCCAGGGTGATGGTGCCGGACTTGCGGGTACGGATACCGAAGATACTCTCCAGGGTCTCGGTACGGCCGGAGCTGTCCAGACCGGCGATGCCAAGAACTTCACCGCGGCGTGCCTCGAAGGATACATCCTTCAAGTGGTTGTACATACCGGTCAGATGCTCCACCTTCAGATAGGGCTCGCCGGGCACGTTGGTTTTGGGAGGGAACTGATTGGTCAGCTCACGGCCGACCATCAGGCGGATGATGTCGTTCATGCTCAGGTCAGCAGACTTCTCGGTGGCAATCCACTGGCCGTCACGCATGATGGTGATCTCATCGGAGATGCGCTTGATCTCTGCCATCTTGTGGGAGATGTAAATAATACCGCAGCCCCGGTCACGGAGCATGTTGATGATCTGGAACAGGTGCTCGACCTCGTTCTCAGTCAGAGAGGAAGTGGGTTCGTCAAAGACGATGACCTTGGACTTGTAGGAGACAGCCTTGGCGATCTCCACCATCTGGCGCTGAGAAACAGGCATGGTGCTCATGATGGTCTTGGGATTGACGGAAACACCCAGTTCCTCAAAGACCTCCATGGTGGCATCGTACATTTTCTTCTCACTGGTGAAGGGACCGGTCTTGGGGAAACGGCCCAGCCACATGTTGTCCATAACGTTGCGCTTCAGAGCCTGGTTCAGCTCCTGGTGCACCATGGCAACACCGTTTTCCAGAGCTTCCTTGGAGTTCTTGAAATTTACTTCCTTACCCTCCAGGTAGATCTTGCCGCCGTCCTTGTTGTAAACACCGAACAGGCACTTCATCAGGGTAGATTTACCGGCACCGTTTTCGCCCATCAGCGCGTGGACAGTACCGGCATGAACGGTCAGGTTGACGCCGTCAAGCGCCTTGACACCGGGGAACTGCTTGGTGATCCCTTCCATTCGCAGCAGGACATTTTCATGATTCATTTCCAAATTTTTCGCCTCCTGGTTTGGAATGTGCTTGTTTTTGCGCCATTACAGGTCAAGAGCATACCCACGAGCCATTCTTCATGGGTATGACCTCAACCTGCGAACGGCATAAGGTTCAAGGGCAGCCGTGCCGAAGCACGGCTGCCACAAGCGTTACACTAATTTCTTAGTTTATGAGATTAGCCCTGGTAAGCAGAGTAGGGGATGTTAACACGCCAGGTGCCTTCCAGGTCGCCCACGACATCGTCGAAGGTGCCCTTGCCCAGGCCCAGGTTCTCAGCGATCTTCACAACAGCGTTAGCCATACCAACAGCGTCCTGCTTGATGGTGCCGGTCATGGACTTGGCAGCGATGGCTTCCTGAGCAGCAGCGGTAGCGTCAACGCCGAAGACGGGGATGGTGACACCGCCGTCGTTCTTGTTGTAGCCGGCAGCCTGCAGGGCAGCGATGGCACCCAGAGCCATGTCGTCGTTGTTGGCGATGACCAGCTCGACCATGTTGCCGTTATCCTCGTTGTAGGAGGACAGGATGGTCTGCATGTATTCCTGACCCTGAGCAGCGGACCAAGCGCCGTTCTGGTCAACCAGGTACTTAGCGGTGTTCTTCTCGTCGTAGAACTTGATAGCGGGCTTGCCGGCAGCAGTCAGGACAGCGTCAGCGTCCTCGACACCGTACTGGGTACGGGCATCAGCTTCCATGTTGCCTTCCTGGCCCTTGAACATGACGTAGGAGATCTCGCCGTCGCCGTTCAGGTCAACAGTGTCGTAGTTGGCCAGAACGTACTCGCCGATCATCTTGCCTTCCATGTGGCCGGCCATGGTGTAGTCGGTGCCGACGTAAGCAGCCTTGTCGTAAGCGGAGACCAGCTCCTCAGAGACGGAACGGTTGAAGAAGACCAGGGGCAGCTCAGCATTGACAGCCAGGTCGATGATAGCCTGGGTGGCGTCATCGGAAGAAGCGTCAACGATGTTGACGACCAGGACAGCAGCGCCCTTGGTGATGGCGGTGTTGATCTGCTCGGTCTGGGTGGTCTGGGAACCGTTGGCATCGTAGTCATGGTACTCCAGGCCAGCAGCCTCCAGAGCCTCGTTCATAGCGGCACGGACGCTGGACAGGTAGGTATCACCAAAGGTGTACCAGAAGACGGCGATTTCGCCGTCGATGCCGGCAGCCTCTTCAGCGGGAGCCTCAGCGGGAGCTTCAGCGGGAGCTTCAGCAGCGGGAGCCTGAGTGGCAGCGGGGGCCTCTTCCTTTGCGCCGCAGGCGACCAGGGACAGAGCCATAGCCAGAACCAGCAGCAGGGAAATCAGCTTTTTCATTTGTGTTCCTCCTAAAATGTTTTTGATATGCCAAACCGGGTTTTCCCGGAAATAGCCAGAGGGATTGTTTTCATTTTCTAAATGAAAACAAAGAAAAGGACAGCCTTTTCATCCATATCTTTGTGAGATCAGAATGTGATTTTCCAATTGCTTACAATACGTTCCAAAATCATGATTACTATACCACTCACGGCATTTTTTGTAAAGGGCTTATTGTTTTTTCGGCTATTAGCTGCATTTTGACATTTTCTTTTTGTATGAATTTAACAATTAGTTTTCATTTCACTCATTTTGTTCCCCGATTGATTCGCATAAAAAATCGGGCATTGAGTATCAGCAAACTTTTCAACGTGTGTGATCTGAAAAGGATGAGTATTTATAAATATGTTTCCTTATTGCTTCGTCATTTTATTATTGGGTTCGAATCCCCATTCTGCCAACGAAAAAGGCCACCCAAAGGACGGTCAATCATCCGAGCCGGATGAGTGAATCGATTATCAAAACGGAGCCGATTCCGTCAAGCCGGAATCGGGCAACACCCCACCGGGGTGTTGCATTTAATGGGTTCGAATCCCTTTCTGCCAACAAAAAAGACCATCCTTTCGGATGGTCTTTTTGTTGGCAGAGGATGAGGGATTCGAACCCCCGCAAACGGAGTCAGAGTCCGGTGTGCTACCGTTACACAAATCCTCTATCTGTAACGGTTATATTATATGCAACTGTCAGAAAAAGTCAAGCCTAAAATGAAAAATTTTTAAAATTTTTCTTCCAGAGCCCGGTCTATCAGCTTCAGCGTATTTTTTACCAGCACTTCCGGCTTCAGATACGCCTGATAATATGCTTCGTTGGCCTTTTTCATGGCATACAGGCGCTGGGGATCACCTGCCAGCTGTGCCACTGCCTCCAGACATTCCTCTGCTGTCTCAAAGGGCAGGTAGTGCTCCCCTTCCCGGTAATCTCCGGTGACGGTAAAGTGGAACCGCTCATTGACAATGGCCTTTGCCGCCGCCACATATTCGCCGGTCTTCCAGCCGATGCTTTCAAACAGGCCCATGGAGCCTATGCAGATATCACAAGAGTGTAGCAGCTTCAGATACTTTTTCCGCTCGGTATATTCTGACGGCATGATCAGCTCCGGCGCCAGTTCCCGGGACAGAGGTGTATCGTTGACACCGCCCACAAAGGCATCCCCATAGCGCTGGCGCAGGGTCTTGATCATCCGGATGCGCATTTCGTTGATCTGCACCCGTTCTTCGTTCACTTCCGGAGGCAGGCCCTCCTCCTGCTCCCAAAGGCGGGTAAGAAACAGGATCTTAGGTGCACTGTCTTTCCATTCTGCCTTGCCCTCGAATACCTCCGGTACAAAATACCGGTCCGGAGCCCGGCCCATCAGCGGCTTCAAAAGATGCTTCCACAGGGGCTCATTGATGGGATTTTTCGGATGGGTAACATGGTAATTAAAGCCCAAAGGATACATTTTTTCCACATAGGCAGGCAGCAGCTCCCGGTTTTTTGCGTCGGAAAAGCTGCGTTTAAAGTAGAAATCACAGTCTTTCAGGCCAATTTCCATGTCGTCGGGCACATTATAGCCGTCACCAACATCATATACGATTTTCTTCCCCCGGTATTCCGCACGCATCAGGGGAATGCCGCAGTAGACGCTGCCGCTGCTGCGCGCATCCACCAGCTCCACATCCCAGCCCTGCTCTTTCAGGATCAGAAAACCGGTGATGATCTGACTGGCGTGAGGCACCTGGGATTCGATGTACAGTTTTACCTTTTCCATAGCTTATGTCTCCTTTTCCCAGGGGAAGGGCTTGCCGCCCAGGACATCTTCCTTCAGATACCGGAAGGTCTCCTTCTCCCCCTGCTCCGCCAGCATAACCAGAATATATTCCAGCTCCTGCCGGGTCTGGGGGTGCATTCTGGCTTTTTCCAGGCCCCGGTTGAAGTAAATCAGGGCCGAATCGTCCTGATATGCTTTCCCCTGGTAGGTCATGCAGGCAGCTCTTCTGTCCATGACCATCTCCACCAGGTATCTTCTGGGCATGGGCAGGGATTCATAATTCTTCGTCACCCGGCTCATGTCCGTCCAGTATTCATAGTGATGGCGGTTGCGGCCCTTGTGGTGCATCCAGGCTTCACTGTAGCCCTTGTCTTCACGCTCGGCAGCATTGGGACTGCGGGTACCCTGGTAATACCTTGCACCATTCAGAAACTCTGTCGGAGAATATTTGGAAAGGTCGTGCGTAAGACCCTGCCAGTAAAGGCCCACCCGGAAGCAGCCGCAGAGCACCAGCCACTTGTGATGGGTAATGGTTTTGAAATGCTGCCATGGCTTCATGGATGGCACCTCCTTATGTTTGGATTATTATAGTATGAGATTACGCCGATTGCAAGAAAAAATGTCATTGCGGGCCAGTCCGAAGACTGGTTCGCAATGACACGGTATTTATTATTGTATATCAGCCTTCGGCCACTACGATTTCGCTTACCTTCAGGCCGGGATTGCGGCGATTGGTAAAGTCGATGGCCCAGTAGCTGGAATAGACCAGCAGGCTGCGGCCGCGATAGTCTTCCAGCAGTTCCGCATCACTGCCCAGATTCAGGTCAGTCAGGTCGCCGGGATACGCATCGATGAGACGGATCTCCTCGTAAGGCAGCATCTCCATCCGCAGATCCACGCCATACTCGTTCTTCATCCGGTACTGGAACACATCCAGCTGCAGTGTACCCACGACACCCACGATGACCTCTTCCATACCGGAATTGGGCAGTTTGAAGATCTGGATGGCACCCTCCTGGGCGATCTGTTCGGTACCCTTGACGAACTGCTTGCGCTTCATGGAGTCCTTGGCAGACACCCGGCAGAAATGCTCGGGGGCGAAGGTGGGGATACCGGAATAGCTGAACTTCTTGCCGGGGACGGTGATGGTATCACCGATGGCAAAGATGCCGGGGTCAAAAACGCCGATAACGTCGCCTGCGTAGGCTTCTTCCACGATTTCACGCTCGGCTGCCATCAGCTGCTGGGGCTGGGACAGGCGCATTTTCTTTTTGCCCTGGATATGATAATATTCCTTATCCCGCTCGAACTTGCCGGAGCAAATGCGCATAAAGGCCAGACGGTCCCGGTGGGCCTTGTTCATGTTGGCCTGGATCTTGAAAACAAAGGCGGAGAAATCGGGGCTGAAGGTATCCACCACGCCGGTATCGGAAGTACGGGCCAGCGGAGGAGGGGTCAGCTTTAGGAAGTTCTCCAGGAAGGGCTCAATACCGAAGTTGGTCAGAGCAGAGCCGAAGAACACAGGGGACAGCTGACCATTCCGGACAGCCTCCATATCCATTTCCCGGCCGGCGCTCAACAGCTCCACGTCATCGATCAGCTGCTGGTGCTTGGTTTCGCTGTCCAGCAGCTCGGCAACCTGCTTGTCGTACAGGTCAACGGACATCTTGTCCGCCTTACGCTTGCCGGTATTGCTGGTAAAGAAGATCAGTTCTTCCTTCTCCCGGTCGTAAACGCCCTGGAAGTCCTTGCCGGAGCCGATGGGCCAGTTCATGGCGTAAGTCTCAATGCCCAGCTCCCGCTCCACTTCATCCAGCAGGTCGAAGGGATCCTTGGTCTCCCGGTCCATCTTGTTGACGAAGGTGAAGATGGGAATGTGGCGCATGGCGCAGACCTTAAAGAGCTTTCTGGTCTGGGGCTCCACACCCTTGGCGCCGTCGATGACCATGACCGCGGAGTCGGCAGCCATCAGGGTACGGTAGGTATCCTCAGAGAAGTCCTGGTGGCCGGGGGTATCCAGAATGTTGATACAGAAGCCACCATACTGGAACTGCATAACGGAAGAGGTAACGGAAATACCACGCTGCTTCTCAATCTCCATCCAGTCGGAAGTGGCAGCACGGGAATTCTTCTTACCCTTGACAACACCCGCCTGGGCGATGGCACCGCCGTAGAGCAGGAATTTCTCGGTCAATGTGGTTTTACCGGCGTCGGGGTGGGAAATAATGGCAAAAGTCCGGCGGCGGCTGATTTCTTCTACTAAATTGGACATATTCTTAACTCCTATAGAGATTTTTCGCATAAACCAATTTAGTTTACCACATTTTGGCGAAAGTTACAAGAGGGAAAGCTGGATTTTTGAGTGTTGAGTGTTGCGATTACGCTGTCATCCTGAGTGGAGCGCAGTGAAGGCAAAGGATGACAACGCTTCTTCTATTTTTCATGGTATAAAATCTGTTTCCCCGTCTTTTGCGCATAAGCGATCTCTGCCTGCACCGCCTCCCCAATATATCCGCCGATGTTCACCACATAGATCCCATCACTTATGTCGATTTTCCGGTAATGGGAACGGGCGATGCGGGCAGCCGCCTCTTCGCTGAGTGCCTTTTCCGAATAGGTACATTGCAGAATATTGAAACCCCGTTCCGTTTCCAGATAACAGGCAATTTCCCGCATTTGCTTTTCAAAGCACATACTGCCGCAGATTGTGTAGGTTTTCACAGCAATCCCCTTTCTGTCAAAGACGCTTGTCCCTTCCTATGGGCGGCGCTGGCCTCGGCAAAGAGGCTGTTATAAAAGGAAACCGCAGCAGCCTGGCGCGCTCTTGCCAGCTCTGCACCCTTTTCCGTGTAGAAACGGTCATACAGTTTTTCCAGTTTGAATTTGTACTCCTGTAAGAAAGAGATTTCATCTTCCTCCGTGCCATCCGAAACACTTCCATCCGTTTTACGAATGTATAATGGTTCTTCCACGATTCCCTTATACACCAGCGACCGCGCAATTCCCATTGCCCCGGTCACATCCAGCTTGTCTGCATCGAAGAGGATCTTTGCCTCCAGAGAATCCGGAGGATTGTTTTTGCGGTAACGGTGCTGTTGGATGCAACGCTTTACCCGCAGTGCAAAGACTTCATCAAAACCATGCTCCCGCAAAAATGCACAGGCTTTTTCTCCGCCAAGGATCGCGTGACACAGCTGTGGATTCTCAAACTGTTCCTTTCTGCCGATGTCGTGGAGCAGACAGGCTGCAATCAGCACATCATCATCCACATTATTCTCCGTATCCGCAATTTCCAGCGCGTAAGACAGGACACGGTAAATATGGTCTTTGTCATGGGCACTGTCTTTCATGCAGGAAAGCATATAGGATTCCAATAAGGAATAGGTTTCTTTATTCACCTGTCATCCCTCCTTTGCCCCATTATAGCACAAACGTTTTATTTCAGCAATCCGTAATTTGTACTGGCACTCCCGCGCCAGTGCATAAAAAATGACCTCCCGAAAATTCGGGAGGTCATCTTCATTAAGTAAGGATACGATTAGGCCTTGCCGGCGCAGCCCAGAACGTTGACCAGCTTGTGGCGAACCAGTTCCTTGATGTTGGCGCGGGCGGGCTTCAGGTACTCACGGGGATCGAACTTGTCGGGATGCTCGGCATAGAACTTACGGATGGTGCCGGTCATTGCCAGACGCAGGTCGGAGTCGATGTTGATCTTGCAGACAGCCAGCTCAGCAGCGTGACGCAGCTGCTCTTCGGGGACACCGATGGCACCGGGCATCTTGCCGCCGTAGGTGTTGACCATCTCGACGTACTCCTGAGGAACGGAGGAAGAGCCGTGCAGAACGATGGGGAAGCCGGGCAGCTTCTCAACAACCTTCTCCAGGATGTCGAAGCGCAGCTGGGGGTTGGTGCCGGGCTTGAACTTGTAAGCGCCGTGAGAGGTGCCGATGGCGATGGCCAGGGAGTCACAGCCGGTACGGGCAACGAACTCCTCGACTTCCTCGGGACGGGTGTAGTGAGCGTTATCAGCGTCGACGGAGACTTCGTCCTCAACACCAGCCAGAGCGCCCAGCTCAGCCTCGACCACGACACCGTGATCGTGAGCGTACTCAACGACCTTCTTGGTGATCTCGATGTTCTCCTCGAAGGGCTTGGAGCTTGCGTCGATCATAACGGAGGTAAAGCCGCCGTCGATGCAGGACTTGCAGGTCTCGAAGGAGTCGCCATGGTCCAGGTGCAGGGCGATGGGGATCTCGGGGCACTCGATGACAGCAGCCTCAACCAGCTTCACCAGGTAGGTGTGGTTGGCGTAAGCGCGGGCACCCTTGGACACCTGCAGAATGACAGGAGCCTTTTCTTCCTTACAAGCCTCAGTGATAGCCTGCACGATTTCCATGTTGTTGACGTTGAAAGCGCCGACAGCGTAACCGCCGTTGTAAGCCTTCTTGAACATCTCAGTAGTAGTAACAAGAGCCATTGGAATCAATCCTTTCTTATTTAAGCGGACCAGTGCCCGCTGTTTTTACAGTTATCATTATAACACAGATTTCCTGTATTTCAATAAAAATTTTCCAACCGCCCCATTTTCCTGTGATATTTTTTTTGATTGCAGATGTTCTCCATTTTGCGTTGCCCTACAGTTTGGTCAATCTACGGAAATGCTGTCGATCTTGCGCCGGGTCTCCCCTTCCGCTGTGCGGTAGCGCTCCAGCTCAAAATCGATGTATTCCGTGCCCGCTTCGTCAAAGAAAACCCTCTGGTAGTGCACCAGGGTGCCATCATCGGTGAAGGAATACCGCTGCTCCTCAAAGGGGATTCCGTCGTAAAAATCGGTACTTTCCCGGACGTGGATCACATTCCTCTGGTCTTTGTAAACCTCCACAATATCCGTTGGGCTGAACAGCACCGCAAAGGCAGACCAGTTATCAAAGGTATGGGCATCCACCCAGTCCACTTCCGTAAATTCTGCCTCATCCATGGACTGAATGAAGGTTTTCTCCGCAGTACAGTAGCCCTTTCCGCCCCGGCGCAGATAGGCGATGATGTCCTTGGTAGTGCCATCGGATTTATAGCGGTAGGTGGTTTCCTGATAGAAGTCCTCACCATTGCGCCAAACCTCTTTGACCATATCGTGACTGTCCGCATCGAGGCGATGGTGGAATTCCTCATTGCGCAGGTAATTCCAGCATTTCAGGTAGTAATCCGTGCTGTTTACCAGTTTGGTAACACCCATTTCACATTCTTTGAGCAGCGTTTCCACATCCTGATTCCGGATCTGGAATTTGCAGTAGCAGGGCAGCGTCTCGCTCCTGCCGTCGGGCATGGTGACGGTATAGTACCGGCCCAAGCGGTAGTAACCCTCGGGCAGAGTGCCATAGGAGTCCGACCAGTCAATGAGGAAAGAATCCTTGGTTTCCCAGGTGACGGAAACAGATTTGCTTTCCGCCGGGCTCAGTTCCAGCGGTTCCCGCAGAAGGCACCAGTTTTCCCCGTCAAATGTCTCCAGCCAGAAGCCCTCCTCCACAGTAAAGGAGGCATGACCGTCTCCGGATTCTTCGAAGGTCTGCTGCAGGCCCGTGGGGGTCACATCGGTGCTGCCAATACGGCAGTGCCAGCTCTTATCCAGAAATTCCCACTGCTTGGAGATGCTGCCGGTGGTAACATCCTGATCATAGTCCGTCTTGTTGCTGGGGATTTCCGTCATTTCATTTCTGGCATTTCGTACCTGTTCCAGCTCTTCCCGGGAGATGCACTGCATGGCATGGTCAGCAATCATCCGCCAGGTCTGCTGGGGTGCCGGATCATCGAGAATATTCACCGTAATGTCATAGAGGAAATAACCCTCCTCACCTTCCGGCCCCCGGTAGCTGCGCAGGATCTTGGCAATGGTTCCATCCTCCCGGAAGGTGACCAGCACCGTACCGGTCACCCCATCCCCAAGAACAGAATCCCACTGCATATCCATACAGACCGTATCCCCACTGACTACTTTGGCCCCTGTAACGGTATTGACCTCCGGAGCGTAATAGGTGAGCCAATGGTGTACATCCGGCCCATTGTTCTCTTCCCGGGTTCCCTCGTTTACCCAGTAATCGCCGTAATGCAGTCCGTAGAGATCGCCATAGAGCACGCTGCTGTTGGCAAGGGAAAGGGTTCCGGTACCAAAGTCTGTCTGGCACAGCTCCAGCTTATCGTTTCCGTAACGGTAAATGTCAGAAATGTACACATTCCCCTCTTCTTCCCGGGCAGAGTGGGTCACATGGTTTTCAATATGTACCCGGTAGCTTTCCCGGTTTTCCAGCTCCCGGATGCCCGCAGTCACCGCCTCCAGGATCTCCGCTTCGGAGGTCAAGGCAGAGGCAAAGGTGGAGGAAACTGCCGTTTCCGTCACCGCAACGGTAGGTTCCGTGGTCATGGGAGGCGGCAGGGAGGGTTCTTCCTCTTCCATAGGAGAGGTCACCAGGCAAACGCCCACAAAGGCTATGGCCGCAATACCCAGAAGACTGATCCAGAAGCCGGGCTTTTTATAGCTGAGAATAGTCAGGATCCGGTTTTTCACGCTGACCTCACCAAAAGCCACAGGACTGGACAGAAAATGTGCCTTATTGGCGCTGCATTTTAACAGCGCGGCAGAGTATTCCTTCCGCTCCTGCACATTCATAAACTGCACCACCCGCTCATCGCAGGCCAGCTCAATATCCCGGCACAGGCAGACATAGGCCACCCACACCAGCGGATTGAACCAGTGGAACGCCAGCATCAGATAGGCAATCCCCTTGATCCAGCCGTCACCCCGGTCCAGATGTGCCTGTTCATGGGCGAGGATGTATTTTTTGTCTGTTTCGTTCATGCCCATGGGAATATAAATCTTCGGACGGAAACCGGTGAGGATGAAGGCGGTATCGATGTTCTCGCTTTCCCAGCCGCCTTCGATCTGTACCGCAAAGCGCACCCGCCGCCGAAGCCGCCACATGGTAAATTCCATATGCAGCCCAAAGGCAAACACCACTGCCACCCAGGCCCAGGCAGCAATGGCCAGCCAATCCAGCTGGACTGGTGCATTTTCCGGTGCCGCCGGTGATTCCGGGAAAACGACCGGCACTTGCTGAGAGATTTCCGGCAGTGCTTGCGGTTCCGGGAACACCACAGGCAGTTCCGGTGCTTCCACATAAAGGGTTTCGTCCTGCACCTGGATCACCTGGGTCTGGGTTTTGGGCACCAGACTCAGCTTCGTTTCAATGTCAATGGGCATCAGCAGCCGCACCCCTGCCACAATCCACAGCAAACAGAGAAATTTCTTCGGTGCCTTCCGCAAAAGCAGCCGCAGAACCAGCACCACAGCAATGGCAATGCTGCCGTAAAAGCTGTGACTCAGCACCTGCAAAAAGATTCGGGTCATGGGGATACCTCCTGTCATTCCTCGTAGCTGTCAATCAGCGCTTTCAGCTGCGCCACTTCCTGTTTCGTCAGGCGCTTGCTGCCGGAAAAAGCGGCGATGAAGGCGGGCATGCTCCCTTCAAAGGTCTCCTCTACCATTGCTTCCAGACGGCTTTGCTGGGCCTGCTCCTTGGAGATCAGGCTTCGGACAACGGCATTCTCGTTCACCAGAACCCCCCGCTCACTTAAACGGCGGATCACGGTATAAGTGGTGGCCTTGGACCAGCCCAGACGCTGTTTACACAGTTCCACCAGTTTGGTGGAATTCACCGGTTCGTTCTCCCACAGGATCAGACAGAACCGGTATTCACTTTCGTGAATCTTGGGTGTTTCCATATCGGTACCTCCTTAGGTTTAATTCTTTAAACCTAGTTTAACGCATTAAACCCTCTTTGTCAAGTGCAGATCTATCTTTGCAGTGATCCAGACAAATTGCAGTTTGGCGGGCTGGCGTAGGGACCGTCCTCCCGGACGGTCCGTCGAAAAAAATGACCTCGATGGGCAGTTTTTTCGCAACGTTCGCCGTATAAATTCCAGAAATCCGCCCATTGAGGTCGGATTTCTGGGCGAACCGTCCGGGAGGACGGCCCCTACGATGATGTATTCAAACAGCTCGACAAACTGCATTTTGACGTTCTGTCAGCAGCAAAAGGGCGGGGAAATTCCCCGCCCTTTACTTACACATATTAGATTTTCGCTTCCCGGCCCTGACAGGTAAAGAGAAGGATCTGTTTCTCCTTACCCATTTCCTTCAAAATCTCTACAGCTTCCGCCATTCTGGTGTCGTCGAACCGCACCAGCGCATCATCCAGCACCAGCGGCGCGTCGGGGGTCAGTTCCTCTGCCACTGCCAGCCGCAGGGCCAGATACAGCTGATCCATCGTGCCGTCACTGCGCCAGAGGGCATCGTGGAGGGTTTCCTCCTCCCCTGCCCCGGCCCGGAGAGAAAGATCCTCACTCATCGTCAGGCTGTGGTAGCGGCCACCGGTCATCCGGGACAGAAATGTCTGGGCCTTTTTGGTGATCCGGGGCGCAAACCGCCGCTGCAATTCTGCCCGGGCCTCCATCAGTGTCTCCTGGGCAATGGTCAGCGCAGCATAAGTATCTTCCAGCGTTTCGATCCGCTTGATCACCAGATCCCGCTGCTTCGCCAGGTTTTCCCGGCTGCCCAAGGTCTCCATCCGGCCCTGGTATTGGCCCAGACGGTTTTGCAGATGCTGCTGCTGCGAAGCGCACTCTGCCAGCAGCCGCAGCGTCTCTTCCTCAGAATGGGTCAGCACATCGGGCATGGCAGGTTTTTCCACAGAACGGAGCATGGCATTGAGATTCTCAAAATGCGTCTTCGCCATCTGTGCATCCCGTTGGGCATTGGAGAAACTGTCCCAATGGGTCAGCGCCTGCTGCCAGTGATTCATCAGCACCTCCGGCTCCTGGAATCCACACAGCTCATCCCGCTTTTTCCGCAGCACCATCAGCCGCACTTCCAGGTCACTGTTGATATCCTGGTAGTATTTCAGCGCCGCCCGGTAGCTGACCATCTGGGCTTCGAAATCCTCCAGTGGCTCGCCCCAGCGTTTAAAATTGCCGTGTCCATATTTTTCCCGCAGGGATGCTGTCTGTTTTTGGGTATTTTTCCGTTCCAGAACACCCCACACCAGTGCCACCAGGCCTGCAGCGCCTGCCACCAAAGCAAAGACATAGGCCCGCAGCAGCGACAATCCTGCCGCCGCCAGAATACCCACAATGCCGATCAGGAGCAGCAGCAAGGGAACCTTGCTCCGCGTTATATCCGCGTACAGTTTCATATCCCGGCGCACCATGGCATGGGCCTCTTCCTCAGTCATGCCGGCAAAGGGCAGCTCCATCTGGGGCCGGGCCGGCTCCGACGGGGCCTCCCGCAGTTCCAGCTGGATGGCATTCCACTGCTCCCGGAAAATAGTCAGTTCCCGAACCTTCTGCCGGGTCTGCTCCTGAGGTTCCAACGTGGCACAGATTTCCGCAATCCGCCGTTCCTCCTGTTGGGCCTGCTCCATAACGGACTGTGCCCGGGCTACCCGGGCAGCATCTGCCTCCATTTTGGCATACGCCAGAGCCTGCCGGTGATTTTGCAGCTGAGAGATCCAGTTTTTCACATCCGCCAGCTGCTGCACCAAACGCTCTGTCTGGAATGTCAGGGATTCCAGTTCTGTCAGCTTTCCATCCAGTTCCGCCCGCCGGGCTTCCGCCTGAGGAAGCAATCCGCTGCGGTTATAGCGGCAATTGTTTTTCAGCGTTTTCAAATCAGAAGCCAGCCGGTCTGCCGCCCCGCTGTCATCACCGGTGGTAACCAGTGCGTTAAGCCGGCGCCGCAGAGCCTCATCCTGGGTCACCGGAAGGTCTGCGTGTTTGATAAAGCCTGCCCGGCAGAATACGCTCTGTTCCACCCCCAGAAGCATCTGACCGCAGTTTCCGGTGGTCAATTCTTCCACTGGCAGGCCGCTCTCCGTCTCATAGGCCTGGAATTCCCCCAGCGGCACCCGGCGCTTGGTTCGCCGCTCAATGGTAATATCCCGGCCATTCCAGTTCAAGTCAATACGGCCCGCCATGGAACTGCCGGACCAGGGGGCGTAGCGTTCTTTATCTGCCAGAGTATTCTTTGTGGTCTTGGCCCGGGTGTCCAGGCCATAGAGCATCGCCACCAGGAAAGCGCACCAGGTGCTTTTGCCCCATTCGTTAGGTGCTGTGATGATATTGAGTCCCGGTTCCAGCGTCAGTGTTGCATGTTCCAGCTTGCCGAAGGTAGCGGTCATTTTATAGATTCTCACAGGCTGACCTCCCTTCCGCCCAGCAGCTTCCGGGAAATCTCCGCCGCCAGCTGGATCCGATGGGCATTTTCCGGATCATTTTCCATGGCCTTTTTCAGCATTCCGAAATAGATACCCTCCAAAGAATCCTCATCGCAGTCCGCCCAGATATCCACCGGCGGATCCGTCCGGTCCCGCAGTTCCAGATTGGGAAAATCCCCAAAGGCTGCCGTCAATGCTTTCACATCCACCGGCCCGTCACCCGTCAGATTGATCCGGTAAAAATCCTGTGTTCCCACCACAGGCAGGGCCTCTTCCAGAGCAGCCTCCGGATCCGTTCCCACAGGTACATCCATTTCAAAGAAGCGGATGGTGTCCAGACTCACCGCCTGGATCTGGGATTCTTCTTCCAGGGTCACAATACAGACACCCTTTTCTCCGGTCTCATCCCAGCCCCGTCCCATAGGGCAGCCAGGCCAGGCACACAGGGTATTGCCCGCCCGGAAAGCCCCTGCCTTATGGATATGACCCAGAGCCAGATAATCCAGTCCGGAGGCGCGAACCTGATTGGCGGTAATGGGATTATAAGGAGAATTTTTCTGCATAGGATCTCCATGGAGCACCGCCACACAGTAGCTTTCTTCTCCTTCCGCCTCGAAGCCTGCCAGCAAGCTCTCACAATCCATGCTCTGAAAACCAGCGCCATAGATCCGGCAATCCAGTGCCTGAATGGTGACCGCTTCCAGGCCGCCCTTAAAAATATACACATTTTCCGGCCATGTTTCCGTCATCCACACACTCTTATGGTCACAGAAATCGTGATTTCCCGGCGCAATGGCCACCGGCACCACGCAGTCCCTCAGCGCTTTTTTTACCGTTTCCAATGTATCCCGGCTGGGGCTGCCGTCAAAAATATCCCCTGCCAACAAAACCAGGTCACAGCTTTCCCGGCGGCAAAGCTCCGCGATCCGTCCCGGTAGTTCCTGCTGTTCTTTCTTTAACAGGCTCCGCTGGGCATCCGTGAATCCCGTAAAAGGTGTATCCAGATGCCAGTCGGCACTGTGCAGTATTTTCAGTCCCATTGATCCACCCTTTCTGCTTTCAGGCATTTTCCTGTGGCGCTGTCAATGGTAAACAGCACCGCTTCCATTTTTGTCGCTCCCTCCGCCCAGCGGTAGCGCTCCGGCAGGTCACCCTGAAATTTGGCAATGGACAATTCCGGCTTGATTCCCAAAACCGACTCCTTAGGGCCGGTCATACCAAGATCCGTCACATAGCCCGTTCCTTTTGGCAACACGCGGGCATCCGCTGTGGGCACATGGGTATGGGTGCCCCAGACTGCGGAAACGCGCCCGTCCAGCATGTAGCCCATAGCCAGCTTTTCCGAAGTTGCCTCCGCGTGAAGCTCCACCAGAATGATCTTCGCTTTGACTTCCTTAAGGATCTTCTCGATCATCAGGAAGGGATTGTCCGGGCCATAGTCCATATTGCACCGGCCGATGAGATCGATCACCGCCACATCCCCCGCCTTTGTCTCGAAAACCTGCCAGCCCCGGCCCGGAACCTGGGGCGCATAGTTGGCAGGGCGGATGATCTGGGGACAGTCATCCATATAATCCACAATATCCCGCTTGCTCCAGGTGTGGTTCCCCATGGTGATGCAGTCAGCCCCCGCATCCAGAATATCCTCGGCCTGGTTGGGTGTAATGCCCACAACCGCAGCATTTTCCCCGTTGACCACGACAAAATCCGCACTGCATTTCCGCTTCAGCTGCCGCAAAGACCGCCGCACCCGCTCAAGGCCCGGATTTCCTACCACATCTCCCACGGCAAGTACCTTAAATTCCATGTCATTTCCTCCAGATAAACTTTGCTTTATTATATAACAGTTTCCATTATTTCGCAAGGGGACTTCCCTTGACACCGCATAGGGCCACTGCTATAATCTTGGGGTAAATCTTTTACCGGAGGACTTTTCATGAATCTGCTTGTCATCGGCAACGGTGTTTCCATGATTGGATGTCTGATCATGGTGGGCATCGGTCTTTTGAAAAAGAAATCCCAAATTCTCCTGGCCCAATCCGTACAGTGCGCGTTTATGGGGCTGGGAAATCTGCTGCTGGGCGGTGTCAGCGGTTTCATCTCCAATATTGTGAGCATTCTGCGTAATCTGGTATTCGCAAAGCACAACGTCACCACAGCCCTGAAGCTCTTTTTTATCGCATTGCAGGTTCTGCTGTCTCTGAAAGCACTGGGAGACGGCCTCATCTGCTGGCTGCCCATTCTGGCAGCGGCAGTGTTCACCTGGTTTCTGGATACGAAAAAGGAATCCACGCTGAAAATCGTGATCATTTCCACCCAGATCATGTGGCTGATCTACGACATCTATTACCGCAATTATGTTGCCTCCACCTTCGATGTGCTGACCATGGGAAGCAATCTCATCGGTTTCTTTATGGTTCGAAAGAAATAACAACGTTGGGCCTGCCGATTTGGCAGGCCCTTTTCTTTTATTCGATCCGGGTATTGCCGGAGATACTTTCCCCGTCCACCTTTACATTGCGGCAGTCATAGAAGCTCATGCTGTCGCCGCCCAGATCCCGGAAGAGGCAGTTTTCAATGCTGACACCGTTGACCTCGCCCATCTGGATGCCGCCGTAGCTGCACTCGTAAATATCACAGTGCTTTACGGTAATATCGCTGCTGACGCTGGCTTGGATTCCCAGGATACCGCAGCCATACAGGCCGCAGTTTTCCACCAGCACCGCATCACAGCCTTCAAAATTCAGGACACCGCCCATGCAGTAGCCCGGCTCCACCGTATGTCCTGCGGTAATGCCCTGAACCGCAATGCTGCTGCAGTGGCGGAAGGACAGCACATTGGCATACCGGGGCACTGCGGAGAGGGTGCACTTGGTCACGTCTCCGCTCTCACTGCGGATCACCAGATTGTGGATCCCCGTCAGAACGAGACTGGGGCCATCGAATTCTTCAGACCAGAAATAATAATCCGTGGATGCAGTGCCATAGCCTTCAGCAGTGCTCAGGTCGTAAACGCCGTCCGCCAGAACGATCTCCGTATCCGGTGCCAGTGCCCCGATCAGTTCATCCACCGTGCTGACCTTTACTTCCGATCTGTCTCCGGCGGGTTTTTGCGGTGTTTCGGAGGAATACCAGGCATTTAAGCTGTTCTCCGTCCAGGTTTTGCCCGTACCGTCCAGAATGGTCATGTCAACGTCTTCGCACCAGCGGTGGATCACATTGTCCACAAAGGTGCAGCCGTCCATCACCAGTCCGCTGCCCTGGGAGGCAAAGGCCGCATTCTCCACCCGGTTCCGCTCAAAGACTGTATCCCGCAGTTCAATGCCTGCGCCGGGGTCTGCGTTCACCAGCCAGACCACATGATTATCGGATACCTTACAGTCCGTAATGGTCACATCCTTGCAGCGGTCCAGATAAAAGACCGCCTCAAGATTGCCCCGGACATCGCCAATGTCATGGAAGGTGCAGTTGCGAATGGTCAAGCCCTCCGTCATGCTGGCATCCACTCCGGTATAGGAACAGTCATAGATCTCGCTGTCCTCCAGAGTTACACCGATGCAGCCATCCAGCCACAGACCGGTGGTACCACAGCCATACAGTCCCACATTCTTCAGGCGGACTTCCCCGCAATCTTTGGCATAAATTACACCGCCTGCACATTCGGCACCCTCCGTATGTCCGGCATTGAACCCTTCCAGAACTACATTGTGGCAGCTGTCCAGAGCCAGCACGTTGACATGACGGGGCTGTGTCACCAGTTCCGCGCCATTGCCCCGGATGGTCAGATCGTGAATCCCCGTCAGTGTCAGGGTATACCCATCCCCGCTGTGCTCCCAGAAATACCAGGGATTGTCCGTCTCCATGCCATAATCCGACGCTGTGGACAGGTCGTAGCACCCCGGCTCCAGCGTAATTTCTGCCCCGGTCTCCAACGCCTCCAGGAAAGCATCCACCGAGTTCACCGTTGCGGATCCGGTTGGCGGGGTGGTTTCCAGAACCACATTCTCTTTGGCGCAGCCGGTCAGCAGCATCAGCATTGCCAGCAGCGTCCCCAGAATTTTCTTCATAAGAAACCTTCTTTCTGTTGTTTTTTCCAGTTTATCCCACAGCTTTGTTTCTGTCAACAAAGTACAAATGAATTTAAGGATTCTTAATCCAATCTTAAAAAACCCGAACCAGCAAGCGGTTCGGGTTTTGGATTTACCGGACAGATTTGGCATATTCCGTAGGGGTAATACCGAATTTCTCCTTAAACTGCCGGGAGAAATGGTGCACGGTGGAATATTGCAGCTCTGCGGCGATCTCCGTAAAGTTTAAGTTGTTTTCCCGGATCATCTGCTTGCTCTCCTGGAGCTTGATGCGGCGGATATACTCACCGGGAGATATCTGCAAATTCTTATGGAACAGTGCCGTCAGATAACTGGGGCTCACATCCACCTGCCGGGCAACCAGGGGCACCGACAGTTTTTCCCGGATGTGGGAAGAGATAAACTGCTGGGCCTGGCGGATGATCTCGTTTTCCGAATGGATGGCATTGGAGGTCTGAAGTTTGCCTCCCTTTGGTGCGGTGGACTCCCGCAGCAGCAGAAGCAGCAGCAGATTCAGCTGGGACAGGATAATATCGTTGGAATAGGCATCCATCCGTTCCTGTTCCTGCAGCATTTTTTGCAGCAACGACACAACTTTCTGGGGTGCCGCAAATTTTCTGTTCAGCAGCGGTGCCAGCTCCAGGCCGCTGATGGCAAAGGAGATGGTCACATACCGGGGCGCCACACCGATATCGGCATACTGCATATGCCATTGTCCGGGGCCATAGACCACCAGGTCGCCCTGTTTCAGCAGCAGATCCTGTCCCTCCACCACCGAGTGCATGGAACCCTGATCCACATAGGTCAGTTCCGCCATGGGATGTGCCTCACCGGGGAACAGAAAACCCTGCTCTTTTTCGTGATAGAAGAAGGTATAAATGCTGTCCACCCGCAGCTGATGGGCAAGACGCAGGTCATTCAGACTGCGGCTGTTTAAGGTTTCCGGCTCTTCCCTGGAAAACATCAGCGCCGTAGCCTCCCCCATAAAAGGGCTCAAAGAAAAATAGATTCCCGGCAAAATACAGGCCGGCTTATCCAGATAAAATTCCTGGTATTGCTCCCCATCCCGGCTGACAGACAAAACACTCATACCGCTGCCGCTGGTGACCCAGACCTCTGTCCGCGCTCTGCAAACCACAGCCCCAGCCTCGGACAACGCACAGGTTTTGGCTGCGTTTTTATCAAAATATTGCGCACTTTGGTTCCGCTCCGGCGGTACAGTGCCAAAGCCCTGGAAAGTCATTTGATTCAGATTCCGGATCATGGTCGGCAGCTCCTTAGAAGAAAATAACAGGGATACAATGGGTATCCCTGTCATTATATAAGATGCAGTCGAAAATGGCAAATACTTTCTTCAAAAAAGCACAAAAACTTTTTATCTCTGATACTCGAATTCCAAATCGTAAATATCCACCGTATCGCCGTCCTGAATGCCCATTTCTTCCAGACGCTTAAACAGGCCCACTTTGCGCAGCTGCATGTCAAAGTGGTTCCGGGACTCGTAGTCATCAAAATTGATATTCTGTACCAGACGTTCCAGCCAACGGCCGGTGATAAGCCAGGTGTTGCCATAGTGTTCAATGTCGAAAGCGCTGGGATCCGCAGGGGCTTCCACAACTTCCACATACTCCGGCTCATAAATAGTCACAGGAGGCAGGGTGCGCAGCTTTTCTGCCACAGTCCGCATCAGATTCCGGGTACCCTGGGTGGTACCGGCGCTGATCTCATACAGCTCACAGCCCTTTTCCTCCACAGCCTTGCGCAGCCGCTCCAGATTGTCGGAATCGGGATCCATAATATCAATTTTATTGGCAGCCACGATCATGGGGCGGTCACCCAGGTCGATGGAATAGTTATGCAGTTCCTCGCAGATGGCATGGAAATCCTCCACAGGGTCCCGGCCCTCGCTGCCGGAAACGTCCACAATATGCACCAGCAGACGGCAGCGGTCAATGTGCCGCAGGAAATCATGTCCCAGGCCAGCTCCCTCTGCTGCGCCCTCGATGATGCCGGGGATATCTGCCATGACGAAGGAAACGCCCTCGTCAACATAAATCACACCCAGATTGGGGAACAGGGTGGTGAAGTGATAATTGGCGATCTTGGGCCGGGCATTGGAGGTAACACTCAGCAGAGTGGACTTACCCACGTTGGGGAAGCCTACCAGGCCCACGTCAGCCAGCAGTTTCAGTTCCAGAATGATATCCCGCTCCTGGCCCTTAAGACCGGCCTTGGCAAACCGGGGAACCTGACGGGTGGGGGTTGCATAGTGGGCATTGCCCCAGCCGCCGCGACCGCCCTTGGCAATGATGAAATCCTCACCGGTAGACATATCCACGATGATCTGATTGGATTCCGCATCCCGGACAACGGTACCTCTGGGAACCTCAATGATCAGATTCTCTCCCCGCTTGCCGGCCATCTTCCGTCCCTGGCCGTTGACACCCGCCTGGGCAGCATACTTGCGCTTATAGCGGAAATCCAGCAGGGTGGTCATGTGGTCGGAGACCCGCAGGATGACACTGCCGCCGTGGCCGCCGTCACCACCGTCAGGGCCGCCGGAAGCCACATATTTTTCTCTGTGAAAGGCCACCGCACCGTCGCCGCCGCGGCCGCCGATAACGGTGATCCGTACTTTATCTACAAACATAGTTTAAAATCCTCCTTCGTTTATCAGTTGACAGTTGACAATGGACAGTTGACAGTTATATTTCCCCGATTCCGGGACAAAAAACTGCCAACTGTCAACTCTCAACTGTCAACTTTAAAAAAAGCTGCCGCAAGAAACTTGCGGCAGCTTTTTTGAAACCAATTACTGCTCAGCGTAAACGGAGCACTGACGGCGATCCTTGCCCTTGCGCTCGAACTTGACGGTACCGTCAACCAGAGCGAACAGGGTGTCATCCTTGCCGATACCAACGTTGACACCGGGATGGATATGGGTACCTCTCTGGCGAACCAGAATGTTGCCAGCCAGAACGAACTGACCGTCTGCACGCTTGACGCCCAGGCGCTTAGCCTCGGAGTCACGGCCGTTCTTGGTGGAACCGCCGCCCTTGTGGTGAGCGAAGAACTGAATACCAATCTTCAGCATGGTGTTACACCTCCAAAACTTCGATA
>JAGBAI010000177.1 GCA_017939025.1 Oscillospiraceae bacterium
AGCAGTTTTGCCGGAGCGGATTTTCGTCCAGACGAGAAATTGGACGCAGGGAATACTCGGCGTATTGTCAAGGACAATTGCGATGTATGGGCGGAAATCCGCCCGTCAAAACCGATGCGGGTTCGACTCCCGTTGGACTAAAACCATAGTTTTCTTCATGTTACTTTATAAAACAAAACCAGCAGAAAGTCAAGCAAATGCGGCACCGGAAAGAAGAAATTATGCAGGCAGATACCAAGACCGTATCTGCCTGCATTTTCTTACTTATTCAGCTTACACAGGCGGTTTCTCTCAGAAAGGATCCCGGCGGCTTTGCGGCAAAGCTGTTTGGCGGCATTGCTGTCGCCGTCTGCAATGGCAGCCTGGAGTTCGTCCACGGCAGCACTCAGGTCGGCCTCGATTTCCGTCAGGGAATCGCTGCTGACGGGATCAGAGTAGCGCATTTCCTCGGCAAACTGCTTCACAGCTGCTGCGGCATCGGGGTTGTCGCACTGGGCTGCCATCTGGTTGACCTTGGACTGCAAAGAACGCATGAGTTTTACGTCCTTTTTAAGCATTACATCCTGGACATGGATTTCCTCCACCACGGCCTGCACGCTGATGAGGCCCAGAGTCACCGCTGCCAGAGCAACAGCAAACACCGCCACGCTGACCCACCAGGGTATGTAGGCACCCCAGATCATGAAGGGCACTCCGGCGATCACCTGGAAGGCCAGATATCCAAAGCCCAGCTTCGCCAGAGGGAAGCCATAAAACCGGCTTCTGGCATCGGGCTTTTTCAGAAAGGCCACATAGCAGGTGTAACCCGCCACCGCGAAGGCGATCAGCGTAAAGCCCACGCCGATGAGCCGCTCCGCCACCTTCGGGAAGGGGATCACAAAAATCAGCAGGAAATACACCGCCAGCAATACCCCCAGGGCGATCAAAGCGTGCTTCATATCTTTTCTCATGTTATTTCACTCCTTTGTCTTTTCAGGGCTGGCTGTCCAGGATGATCTCCACAGACAACTGCTTCCCATCCCGGATCAGCTTCACGTTGGCGTTGTCTCCTGCCCTGTAGCTGCGCAGAGCCCGGGTCAGCGCAGTCACGTCCTCAATGGAATGCCCGTCCAGGGCAATAATGATGTCCTTAGGCTGGATCCCGGCGAACTCAGCCACACCGCCTTTATCCACATCCACCACATAAGCACCCGCCTGCCCGGCAAAACTCTGGACAGTGAGTCCCATGTAGGCCGGGAAGTCTTCTGTTTCTCCATAAGCAAAAGATTCTGCCGCTTTTGAGGATACAGGAAGCTTAATACCGGCCCAGTCAGAGACATCACCCTGTCCAAACTGGTTGCTGCCTGTAGAAACCAGGGTGCCGTCTGATTTTAAACCCACTGCATGATTCTCACTTGCAGCAACAGTTACTATGTCCGTCCATTTTTGCGTGTTATACCATCCCAGACTTCTGCCTGCCATGACGGTGGTACCATCTGACTTCACGCCGATGGTGGAATAGTGTCCCTTTGCGGTAACATCGACAATATCTGCCCAATTCTGCACATTGCACTGACCGTATTCATTCTGACCGGTTGCGACTACGGTGTTGTCTGCCCTCAGACCGACAGTATAGTTTCCACCATTGCTGATTTTAATGATATCTGTCCAGCTTTCTACATCACACCGCCCTCTTTGATTGTCGCCTGCCGCCACGACTGTGCCGTCGGATTTCAATCCGACCAAATGCCCACCGGCTTCGACAGCAATGATATCTGACCAGCCAGAGATGTCAGGAACATCTACGTACTTTGACGCAGTGACAACGGTTCCATCCATTTTCAATCCCATCAGCACATTATTACCCCTGACAGAAATAGAGACAATATCCTGCCACCCATCGATTTCCTCTTTAAGACCGATTTGTTCTATTCTTCCGGCAATGACTACAGTGCCATCCGCTTTTAAACCAACGGAGTTCACACCGTATGCGCTGACTGCGACGATATCTGACCAGTCAGCTACATCGCATTGGCTGTATTCTTCATCGATCCGTTCAGCCTTCTGGGTCATGGTATTCCAGTTCGATACATTCTCACCTGCAACGTACACCGTTCCGTCATTCTTAAGCGCAAGCGTATGGAAGCTGCCCACGGCAACGGTATTCCGCACAGCAACTTTGTCCCACAGCGCAAACGAACGCTCCCGGGCATCGCTGTAATCTCCCAGCTTGCCGAAGGCAATGGCGGCCTCCGCAATTCTTCCCTGCTGATACAGTTCCTCCGCCGCGGCATATTCCGGTGAAACAGGTTCTTCTGCTTCTTCTGCTTCGGGAATCTCCGTCTGCATGGAAACAGGTAGAGTTTCCTCCTTCTTTCCCGTCAACATGGGAACCACAACCGTATTCACCAGAATCGCCAGAATCACCATGGCGCACACAACCGGCAGGATGATTTTCAGCTTATGTCCAAATTCCGCCGCTTTTTTCTGCTCCTGCTGCTGCCTTTCTTTCCGCTGCTGCCGGGCAAGCTGTGCTTTTCGCTGCTGTTCCACTTCTTCCGCTTCCTCCCGGGCTTCCATTTCCCGGACGGTGCTGCGGTAGATTTCAATCTGCTGAACGCTGTCCCGCCAGCCGGGGATGGTCTGCAATTGGGCGATGGCTTCCCGGAGATTGGCCTTCTCCCGACCGTCCTTCCGAGCCGCCAGCTTTTTCGCCATATGGTAAACGGTATCCTTGCGGATCCCTTCCAGCTTTTCCAGCAAAGCTTCATCGCCGAAGCGCAGGGCCTTCTGGTAATTGGCGCTGTCTAAGCAGGCCGGCTCGATGCGTTCCAGCTCCTCTTCCCGGCTGATGTGGTACTCCGCCATCAGCTTACCGAAGTAGGCATCCCCGTTCTCCGGCTCCATATCCAGCACCTTTTCGCAGTACTTGTCCGCAGAATCCCAGTCCCGGTCTTCCAGGAACAGCACAGCCCGGCGCAGCAGCGGGGCCGTATTGGGATTTTCACTGACCAGAACCCGCTCCTGTATCACCGTGACCTGCTTCTTTTTGGGCAGCAGCTTGTCAATGCCCCGGAGCAGATCCTGAATGGCACCCACCTTGCCCAAATTCTGGGCCTGGAACCGGGCAAACTCCGTGGGCATATCGTAAGCATCGATATCCCGGAAGCAGGGAATCAAATAGCGGTTCTTATCCACTTCCATGAGTTTTAGGAACCGGCTCCATTCATTCTTCACCCACACTGCCTGGAACCGCTCATAATCCGTGCCCACCACCAGCATGATCCGGGCGGAATTCAGCGCCGCGAAGATGTAAGGCTCATATTCCTGTCCCAGCTTGTCTTCCAGACTGACCCGGGAGAAGAAGACCCGCAGGCCCTTTTCCGTCAGGGCGTTGTAGATATCCTGGGCCAGAACACTGTCCAGGGTTCGGTTGCCTTCTTCGTCGGTCTCCTTGTAGCAGATAAAAATATCATAGGGCGCTTCCTTACCGGAAACCGTCAGAATGCCTTTTCGCAGTTCTTCGATCTGCTTAGCCTCCTGCCGGTACAGCTTCCGGGCAGAGGCATCCGCATATTCCAGGGCCAGGGAATAATCCTTATTTTCCATAACGCTGGCATAAGAGCTGCGGTGGCAGGTGGGGATCTTCTTCCCATCTGCGGGATCATCCACATATTCAATGCCATAATCGCAGAGCACCAGACCCCAGTAGGCTTCCGCCTCCTCGGGAAATTCCGCCACGATCTGCTCGTAGACCCCCGCCGCCTTGTCAAACTCACAAAGCCGGCGCAGCCGGTGCGCCCGGTTGAACAGGCTCAGTTTTTTCTCATTGTCCACCGTCGGCACAGTCTGCACCGTGCCGCAGTATTCACATTCGGCAACGGAAGAATCCGGTGTCAATACCAGATCACCGCCGCACATTTTACATCGGATCACTGCCATGGCCATCAGCCTTTCTTATGTCCACACTCCGGGCAGAATTTGGTTTTGATATTCTTCTCGCCGCATTCGGGGCAATCCCAGGTTTCGCTGGGCATTTTGGTACCGCATTCGGGGCAGAATTTGCTGGTAATGTTCATTTTGCCGCACTCTGGGCAGTTCCAGCCCTGTTTCGGTTCGGGCTTCTTTGCACCGCACTCGGGGCAGAATTTGCTCTGGATATTGGTTTCGCCGCAGGTGCAGTTCCAACCGGTGGGCTGTGCAGGGGCGGTCTGCTGGCCGAACATGGGAGCCATGGCCTCTTTGGTCATGCCCATGACACCGCCCAATGCGCCCAATGTCACACCCAGTCCGGCGATATCGCCTAAGCCCGCACCGCCGCCGTTAGCACCCATCTGACCCAGGGCATCGGCATAGGCCTTCTGGACATCGGCCTGGATCACATCCCGCTGGTTGTAGCCCTTAGCCTGCATTTCGGCAGCTTCGGCAAAGGCTTTGGCTTTGTAGGCTTCGGCTTCTGCCTGGGCTTTGATTCTGATGACTTCCGCATCGCCCTCTGCGCCGATGATTTTCATCCGGGCGGCAGTCTGGGCTTCCACAGCCTTGCGCTCGGCTTCGGCGACAGCGATTGTCTTGCGGATCTGTTCTTCCCGGATGTTTAAGTACTGGTCGGCAAACTGCTGCTTCATCTTCCGGAAATTGGGGTCATCGTCGGGGGTAACCACTCTTGCCACGAAGAAGTCTGCCAGTTCCAGACCGTATTCTGCCAGTCTGGGGGTGATCCGGGCCTTCAGTGCGTCGCTCAGCTCCATGAGCCGCTCATCGATTTCCAGAACGTTGATGGCATTTTCCCGGATGGTGGCAGCCAGATAACTCTTCACCTGGGTCATGACCATGGAGCGGAAGAAGCTCTTGCCGTTGCCCACCAGCTGCTCCTGGGTCAGGCCAGCCGTAGTTCCCACCAGCTTCAGCAGAAGCTTTCTGGAATTGGTAACACGAATGTTGAATTCACCGGAGGCACCCAGTTCAATGTGCATACCAGTCATGGGATCAAACAGCCGCACCTTGGAATCGGTACCCCATTTGATGCCCATCTGAGTGGTCATGTTGACAAAGTAGACTTCAGAATGGAAGGTTCCCTCGGTGTCCGTGGGCAGATCGTAGAGTTTTTCCAAGATAGGCAGCTGCTGGGTCTCCAGAGTATACCGGCCCGCGCCGAACAGATCCAATGCCTGGCCGTCCCGGAAGAAGATGGCCTCCTGGCTCTCGTGGACGATCAGCTGGGAACCTAAGTTAAAGTCCTCAATGGGGTGCTTCCAGACCAGAGTCTCGTTGTCGCCCTCGTACTTGATGATGGAAGCCAGACCGTCCTTTTTGATGGCCTCGGTCTTGAGCCGTTCCGTCACATCGTTGACATGGTCGCAGACGGGGCAGATATAGCTGCTTGCGTCCCTGCTGGTGGTCAGCCGGACACCGCACTGCTCGCAGGAGAATTCCGCCAGCTTGGCATCATCCAGCGCAGCCTGGACATACTCCCGGCACACGGGGCAGCGGACAGTCCTGCCGTCAGCCTGGTCATGGACAAACAGGTTGCCGCAATGAGGACAGGTACGGGTGACCATCCGCTCGGTGCGGACATTGATGGTGTGACCGCAGTCGCAGTCAATAAATTTCCGGGCAAAAAAGCCGGTTTTTGCCTGGGCATAACGCCCGCACTGGGGACATTCTATTACAAATTTGGACATAGTTTTTTCTCCTAATCAAACTGTTTTGGGGTTGTCAATTTTAAGCAGCTTATTATCAAATCGCATTACTTTCTGTAGGGGAGGGTCTTGACCCTCCCGCAACCTTTCGAACAATGTGCAGTAACCTTTATGTCACAGCGGTTCTTTTCTTCTTTTTTACCACTCAGACTCTGTTATTTAGCGGGAGGGTCAAGACCCTCCCCTACGGTAAAATGAACTGGAACCATGACCCAGCGTTAAGCACACGCTGGGTACCTTATTTACCCAAGGCAGAACCTCTTTTTTATTAGGGAAGCTTTATATCTGTCCAGTCAGAGACATTGCATTGGCTGAACTTATTCGATCCAGTTGCAACAACTGTTCCATCGCTGCGCAAGCCTACAGTATACCAACCTGTTGTACTAATGGCTACAATATCTGTCCAATTTTCGGTATCGCATTGACCATACTTATTGCTGCCTATAGCCACCACTGTTCCATCACTACGTAAGGCAACAGTATGGCTACTTGCTGCGCCGACAGCTACAATATCTGTCCATTTCTCAGTGGAGCAACGGTCGTTGTCACTAGTACCTACGGCCACTACACTCCCATCTCTGCGCAGACCTACAGTATGATAACCACCCGCCTTGACTGCTATGATATCCCTCCATTTGTCGGTATTACATTGACCATAATCATTAGCACCTACAGACACTACGGTTCCATCTTTACGCAAACCTACGGTGTGGTTTCTTCCTGCGCTGACAGCTACAATGTCTGTCCATTTTTTTACATTGCACTGACCATTATCATTCATGCCTACAGCTACTACCGTCCCATTACTGCGCAAACCTACAGTATGCCAACCTCCTGCACTGACGGCTATGATATCTGTCCAGTGGTCGGTATTGCATTGACCATTCTCGTTGTAACCTACAGCCAGCACCGTTCCATCATCACGCAAGCCTGCGGTATGATACTGTCCAGCACTGACCTCGATGATATTCTTCCAATGATCGGTATCTCGCCGACCGTCCTCGTCAGAGCCTACATCCACTACGGTTCCATCATTGCGTAAACCCACAGTATGATAATATCCTGCACTAATAGTTTCTTTTCCACATTCTGCCCAAAGTTCCTGGCTCCGCTCCTGAGCATCACTATAAGACTTCAACTTGCCAAAAGCAATCGCCGCCTTTGCGGTTTCTCCGCTTTCTGCCAATGCTGCCGCCGCATCATACTGGGCCTTCAATTGCAGTTCCTCCATAGCCTCATTACTTCCTGCGATCATATCGGAACTATCCTTATAGCCTGATAATTCTTCAAAGGCAGCAATCGCTTCCTCATACTTACCCGCACCCATCAGAGCAACGGCTGCATTATACTGTCTTTCCAGAATCGCCAGTTCACATTTTTCGATTTTTTCAGCACTGTCCTTATAATCCCCCAGTGCCTCAAAAGCCACAATTGCCTCCCCATACTGCCCATTTTCCATCAGCGCAACCGCTTCCTTATAGGCATTCCCGGGGATAACCACCTTCGTGACCACCAAAGTCACCGCAACCACCAGCACAACACAGGCCGCAGTCGTCACAGCAATCCTCTTGTTCCGCTTCTGCCGTGCCTTTCGCTTCTGCTCCGCAGCCGCTCTTTGCCGTTCCTTCTCGGCATCGATTTTCGCCTGTTCATCCGCAGCCCGTTTGCGGCAGTGTTCCGCGAGGTTCCTGCTGTCCTTGTAGTCCGCCAGCCCGGCAAAATTCACCGCCAGCTTTTTCAGCGTATCCGGCTCTGTTTCCTTCTTTGCCTGTTCCAGCCAGTTTTGATAGTCCTTCTCCCGGCGGGCAAGACCATCGTTATAAATTGTCTCCGCCTGCTTGTCAGCTTCGGCAATATGGGCATCATAAGCCGCTTCCAGTTTGGCAACAGAGCGGGCATCGGCCTCCTGGGCCTTCTTTACCCGGTCATTGAGCTGGGTGAACAGGTGCTTCTTTTCACTCTGCAAATTCTCCGCCACCGCACCCACAGCGAATTTTTCCGCCCGGGAAAGCTGCTTATGTTCAGCCCACCACTTTTCCTCCTCCCGGTACTGCTGCCGCCGTCCGGATACTTCGGAAGTATAGCTTAAGTCAAGCTGATACAGCCTCCGGATAGTATTCTGCTCCACATAGCCGGACAGGCTGAACTGCTCTGCCATTTCGGTAATATAGGCAGACTTCTCGTTGATGTACAGCGTCTCAGAACGGACATTCTGGTACACATCCCGACGCTTGCGCACCAGGGCATCCATAGTCCGGCACTTCTCCTGTGCCAGAGCCTTGCCAATATAAGCCTGGGCATTTCTGGCATCGTTGTTCAGCACATCCTCGAAGAAGCTATCCGCCTTGGCCCAGTCGCCATCCTCCAGGGCCATGTTGCCCCGATCCAGCAGAGACGCGATCTTGTTGCTGCCGCCGGTACCACCCACGACCACCTTTTCTTGTATTACAGTTGTAGTCTGTTTCTTCAGGGGGATATACTTCTCCATATTGAAGAGGATATCCTGTACCGCGCCCATCTTGCCCAGATCCACGCCTTGCAGGGGCCGGAATTCTTTGGGCATATCATAGGCATCCATACCCTTATAGCAGGGAACCAGATGTCTGGACTTATCCTCAGCGCAGATCTTTAAGTAGCGGCTCCATTCGTTTTTAACCCACACGGCGCTGTAGTATTCCGGGTCAGTGGCGATGGCCAGCATGACCTTGGCAGAATTCAGGGCCGCAAAGATATAGGGTTCGTAGGCCTCACCCAGCTTACTTTGCAGGGTGATCCGGGAGAAGAAGACCCGGTAACCCTGTGCTGTCAGGGCTGTATACAGATCCTGGGCCAGAACAGAGTCCAGCGTCCGGTCACCATTCTCGTCCGTTTCCTTGTAGCAAATGAAGATGTCATAGGGCTTTTCGTTTGCGGAGACCTCCAGAATGCCTGTACGGAGCTTTTCCAGATGCTTGGCTTCCTCCCGGTAGACCTTCCGGGCCACGGCATCGGCATATTCCATAGCCAGATCCAAATTGGCGTCATCCAGCACGCTGTCGTAGCTGAGACGATGACAGGTGGGCACTTTTTTGCCGGTAGCCGGATCATCCACATACTCGATGCCATACTTGCACAGCACCAGTCCCCAATAGCTTTCCGCCTCGCTGGGGAATTCGGCCTTGATGGCATCGTAAATACCCGCCGCCCGGTCAAATTCGCAGTTCAGCCGAAGCTTGTTCGCACTGGCAAACAGAGTCAGCTTTTTTTCATTATCCGCAACAGGCACCGTCTGCCGGCTTCCGCAATATTCACATTCCGCAACGCTCTGGCCCTCCACAAGAACCAGATCGCCGCCGCACATTTTACACTTGATCACAGCCATTTAGGTTTCCTCTCTTTCCTTCATGACGATCTCCATATGATTCAGAGCAAATTCCAGACTCATGGTGAGTATTTCATTGCGGTTGCGGCCCGTGACATTGGCCACCGCATCAATATCCTTTAACAGTTCCTTCGACATACGCATGGAGACAATGGTAGTCTCTCCCGCGTACTTCTTGGGCGTGATTCGCAAAACAGGTTTTTCCATATGGTTACACCTCCTGATGTTCTCATTGTAATACATTTGTATTTGCTTTGCAACATTTCATAGTATTTTTTATACTGATATTCAATTAAAAACTTTAATCCGCAGACAGAGCAATCTCCATCTGCGGATTTCCGTTTGCGATTCGTTTATTTCCGTGCAAGACCATTATGGAAAACCTGACCAGCCTGCTCACCAAGTACCAGGTAACGGTGGCTCATGGGGGATGGGCTGCAGTTTTTTACTTTTCCGTCCAGTCAGTTTTATTGTATGGCTGTATTCTAATTCAGGGACATTTTCGGAATCTTTGTTTTATGTTTCCAAAACATTAAAAAGCAGGGATTCGAGAAAATCTCAAATCCCTGCACCGTTTACTGAAGCAGTTCCTCCGACAGCCGCAAAATCTCCGGAGCGATCCGCTGACGTTCTTTCCTTAGAACAATATTATACACAGGATATGCCAGCGCAACCATGACAAGCCCCAAAAGGCCTACCAGAATACCGATCACCATTGCCAGATGCCCCAGCGCTGCCCCCAATTCCGTCATGCACAGACTCATGCCGGTACCCAGAATCAGTGTGCCCAGAACACCCATGGCAATGGACGCTGCCTGGGCCTTTTGCGTGGCAGAGTAATGGAGTCTGCGCAGCTTCTCCATCTTATCTTCCTCTTTGGGAAGGTATTTTTTCCGAATGGCCTCCACCTCCTGCTGTTGCTGGGCGGAGTAGGTATATTCAAAAGAATGATTCTCCATAACTGATCTCCCGTAATTTTTTGATTTCCCGGTTTCCCCGACAGATCATATAGATGCCGATGCTGACGATCAGCAGGCATACGCCACAGCCGGTCAGAATGTTCATCAGATGCTCCCAGTCTTGTCCGGTTCCAAAGGTATGGAACATACTGGCCTGCAAGGAGAAGATTGCGAAAAATGCCTGAGCCAAATTCAGCATCCGGATAGAGGAATCCACGGGACGAACATGCTTTCTATCTTTGGCAATGCGAATAAAGGAAGTAATCATTTTATAAAAGGCAAAGAACGCCGTGGTAATAACCAGAATCTCCCCCTGCTCCACTGCCCGGTTCCAGTTGACCATCTGAAACACAAGGCCGATCAGCGTCAGATGCATCAGCAGGATCAGAACGCCGCAGAAACGGTAGGACTTCCACTGCTGCTCCAGCGTTCCGGCCTGTTTTCTGCGGAGAATCTGAAACAGCTGGATCAGTGCCTGGACAAAGTTATAAATACCGTCGCAGCCGATCCAAGCAGAGCCATAAACGATACCGGCACCGATTTTATAGCTGCCGTAGGCAAAGTTGATGATCTGTTCCCGGTATAGCTTCCGGGTAAATTTTCGGTCGGTGTTCCGGAGAACAGAGGCAACCCGGGGATGCGCGGAAATCCATTCTTTTCCGTCCCGAGCAGCACCGGGAAGCCTGACGCAAAGGGCTGTCAGGCAGTAAGCAGACAGCGGATACAGGCAGTAGCCCACCGGGCTGTTTTTCAGTCCAGCAGTAAAAACCCATACCAGTCCCACTGCACACCCAATGCTCAGAACTGTCAGCCAAAGCAGCGGCAGTTCAAAGAGGATCTTCCAGCCGGGCCAGCACACTATCCCCTTCCAGCCTTTTACGCAGAAAGAGGCCATTGCTTTCCAGCCCTTCCATTGAAGGAAAGCGTCCCAGCCTTTTTTCATATCCGGTTTTTTCATGGCTTATCTCCTGAATTTCACAGTAAATGTGCTTCCCTGACCGTATACACTCTGGACACTGATTTCCCCGTTCAGGATATCCACCACCCGTTTTACCAGCGCCAGACCAAGCCCGTTGCCCTGGGTAGCATGGGAGGTATCCCCCTGATAGAATTTTTCAAAAATATGCTGTCCCACTTCCGGTTTAATGCCGCAGCCGGTATCCCGGACGGAAACCACCACCAGATCGCCTTCCGTTTTCAGGCTGACACCAATTGTGCCTTCTTCCGGGGTGAATTTGACTGCATTGGAAATCAGATTGTTCCAGACCAGGCTGAGCAGTTCGGCATCCGACCGGATGCGGACATTCTCCTCGATATCCGTTTCAATGTTTAAATTCTTTTTTTCCCAGACTTCCTCAAACTGCAGTAAATTTTCACAGAGCTGCTCTCCCAGATCATATTCATCCAGCTGCGGGAAAATCTGCTGGTTTTCCAGTTTGTTCAGCTTTAAAATGTTGGTGATCAGAGCAGCCAGCCGCCGGGCGCTTTGGGAAATGGCTTTCGCATACTCGACCCGGTCTTCTTCCGACAGGCCGGGCTTTTGCAGCATGGTGGCATAATTACCCATGACGGCCAGAGGCGTTTTCAGCTCATGGGAAACGTTGGCGATGAAATCGCTACGCAATGTCTCCGTGCCCGCCAGCTCCGCGGTCATTTTGTTGATGGCTTTGATGATCTCATTGAAACCGGTTTCTCCGGCAAACTCTTTCACCGGTTCAATGCGGACAGTGAAATCTCCCATCATCACCTGATCCAGTGCTGCCATGATCTGCCGAACCGGCTTTTCCACCATCTGCTTTCTGCGTACATAGTCGATGGTTGCGGAAATGACGGTCAGCACGATCACATTGCCGAAGGTCAGCTTGGCCGCCTCCGTCATATTTTCCCGGGTGAACACCAGGCCCATGGTATCCGCCAGTACCGTCACAAACAGCAGCATGCAGCAGGTAACCGCAAAGGCAACAATGAGAAAGAACACGATATAATTGTTAATGGCCCTGAGAAACTGTTTAAATTTCGGCTTCCTCATTTGATCACCGCCTTGTAGCCCAGACCGTGGACTGTTTTGATTTCAAAATCCGTGCAGTCAGAAAGCTTTGCCCGGAGTTTTGTCATATACACATCCACCGCTCTGGGAGCTGTATTGGTATCCGCATCCCAGAATTCGTCCATCAGCTGCTGACGGGTGAAGGTTTTCTTGGGATAACTCAGCAGCTTATAGAGAATGTTGAATTCCCGGTTGGTAAGGTTAATCTCTTCGTCTGCAAGCATGGCGATATGCTCGTCCATATCCATGGAGAAGCTGCCCACGTTCAACCTCCGGGAAGAAGCGATTTTGGCCCGGCGCAGCAGCGCGCCGATCCGCAGGAACAGTTCATCCAGATCGATGGGCTTGACCATGTAATCGTCCACACCGATCCGGTAGCCCCGCTGTTTGGACGCAAAGTCATCCCGTGCGGTCATGAACAGAATCGGGATATTCTCATTGAGAGAACGCACCGTTTTTGCAAATTCAAAGCCGTCAATGCCGGGCATCATGATGTCCGATACGATCAGATCAAATAGCTGATCATACATAGCATCATAGGCTTCGCTGGCACTAAGACAGCCCGTTGCTTTGTAGCCGCTGGAATTCAGGAAGGTACATACCGTGCGGTTTAAATCCCGGTCGTCCTCTACCACTAAAATACGGAACATGCTCCAAACCTCCAAATAAAGGAATTATAGTTAGTATAGCACACGAATGTTAAAGTTTTGTTTGCGTTTGCAAATATTTAAGCCCATGAGAAAATTTTCTCATGGGCAAAGAGACTATTTCTTTGGAGCGCAGATCGAGGTACAAAAAACGTCTTTCCCTGCCAAAGGGATTCTGCCTGCTTATCCGAAAAATGCTCAGGCTGGTATCATTGGGCAGTAAGCACCAGACCAACCTACTTTGACAGTACCGATGGTAGGACTCGTTACATTATGGTGTCGATTCCGTCCAGCCGGAATTGAGCAAATATCCACCGGACATTTGCATTTGATGGATCCAGTCCCGCCGCAGGCATAAAAAAGAAGCTGCCAGCAGGCAGCCTCTTTTTTGGTATTGGTAAAGGTTAAGCACGTTCAGCAGCAATGACCACATGCTTCATCAGCACGGTGGTGGTAACAGCGCCGACACCGCCGGGGACAGGGGTGATGGCCTCAACAATGGGCTCCACCTCGTCGAAGGCACAGTCGCCGGACATGCCGCCCTTGCCCTTGGAGGTGATCTTCTCGGGGTTCCAGTTCATGGAAACATCGATGACGGTCTGACCGGGACGAACCATATCAGCGGTAACAGAGTTCAGAACGCCGGCAGCGCAGATGATCAGGTCGGAGTAGGGCAGGTAAGCCATGGGATCCTTGGTGCGGGTATGGATGGTGGTAACGGTGCAGTTGCGGTGCATCAGCATCATGGAGATGGGACGACCGATGACCAGGGAGCGGCCAATAACGGTTGCGCGCTTGCCGCTGTACTCGTAGCCGTAGTAGTCCAGGATCTCGATGCAGGCCTGAGCGGTGCAGGGGGGGAAGCCCAGATCGGAGCGGTTCTCGTAGATGCCAGCGTTGGACAGGCTGGTCATGGAGTCCACGTCCTTCTTGGGATCCAGACGGTTGCAGATCTCATCGTTGTAAGCACGCAGGTGCTTGGGCAGGGGACGGAACATCAGAACGCCGTGTACGGAAGCGTCAGCATTGATCTCGTCGATCAGAGCCAGCAGCTCTTCCCGGGTGGTTTCCTCGGGCAGGATGTAGTTCTTGACCTCGATGCCCACCTCAGCAGCGCGCTTGGTAGCGCCCTTCTCGTAGGACAGGTCGGAAGGATTCTCGCCCAGACGGATGATGCCCAGAGTGGGGGTAACGCCCTTATCCTTCAGGGCAGCAACACGGGTCTGCAGGGAAGCAACCAGAGCCTCGTTGACTTCCTTGCCCAGCAGTCTTTTAGCCATTTCTATTTCCTCCAAAAAAAGTATTTATGATGTCATTGCCAGGAGCGAAGCGACGTGGCAATCTCCTTCAATTATGGGGATTGCACTACGGGCATTCCCTTCGGTCACCACGCCAGTCTGCGGACTGGCTCGCAATGACAGTGAAAATCAGACACCAAAACCAGCTTTTACAGTATTGAAGATCTCGTCGGCCATAGCGCCGTACTTATCCAGCATGCCCAGAGCCTTGGCGTTCATCTCCTCAGCAACTTCCCGGTTCTTCAGGGTCTTGGTGTTGATGAACACGTTCAGGGATGCAGCCTGCAGAGCGGCCTTGCAGCAAACAGCACCGCAGCCGGCATCGGAAACAGCCAGACGGGAACCCTTGGCAGCAAAGACAGAGATATACTCGATGGCCTCACAGCACAGCTCCATGATCTTCATGGGAGTGGAGCAGGCAATGATGGTAGCCTCTTCCATGATCTTATCCCGGTTGGGGTCATCCTTGGGGATGCCATAGGCCTTGGCCAGAGGCAGGAAGTTCACTTCGTCAGCTTCCACCTGGTTCAGCAGCTCGGTCTGCAGGGCATCGCACTTGGCCTTCAGGGCGATGATTTCGTCCTGAACATCAGCGTACTTCTTCTTACCCACAGTCAGAGAGCCCACCATGTTGCCCAGAGCGGTACCAATGGCGCCAACCAGTGCGGCTGCACCGCCGCCGCCGGGAGCGGGTGCGTCGGAGGCCAGAACGGTAACAAATTCACGGCAGGATGCCAGCGTCATATCCATAATGTATTTCTCCTTCAGAATAAATCGTAGGGGCCGATGCCCAC
>JAGBAI010000178.1 GCA_017939025.1 Oscillospiraceae bacterium
AGGAAAACAACAATCTGCTGGAATGGCTGATCTCGCTGGGTAAGTGACAACTATGGTAATGTAAAGTGATTTGCTAAAAAGCCGTTGCAGTTCCACACTTTTATGCAGTTACTTTACATTACCATTTGCTTTTCATAAATGCTCAAACAATCGGACTACGTTGTCACCTATATCACCCACTCCTGGGGCGGCGCATACAGGTGCGCCGAAAAAGCAAAACGGCAACAGAAGGTCGTGTTTAATTGTGCGGATTTATTGGATATATAATGTGATGATCTCATATTGGCTTGGGAAAGGAGGGCTGTAAGAATTAGGAGAGGGTTTGACATTTTAGTTGGTTTATTTATGCTGTGCTCTTGATGTATTTTAATTTTTTGAACGGAAAGATGGGTCAAAAGATCCGCTGATAAACGCAGACGATTTAATCAGCGGTTACTGCAGGGGAGCTGTCGTCGAAGCTGACTGAGGGGTTATCGGAGGGCATACCACATTCACTGGTGCGCAATGACAATTCCTTTTAGCCACACATGATCCTTTAGGTAAAAAAAGAGCGTATCGGAAATCCGATACGCTCTTTCAGCTTTTATAGAAGATTAAATCAGCTCGATGATCGCCATCTCAGCAGCGTCGCCGCGGCGAGCGCCGATACGAGTCACTCTGGTGTAGCCGCCATTACGGTCAGCATACTTGGGAGCAATCTCCTTGAACAGCTTCTGAACAACATCTTCCTTGGTGATGAAGGACATTGCCTTGCGGTAAGCAGCCAAATTGCCCTTCTTGCCCAGGGTGATCATCTTCTCAACAACGGGCTGTACTTCCTTTGCACGGTAGAAGGTGGTCTCCATCTTGCCGTTTTCCAGCAGATCGGTGACCTGCTGACGCAGCAGAGCCTTTCTCTGTGCGGTAGTCTTGCCCAATTTACGAGTTCCGAACATGAACCTTTCCTCCTTTAACCATTAGAATCTTCGCTGGCCAGGGACAAGCCCATCATCTCCAGCTTCTTCTGCACTTCGTCCAGGGACTTCTTGCCCATATTACGGACCTTCATCATATCCTCGCCGGTCTTGCTGATCAGATCAGCAACGGTGTTGATATTGGCCCGCTTCAGGCAGTTAAAGCTCCGCACGGACAAATCCAGTTCGTCAATGGTCATCGCAAGTTTTGCATCGGGACGATCGGTGGACTTCTCAACCACGGTAGAGCCTGCGGTGACGGAATCAGACAGGTTGGTGAACACAGTCAGATGGTCAGACAGGATCTTTGCGCCCAGGGAAACAGCGTCCTTTGCGCAGATGGTGGAATCGGTCCAGACCTCAAGGGTCAGCTTATCGAAGTCAGTCTTGTCACCAACACGGGTGGGCTCCACACTGTAGTTCACCTTCTGAACAGGAGAATACAGGGAGTCAACAGGAATCACACCGATCACTGTTTGAGCAGTCTTGTTCCGGTCTGCGGGCACATAGCCGCGGCCCTGAGACAGTGTGATCTCCATATTGAAGGTGGCACCCTCACCCAGAGTGCAAATGTGCAGCTCGGGGTTCAGGATCTCAACTTCACCGTCTGCCTTGATATCGCCGGCAGTGACCTCACAGGGGCCCACTGCATCGATATAGACAGTCTTTATCTCCTGCGTGTGCAGCTTCAAAATGAGCTGCTTCACGTTCAGGACAATTTCGGTAACATCCTCAGAAACACCGGCAATGGTGGAAAACTCATGCTGTACACCGGCAATCTTCACAGAAGTTGCGGCGTAGCCGGGCAGGCTGCTCAGAAGAATCCGACGCAGGGAGTTGCCCAGGGTCATACCATAGCCACGCTCCAAAGGCTCCACAACGTACTTGCCGTACGCAGGAGACTCAGGATCGTCAAAACAGGTGATGCGAGGCTTTTCAATTTCAACCATGAATCATAACCCTCCTTGTGATTGGCGCAGTAGAATGCTACGCCATAATACAAATAAGAACGTTTAGGGGGCCGATTACTTGGAGTACAACTCGACGATCAAGTGTACAGCGATGTCGAAGTCGATATCCGCCTGAGTCGGCATTGCGATAACCTTACCGGTCAGGGTGTTCTTATCGCGATCCAGCCACTTGGGAGCAGCTACAAAGGAATCGTCCTCCTTCAGCTTCTTGAAGAAGTTGTTGGAAGCGGCCTTTTCGGAAACAGCGATCACATCACCAACCTTGATCAGGTAGCTGGGGATGTTCACGCGGCTGCCGTTCACAGTGAAGTGGCCGTGGTTGACCAACTGACGAGCCTGACGGCGGGAGTTGGCGAAGCCCAGACGGTAAACAACGTTATCCAGACGGCGCTCAACCAGGGTCAGCAGCACTTCACCGGTGTTGCCCTCTGCACGAGCTGCCTTTTCGTAGTAGTTACGGAACTGCTTCTCCTGGATGCCGTATACAAACTTCACCTTCTGCTTCTCGGTCAGCTGAGTAGCATACTCAGACTTCTTTGCTCTTCTCTGGCCGCCGGGGTTCTTATTGGAAGACTTGTTATAACCCATTGCGGCAGGAGAAACGCCCAGCGCTCTACAGCGCTTCAGCACAGGCTGCATATTCTTAGCCATAATTCAATTTCCTCCTTGCTTCGATTAGACGCGACGTCTCTTGGGGGGACGGCAGCCATTGTGAGGAATGGGTGTGACGTCCTTAATCATAACAACTTCCAAACCTGCAGTCTGCAGAGCGCGGATAGCAGCTTCACGTCCCTGGCCGGGGCCCTTCACGTAAACCTCAACAGACTTCAGTCCGCAGGAGTCGATCGCAGCCTTGGCAGCGGTCTCTGCAGCAGTCTGTGCGGCGAAGGGGGTGGACTTACGGGAACCACGGAAGCCCAATCCACCGGAGGAAGCCCAGCTCAGAGCGTTGCCTTCCAGGTCGGTGATGGTCACCATGGTGTTGTTGAAAGAGGAACGGATATGTGCCGCGCCCTTTTCAACTACTTTGCGCTCGCGACGGCGCTTGATTACTTTTTTACCGGTTTTTGCAGCCATTACATATCCCTCCTTTTACTTCTTCTTGTTTGCAATGGTCTTCTTGGGACCCTTGCGGGTACGAGCATTGGTCTTGGTACGCTGGCCATGCACAGGCAGGCCACGGCGGTGCCGCAGACCACGGTAGCAACCGATTTCACTCAGACGCTTGATGTTCATTGCGTTCTCACGGCGCAGGTCACCCTCGATGGCGTAGTTGCTTTCGATGGTGTCACGGAGCTGTGCTTCCTGGTCCTCAGTCAGGTCCTTAACGCGGGTATCGGGGTTGATACCGGTCAGTTCCAAAACCTTGGCAGCGCGGGCAGGTCCAATGCCGTAGATATAAGTCAGTGCTACTTCAATCCGCTTCTCGCGGGGAAGGTCAATACCAGAAATACGTGCCATATTCGTTCAGCACCTCCTATTAGCCTTGTCTTTGCTTATGCTTGGGGTTTTCGCAAATTACCATTACGCGACCCTTGCGCTTAATGATCTTACATTTCTCGCACATGGGTTTTACGGACGGTCTTACTTTCATACTGTTTAACCTCCAATAGAGATAGATGTTTACTTACTTCTCCATGTGATTCGGCCATGGGTCAAATCATAGGGAGACATTTGAACGGTTACCTTGTCACCGGGCAAGATCTTAATGAAGTTCATACGGAGCTTGCCGGAAATATGTGCCAGAATGATGTGTCCGTTGCCGATGTCGACATTGAACATGGCATTCGGCAGTGCATCGGTTACGATGCCCTCAATTTCGATTACGTCGTCTTTTGCCAAGTTTTTTACCCTCCAAGGTTGTTACTTTGCAGTTCCCGGCTTAAATATGCCAGGTCTCTTCGTAATTCGCTGTTGAGCACCTTCTCGCCGTTTCTTAGCTTTTCGGCGACTCTGGTCTCAGAGCGAAGGACCTTCTTTGTGTGCTTGCGTTTTTTACGCTTGGGTTTTTCAATTCCGCGATCTCGCCCATTTACCAGGGTCAGCCAGTTTTCATCCGTTTCAAGCACATAAAACAGATGCCCGGCATCACGCCCTGCAGTAGACTCGACCACATCTGCAATTGTTAAATCCGATAAGTCAGGGTCCATAATCAAAGTCCTTCGGCGACGGTGAGTATTTCCGGCTCCCCGTCGGTGATCAGTACAGTATTTTCATAGTGGGCAGAGAGTTTCCCGTCGGCAGTCACTGTTGTCCAGTGGTCCTTCAGGATTTTTACGTCCGGCGTTCCTACATTGACCATGGGTTCAATAGCCAATGTAATACCCGGCAGTAATCTCGGTCCACGCCCGGGGGCTCCAAAATTGGGAACCTCCGGCTCCTCATGGAGCTGTGCGCCTACGCCGTGACCTACGAAAGCACGCACAACCGAAAAACCGTTTGACTCCACATACGTCTGTATGGCGTGGGAGATATCGGACACTCGATGTCCGTATTTCGCGAAGCGAATACCCTCATAAAAGCTTTGCTTCGTGACATCAATCAGCTTCTGTGCCTCTGCGGAAATTTTTCCACAGGCATAGGTTGCTGCGCAATCGCCATGAAACCCCTTGTAATAAGCGCCCACATCCACGGAGACAATGTCGCCTTCCTGCAGCACATAGCCGCCGGGAATCCCGTGAATGACCGTAGAATTTACGGAGATACAGGTGCTATTGGGAAAGCCGTTATAATGCAGGAACGACGGTTTTGCGCCCTGCCCCACGATGAACTCGTAGACGGCTCTGTCGATCTCCTTCGTGGATACGCCCGGTTTTACCATTTCTCCTGCCAAAGCACGAGCTGCCGCGGTAATTTTACAAGCCTGGCGCATCTGAAAAAGCTCTTGTTCATTTTTGATTGCAATCATAATTTCGCTCCGATCGCCGCAAGAATTTCTGCGTTGGCACCTTCAATGGACTGATTACCCTCCACCAGACGCAATTTGCCCTGGCTCTTGTAATAGTCCTTCAGGACCTCGGTGAGCTGGTGGTATACCTCCAGGCGGTGACGCACCGTTTCGGGTGCATCGTCCTTCCGGATGGAAACCTCCGCGCCGCACTGGTCGCAGATGCCTTCGGTTTTCGGAGGATTCGCCACAATGTGATAGCTGGCGCCGCACTTGGTGCACACCCGACGGCCGGTCATCCGGCCCTCGATCACATCGTCGCTAAGTTCAATGGACACCACATGGTCGATCCGCACGCCCTTTGCGTTCAGCGCCTCCGCCTGGGCCAGGGTGCGAGGCACCCCGTCCAGGATAAAGCCGTTGGCGCAGTCGGGCTGAGCAGTGCGCTCGGCGACGATGCTCAGCACCAGATCGTCGGGCACAAGACTGCCTTCGTCCATAAACTGTTTTACTTGTTTGCCCAGGGCACTGCCGTTTGCAATAGCCTCCCGGAGCATATTCCCGGTGGAAATAGCAGGGATTTGGAGCTGCTGTGTCAGCATCTCCGCCTGAGTCCCCTTACCGGCGCCGGGCGCACCTAAAAGAATCAGGTTCATCGGAAACCTCCGATTAGTCCAGGAAGCCCTTGTAGTGCCGCATCAGCAGCTGTGCTTCCAAAGCCTTCACAGTTTCCAATGCAACACCAACAACGATGATGATGGAAGTACCACCGATTGCAAGATACTGGAAGTTGTGGTTTGCCGCGCTGGCGACCATGGGAATCATTGCCACGATTGCCAGGTAGATGGCACCGAACACCAGGATCTTGTTGATCACCTTTTTAATGAAGTCGGAGGTGGGCTTACCGGGGCGGAAGCCGGGGATAAAACCACCGTTCTTCTTCAGGTTGTTGGAGATCTCTGTGGGATCGTACTGGATGGTGGAATAGAACCAGCTGAAGAAGAAGATCAGCAGGCCATAAAGCACCAGGTAGATCACAGAGTCACTGGAAAATACGTTCTTATACAAGAAGCCGTTCTTGTTCCAGCTGGGGATGAACTGATACAAAGTAGCGGGCACGTTGATGATGGAGCTGGCGAAGATCACAGGCAGAACGCCGGACATGCTCACCTTGATGGGCAGGTTGGTGCTCTGACCGCCGTAAACCTTGCGGCCCACAACGCGCTTTGCGTACTGAATGGGAATGCGGCGCTCAGCATCGTTCACAAACACGATGAACACAATGAGCAGCAGCAGAACCACACCGATGATCACAGCAACCCACCAGTCGAACAGACCGCTGGTCAGGGAGCTGAACATAGAGGGCAGGCTGGCAACGATACCGGCGAACAGCAAAACGGAGATGCCGTTGCCAATGCCGTGAGCAGTAATCTGCTCGCCCAGCCACATCACAGCAGAAGAACCTGCGGTGAATGCCAGCACGATCACCAAGCCGGGCCAGAAGCCGGTCTCGGTCAGAATCTGACTGCCATCAGCGGGATTTGCAATCATGGTGTAGTAGGCGAAGCCCAAAAGCAAGCCTAATGCCACCGTGGTGTAACGGGTGATGCGCTCAATCTTCTTCTTACCGATCTCGCCCTGCTCCTTTGCCATACGCTCCAGAGGAGGAATAGCAACGGTCAGCAGCTGAACGATAATGGAAGCATTGATGTAGGGCTGAATGCCCAATGCAAGCACAGATGCCTGAGAGAAGGCAGAGCCGGACATTGCATTGTACAGGCCCAAAACAGTGCTGTTCAGAGCGCTGTCGAAATATGCGCCCATAGCACCTGCATCAACAAAAGGAACAGGGATCACGTGGCCGATTCTGAACAAAAGCAGAGCGAACACAGTGAACATCAGTTTCTTACGGAGCTCAGGAATGGCCCAAGCGCTACGCAGTGTTTTAAACACTTAAACCACCTCGGTCTTTCCGCCTGCCTGCTCGATTTTTTCCTTTGCAGACTGGGAGAAAGCAGCTGCCTTTACGGTGAGCTTCTTTTCCAGCTTACCGTTGGACAGAACTTTCAGGCCGTAGGGGCAGGAAGAAATGATGCCCTTTTCAATCAATGCAGCGGCGTCAACAACAGCGCCGTCTTCGAAACGATTCAAAACTGCCACGTTGATAGCAGTCAGGGGCTTTGCAAAGATGTTGATGAAGCCACGCTTCGGCACGCGCCGAACCAGAGGCATCTGGCCACCTTCGAAGCCCACGCGGGTCTTGCCGCCGGAACGGGCATGCTGACCCTTGTGACCACGGCCACCGGTCTTACCGTTACCGGAACCAATGCCGCGACCTTTACGTTTTCCTACCTGGGTAGACCCAGCGACAGGAGCAAGCTCATGCAGTTTCATAAACTTAGCCCTCCTTACTCAACTTCGGTGACGCGCAGCAGATAGCCGATCAGAGCGATCTTGCCACGGGTCTGGGTGTTATCGGGCTGAATGGTGACCTGGCCAATCTTGCGCAGACCCAGGGAATGTGCAGTGGCGATGTGCTTCTCCAAACGGCCGTTCAGGCTCTTAACAAGTTCAATCTTCAAATTTGCCATGTTAATTGCCCTCCTTTAGCGGATTTCTTCCACGGACTTGCCGCGGATTGCAGCCACCTGCTCGGGGCTGCGCAGAGACTTCAGGCCTTCCATAGTAGCCTTAACCACGTTCTGGGGGTTGTTGGAACGCAGGCAGCGAGCAGTGATGTTGCGGATGCCAACAGCTTCCATAACAGCACGGCAAGCACCACCGGCGATAACGCCGGTACCCTCAGGGGCGGGCTTCATCAGAACCTTACCGGCACCGAAAATGCCGATTGCTTCGTGGGGAATAGAACCGTCAGCCAGAGCAACCTTGACCATATTCTTCTTTGCATCAGCGATGCCCTTCAGAATAGCCTCGGAAACTTCAGCAGCCTTACCCAGGCCATAGCCAACAGTGCCGTTGCCGTCGCCGACGACAACCAGTGCGGAGAACTTCATGACACGGCCGCCCTTAACGGTCTTGCTGACACGGTTCAGGTAAACAACCTTCTCAATAAGCTCAGGAGCTTCATTGTTAGCAGTCTTATTGTAAGCCATTTCTTTATCCTCCTTACCTTAGAACTTCAGGCCGCCTTCGCGGGCGCCCTCAGCCAGAGCAGCCACACGGCCGTGATACAGATAGCCACCGCGGTCGAAAACGACCTCTTCGATGCCCTTTGCCTTAGCACGCTCTGCCAAAGCCAGGCCAACCTTCTTGGCGGCTTCAATGTTGCCGGTAGCACCCTCAAAGCCCTTTTCCAGGGTGTTGGCGGAAGCCAAGGTCACGCCGTTTACATCGTCGATGAGCTGGGCGTAGATGTTGGCATTGCTGCGGAACACATTTAAACGGGGGCACTGTGCAGTGCCGGAGATCTTGCCACGAACACGGATATGCCGCTTCAGGCGCATTGCTTTCTTATTGAAATTACTGACCATTTCGGCACACCTCCATTACTTCTTGCCACCGGTCTTACCAACCTTACGGCGGATAACTTCGGTGGAGTACTTGATGCCCTTGCCCTTGTAAGGCTCGGGGGGACGCTTACCACGGACTTCTGCGGCAAACTGGCCGACGACCTGCTTGTCGATGCCCTGGATGATAATCTTATTGGGGGTGGGCACTTCTACGGTGATGCCGGGGATTTCGTCCACGATGACCTCGTGAGAGAAGCCCAGACGCATAACCAGCTGATTGCCCTTCTTCTCGGCGCGGTAGCCAACACCGTTGACTTCCAGCTCCTTGGTGTAGCCCTTCTCTACGCCCTCGACCATATTGTTCAGCAGTGTACGGGTCAGGCCGTGCAGAGACTTGTGCAGATGCTCCTCATCGGGGCGCTCCACAGTCAGGACATTGCCTTCCAGCTTCAGGATCATATCGGGGTGGAAGGTGTAGTTCAAGGTGCCCTTGGGGCCCTTTACGGTAACAGCATTGCCAGCGGCAACATCAACTGTTACGCCTGCCGGAATGATAACCGGCTTCTTACCAATTCTTGACATTGTGCTTTCCTCCTTACCAAACGAAAGCCAGCACTTCGCCGCCGATGTGCAGCTCGCGAGCCTTCTTGTCGGTCATAACACCCTTGGAAGTGGAAACGATGGCAATACCCAGGCCCTTCAGGACGCGGGGCATATCCTCAGCACCGGCGTATACACGCAGACCGGGCTTGGAAATGCGGCGCAGACCGGAAATAACCTGCTGCTTCTTAGCCAAATACTTCAGGGTGATGTGGATGATGCCCTGATTGCCATTGTCCACCAGGGAGTAGGACTTGATGTAGCCCTCGTCCAACAGGATCTGTGCAATAGACTTCTTCAGGTTGGAAGCAGGAACATCCACAGTGTCGTGCTTTGCAGAATTCGCATTCCGAATGCGGGTCAGCATATCTGCTACGGGATCGGTGATTTGCATGTTAATAATCCTCCTCTTAGAAGTTACGGGCTTAACCCGTTGAGATCCGGGGGTATCCGAAGAATGCAAGCTTCGCCTGCAGTGAAGAGATCAGAGTGAAAAGTGAAGAGTTGCGGTATCCGCTTCGCGGATCATTTAAAATCTTTTCCGAAGGAAATACCTTTTCTCTTCTCTCTTCTCTC
>JAGBAI010000179.1 GCA_017939025.1 Oscillospiraceae bacterium
CCGGACGGTCCGCCCAGAAATCCGACCTCAATGGGCGGATTTCTGGAATTTATACGGCGAACGTTGCGAAAAAATTGCCCATCGAGGTCAATTTTTTCGACGGACCGTCCAGGAGGACGGTCCCTACGCCAATTCGATAAACGGCAATTTGTACAGTTTCAGATTTGTGCTATTTGGGAATGGTAATGGTCAGCACGATTTGTGTCTCCGTCTCCCGCCGTTCGGAGATGGCGGAAATGCCGGAAAGCTGCATTTTTTGCAGGCTCTGGGTCAGATTGTTCAGAAAAGCCCCAACGTTGGGCTTTCCTGTTTTTTCTTCTTTTTTCAGAAGCAGGCTTTCGATATATTTTTCTGTCCGGGCGACGCTCATGCTCTGGCGAAGGATCTCCGCGATGGCAGCCAGCTTTTCTTCTTCTCCGGGCAGCCGCAGCAGGGCCCGGGCGTGGCGTTCTGTCAGCTCTGCGTCCCGGAGGCGGTTCAGAACCGCATCAGAGTGCTTCAAAAGCCGCAGCTTGTTGGCAACAGCGCTCTGGCTTTTGCCCAGAAGCCGTGCAGCCTGCTCCTGGCTCATGCCGTGTTTGTCCAGAAGCTGCCGGATGCCCAGGGCTTCTTCAATGAAGTCCAGATCCTGCCGCTGTAAATTTTCCACCAGGGCTGTCAGTCCGGATTCCTTATCATCCATGCGCATGATAATGCAGGGGATATCGGTAACTCCGGCCAGGACCGCTGCCCGAAGCCGCCGTTCTCCGGCAATAAGCTCATAAACATTTCCCATTCGGCGGACGGACAGAGGCTGTAAAATTCCATGCTGCCGGATGGAGTCTGCCAGCTCATCCAGAGCATCGGAGCGGAACACCTTCCGGGGCTGGGCGGGATTGGGCCGGATGGACTGGGCGGGAAGAAATACCACCCGGCCGGTTTCCATATAGGTTTTCAGCTTTTGACACTGCATTGCGTGTCCCCCTTTGAGATAGTTGAGACAATTGTAGAAGGAAAGTCCCGGGAAAACCAGCGAAAACAGCCCGTAAGACCAACAAATCATGCGACAGATTTTGATTTTCGATATACCGTCAGATTGCATTTTATTACTTCACCGCTATTACCCGGCGGGCAGTTGCAGTGATTGAGCCGTAAAATGGTTGCTGAATGTTGGATTTTGCGGTTAAACCAGCGGCTCAATTTCAAAAGTGCCCGGCGGGGATATATCCCCGCCCTACGATTCAATATCCTGTTTTTTACATTTGCCTATTTACATTTCCGAAAAACTGTGTATAATGAACCGTGAACAGAGTAGGAGACGGCGCGTTAAGTGCCACCGGGACGGGGAGTTGCCCGGAGGACGAAGGAATTCTTTCCACGATGCTGTCACCGCACCCGCTGCCTATATATAGGATCAACCTCCTTTATGTAGCAACGATACTCGGTCGGGCAATGCGCTGGCTGATTTGAGCTGCCGTTCCCACGGGTGATCCGAACAATATCAGCTCCCTGACGCTTCCGTTAGATGCTGTCTTCGCGAACCAGTCCTCAGACTGGTGTGGCGGTCTCCTCTGATCTGGGGGATTCCCATGCCAGCGTGCTCGCTGGCCCGGAATGACACTTGCATGGATGCGGTCGGGGATTTTGTGTTTTTCGGGGCCGTTGGATCTGCTGTGCCGGCGATTGCTGCATCAAAAAAGGAGGATATTTTTATGTCAACACGCATCAAATCCACAGCCACCTACAAAACGCCCTTCTCCGCCGCCTATTGGAAGGATGCTGCCGCTGAACTGAAGGATACCAAAATGCTGGTCATCACCGCGCTGATGATCGCCCTTCGTGTGGCACTGAAGCCCCTGGCGATTCCCCTTGGCCCCCAGCTGTCCATTCAGACAGCCATGCTGGCAACAGCCCTGGGCGCTATGATCTACGGCCCCGTTGTGGCTATCCCCGCTGCCATGATTTCCGATACTGTGGGCTTTATGATCTACCCCACCGGTGATTACTTCCTGCCCTTCATGCTGACGGAAATCGCATCCACCATGTTCTATGCCCTGTTCCTGTACCGGGCGGAAAAGGTGACGCCTATCCGGGTGATGCTGTCCAGATTTTGCATCTGCCTGTTTGTCAACGTGATTTTGCAGCAGTTCATCTATGCCTGGTGGTACAGCTACATCGGCAACCCTGAGCAGGCCAAGGAATCCATCCTGGGCATTATGACCGTGGCGAGAATTTTCAAGAATCTGGCCATGTTCCCCATCGAAGCTGTGGTTCTGACCCTGTTCCTGCGCTTTTTGCTGCCCGTGTGCAAGCGGGCCAAGCTGGTGTTCTCCAAAGAGTCCGACATGAAGTTTGACAAGAAGCAGATCGCAACGCTCATTTGCCTGGTGCTGGTGGGCAGCGTTACTGCCGTCAGCTATATGGCCTACCGGTACAATACCTCTTCCCGGTCTGCTGACTACAAGACTGAGGAGCGTGTAGCCATCCAGAAGGAGATGGCTGCCCTGGTTCTGGAGGAAACCGATGACTGGGATAGCGAAACGGTCATCTGCGTGGTGGACAGCGCCTACCGGGGCCTGTTCCAGACTGAGACGGATTACACCGTTGCCGTCTATACGCTGGACGAGGAAGCCTTTGCTGCCGGCCAGACTGAGGACGAAAGCTACACGCTGGACACTCTCTGGGCCTACTCCAAGTCCGGCCCGAAGAAGGACAAGTACCAGTCCCTCATCAAGGTTGCTTCCTGTGACATCGTCAAAAACGAAAAGACCGGAGAGATTCTGGAATTTACCTGTAATCCTACTGACTAAGTGTCACCGGGAGATGTACCTGTATTGAAATGGTGTGGCTTGTGCAAACAAAAGACTCTAGCATGCTATGGTCTGCGGAGATTTTCGCGGTATTATCCGGAATATAAACGAAGAACTGTTGGTACGTGAAGTGATCGCCAAAGTTAGAGAATTATTCAAACAGCCAATCGGGCGTGCTGTCAATTTGACAGCACGCCCGATTTACTCTGCGTTAAGAATATAGGGTGGGGATAAACATTTCCAGATCCAGAATGTCGTAAAGGCAATTCCGTCCGTCGTCATAAACCAGCGTACAATATTGGGAACTGCTGGGATCCCGCTCGAAGCTAGCTTGGGCGGCTTTTTCCAAAAGCAGGAAGGGTTTTTGCGTAGGGACATCCCGGAACCATAGAGATGTCAGACAGTTGCCATAACTGAGATTGCCTCCCATGTTAAGAACAGTAGCAACCGGGAGCTGACCGTTGGTCATTTCGATCACAATATTGCACTCCCAGTGGGGCGCGTAGCCTGCATCATATCCGTTTTCCAGTATATAAGTAAGAACCTCGGATAAGTCCTCTTTCTTATCTGTATCTTGGTAAAGCAGGCCTTCGTATGGTTGGTCGAACAGCTTACTTCCGTTGAACCAAGTCAGATTGGCGACACCGTTTGCAAAAAGCAGCAACACAGTCAGCCATGCAAACAACTTTCTTGGATGCAGGATATGATATTCCGCCGGCCTGTGAAAAAACTGATCCAGAAGGAGAGGAACAGCCCAGGGCAGGCACAGAGACAGATACAATGTATAGCAATAACCGCCACTGGTAATTACAAAAAGCAGAAGCATGATGCCAGTATAGAACAGGAAAAACTGGAAAAGGATTTCCTGGCGGATATCCTTATGGTCTCGTGTACATAGCAGCCGCTTTACGGAGATTACGACCAGAAAAATACCCAGGAGCAAACCGCCAAAAGACAGAATTCCAATCAGAGAAACCATAGGGACGTTTTCCCGGAAACCAAACTGATGAAAATAACCGTGGAGGATATCTCCAGTAGTGGAGCCGCTTTGGATGCCCAGCCAAAAACCAGCGGGATTTACCGCAAGACAGTATCCCTGGTTAATCAGATGATGGTTTGTGATTAATCCTAAAAGGGCGGCGACTGTGTTGGCGACAGCACACAGCAGCAAATGCAGCCGTTCGGGTTTCAGAAAGGCTGTTTTGTGAGGCTCGGTACTGCGGCTATCGTCTATCAGTGAAAATGCGACTAAAATCAAAACCAGAGGTCCGTGGGTGATCATCAGCTGCCGTACACCGTGAATACCGCTGAGATAGGATAAAGCCAGCATCGTGGCAAGGCGCAGCCAGGTGCCTGCTTTTTTCCAATTTTTCTGTTGGGAAAATCCCAGGAGCAAACCAACCAGAAAGAAGGAAATGATGATATTCGGCAAGTAATGGTTATGGTACAGAACAACACGGCCATAGGCTACGCTGACTGGCAGCAGTAGGATCGCACCACCCAGATAAAAAAAGCGCCGGTCGAGCCCTGCCTGATGAAGCAGAAACACATAAGCAGCCATGTAAATTGCCTGGGCCAACACTGCACCCAGAAAACGGATCATGTGCCAGTCTTCAAATACCAACATCAGAGGCGCGTACAGCAGCTGCATATGTAGCAGTCGAAACTCGGAACCGTAGATCCAATCCTTAGACAGGATATTCCCTGTTTGAACCCAATGCTGGGCGAGAACCAGCTCGCTGGAGGCATCAGAATCCAGAAACTGTCCGGTTGCATACCAGGTGGTCAGAATGCTGGCTGCGGCTGCGAGAAAAAAGATTAATTCTGGAATTCGCTTGCATATTTTCTGAAAGAGTGCAGTATGATGCTCAATTTTCATGACCATAACCCCTTAGACGCATTAATATTTTATTCATTATACCACTTTGGCAACAGCAACGTCAAGATGAAAAGGAACCAGGCAGCAGTTGCATCGAGATATCGGTATCGTTACCGCAGAATTTGGAAAAAATGCAATTATTTTTTGCAAAAAGATTTGCAATTTCTGTATATGCGTGGTATACTGTATGGGCGTTAATAGAAATAGTTTAAAAATGCAACTTAACAGGCGAAAATGGCACGCCTGAAAAAATTGAAAGGGGTTACTAAAGAATGTCTCACAAGTATGTTTACCTGTTTACCGAAGGCAACGGTAAAATGCGGGAACTGCTGGGCGGCAAGGGTGCGAACCTGGCCGAAATGACCAATATTGGTCTGCCCGTTCCTCAGGGCTTTACCATCTCCACCGAGGCCTGTACCAGATACTACGAGGACGGCCGCAAGATCGCTGACGAGATCAAGGAAGAGATCATGCGCTACGTCGACAAGCTGGAGGAGATCACCGGCAAGAAGTTCGGTGACAAGGAGAATCCTCTGCTGGTCTCCGTCCGTTCCGGCGCCCGGGCCTCCATGCCCGGCATGATGGACACCATCCTGAACCTGGGTCTGAACGAGGATGTTGTCGAGGTTATGGCTGCCAAGTCCGGCAATCCCCGCTGGGCCTGGGACTGCTACCGCCGCTTTATCCAGATGTACTCCGATGTTGTCATGGAAGTGGGCAAGAAGTACTTTGAAGTCCTCATCGACGAGATGAAGGAAGCCAAGGGCGTCACCCAGGACGTTGACCTGACCGCTGAGGATCTGAAGACCCTGGCTGGCCAGTTCAAGGCTGAGTACAAGGCCAAGCTGGGTACCGACTTCCCCACCGATCCCAAGGAACAGCTGATGGGCGCTATCCAGGCTGTGTTCCGTTCCTGGGATAACCCCCGTGCCAATATCTACCGCCGTGAAAACGATATCCCCTACTCCTGGGGTACTGCCGTCAACGTGCAGTCCATGGCCTTCGGCAACATGGGTGACGACTGCGGCACCGGCGTTGCCTTTACCCGTGACCCCGCTACCGGTAAGCGTGGCCTGATGGGCGAGTTCCTGACCAACGCCCAGGGCGAAGACGTTGTGGCCGGCGTCCGTACTCCCATGCCCATTTCCGAGATGGCTGACAAGTTCCCTGAGGCTTTCGCCCAGTTCCAGAACGTCTGCCAGATCCTGGAGAACCACTACCGGGATATGCAGGATATGGAGTTCACCGTTGAGAACGGCAAGCTCTACATGCTGCAGACCCGTAACGGCAAGCGTACCGCTCCCGCCGCTCTGAAGATCGCCTGCGACCTGGTGGACGAGGGCATGATCGACAAGAAGAAGGCTGTGGCCATGATCGATCCCCGTAACCTGGATACCCTGCTGCATCCCCAGTTCGATGCCAAGGCTCTGAAGGCCGCTACCCCCGTGGGTAAGGCTCTGCCCGCATCTCCCGGCGCTGCCTGCGGTAAGATCGTCTTCACCGCTGAAGATGCCAAGGAATGGGCTGCCCGTGGCGAGAAGGTCGTTCTGGTCCGTCTGGAGACCTCTCCCGAGGATATTGAGGGCATGATGGCCGCCCAGGGCATTCTGACTGTCCGTGGCGGTATGACCTCCCACGCAGCCGTTGTTGCCCGTGGTATGGGTACCTGCTGTGTCTCCGGCTGCACCGAGATCAGCATGGACGAAGAGAACAAGAAGTTCACTCTGGCCGGCAAGACCTTCCATGAGGGCGATGAGCTGTCCCTGGATGGCTCCACCGGTAATATCTATGATGGTCTGATCGCTACCAAGGACGCTGAGATCGCCGGCGAGTTCGGCCGCATCATGGCTTGGGCTGATCAGTACCGTACACTGAAGGTTCGCACCAATGCTGACTCCCCCCGTGATGCCAAGAAGGCTCGCGAGCTGGGCGCAGAAGGCATCGGCCTGTGCCGTACCGAGCATATGTTCTTCGAAGACGGCCGTATCGGACCCTTCCGTGAGATGATCTGCTCCGACACCGTCGAGGAGCGTGAGGCTGCTCTGGAGAAGATCCTGCCCATGCAGCAGGCTGACTTCGAGGGTCTGTACGAGGTTATGGAAGGCAACCCCGTTTGCATCCGTTTCCTGGATCCCCCTCTGCACGAGTTCGTTCCCACCACCGAGGAAGATATCGCTGCTCTGGCTGCTACCAAGGGCAAGACCGTCGAGGACATCAAGGCTATCATCGCTTCCCTGCATGAGTTCAACCCCATGATGGGTCACCGTGGCTGCCGTCTGTCCGTCACCTACCCCGAGATCGCTGCTATGCAGACCAAGGCTGTTATCCGCGCAGCTATCGCTGTTGCTAAGCGTCATCCCGACTGGAACAACGTTCCCGAGATCATGATCCCCCTGGTTGGCGACG
>JAGBAI010000023.1 GCA_017939025.1 Oscillospiraceae bacterium
AATGAGCGCTGCCACGATCAGCACCCGGATGCCCGATGCTGGATCTCCGCCGATGGTACAGGCAAACAGCCCACAGGCGGCGGCAATCAGAGCGAGGATGCTCAATACCCCGGTAGTCAGCGTGTGCAGCAAGGTCAGCACCCCCAGCACCAGCGACAGCAGCAGAACAAAGGGAGCGGCAAGACTTTTCAAGATAATTCGCATGATAGCACCTCCTGTAAAATGTCAATTGTTCTTTCTGTCTATATTATAGCTCCGCAAAAATTCCCGCACAAGGATGTCGATTAGTTGATTATTTTGCAAAACACCCTATAATAGATATATGTCTTTGAGACAAGTTGTCCCAAAGCAATTTCCAAACTATATGGATAATTAGGGGGATCCCCAAATGAGTGAACAACAATTATCTCTAAATACTTTTTACACTTTAGTAAATGAAAAGGCATCAGAAAATAACAAGGTAGAATTTAAGAAATTCACATTTGCCGAAGGTAAAGTAACCACAGAGCAAAAGGAAAAACTTGAAAAAGAGATTGCCGCATTCGCCAATGCAGACGGTGGGGTCATCTACATTGGCATTGACGAAAGCAAAGAAAAGGTTGCAAGTCAAGTGGTTGGTGTCGGTTGCGGAATTGATAAACTCGATGAAATACAACTGGCGATTCAAAGCAGACTTCTTGCAAAAGTCCATCCCAGAATATATGGAATATCCATGCAGGGATACGCCCTTTCGGATAATGATATGGTTATGACCATTGCTGTCCCCAAAAGCATTTCTCGTCCCCATGCTGTTAATGACGGAAATAAAGATAATTTCTATATTAGGCACTCCAACGGCATTACAAATATGAGTTTGGACGATCTCCGTCGTGAGATTTTGTCTGGGGCTTCGTACCAAAATGAAATCAAAAAGTACAGGCAAGATCGTATCGGGATGATTATGTCCAACGAATACATACGCCAGCTCAAAGACGGGGCCAACATTGTTTTGCACATAATCCCTTTATGGAGCTTGGATTTTGGCAACCTCGTTGATTTGTCTGCCTTGGACTCGTGGACAGGAAGAGATCCCTTTCGCCCTATGTCTGGCAATGGATGCGACTTGGCGTATTGTGCAGATGGAAAATTTGCATATAATTGTCCATATAATGCCAACTATGTGCAATCCTCGGTTTTATTAACACGCACAGGTATCGTTGAAGCTGTCGATGTTCGTATGATGAACTATAAGTCCGAAATTAAGGAAGCATACTTGTGGAGCGATACAGAAAAAACCGTGTACAAAAAGATTTCTGATTACGCAAGTCTGTTGGAACGGTTGGATGTGCCTAAACCCTGGTACATTTCTATTTGTCTAACGAATGCAAAAGGATATTGGACGGAATGTTTCGGAGACGAATCCGCAGAACTCCATAGCAATTACATTCAAGGGGTCGATGTAATTTGGAACGACGGACAATCATTGAACGAGGTTATCCAACCTTGCTTTGATTCGTTGGCAAATGCTTTTGGTTTTGCTAATTCCCTCATAGACTTCTCCAAAAAGTAAAAAAGATGGTGTGGTCATCCCACACCATTTTTTTACATATCCACCACCTCCGCCAGTTTTTCCAGAAGATCAGACAGCGGCTTCCACAGGGCCGCATAGTCCTTTTGCAGCGCTGCTATCTCCTCGGGGTACACGCCGTAGGTGTTGGCATGGATCGCCACTTGGTTGAGGTTATTGGCGCACCGCCGCTGCAAGGACACCAGCTCCCGGACGGGAGCCAGATCAACGTGCAGTACATAGCCATTGAGGGCCATCTTCCGCACATAGGCTCCCATGTTCCGAATACCGGCCTCTGCCATGCGCTCCTGTATCTGCGTCTGTTCTTCCTCGGACACCATAACGTGCAAGTGGATGGGACGGCGGCGCTTCTTTGTCACCGTTCCTCACGCTCCCGACTTTTGGCCTTGGGCGGCATTTCCCGCACTTTATCCACGGGCTTTTCGGTCTGCTCCTTGGCAGCTTTCATCTGCTCCGCTATGGGCCGCTTCACCTCCTGCACACCATAGCGCCGCTGATAATCCGCAGACCGGGCAGCAAAGTCCTTGACGGCTGTTGCCTCCTCCGTGTGGTAGTGACCCCAAAAATAATCCCGGTGGCCGTTCTCCTCGGCAAACTGCCATGTGACAAAGGGAGCGGGCGCTCGGTCATTTTCCCCCAGTGCAAAGCCCCGGCCATTGTCAAAGAGAACGGACTCCCGGATCTCATATCCAGCGTTCTTTTCCAATGTGACCTCCTTCCAAAATGTTAGCAGTATTTGACCCTTTCCCGGGCCGGATGGGATAACATATTACCCCTTTGTTTTCCGACCCGGAAAAGCCTTGATACAGGCGGCTTTTTTCGGGGCAAATGCTAACACATTACCCCCGGTATTTCCGCATATAGCCTCGCTGTTTTTTCAGCCTTGCGGCATGGGCGCAGGTGGCAGAACAATACCGTGTCCGGCCATCCGGGAGAAAGATCCCGCCGCACACCGGGCAAGCCTTTGTGTCCGGGGCAGGGCCGCCGCTGGTTAACGCTGCCTCCAGCACCGGATCATTGGGCAGAACAGCCTCTCGGAAGTAGCGGCAGTACGCACCCGTCCAGCACTTGTCCCGCATATAGCACGGCCCTCCCAGCGGCAGGCAACCATATTCCCGGTCATAGTTGGCGCAAAGCCTTGTCACCAGTTTGCGGATTGCCGCCTTTTCCTCCCGTGTCAGTTCCCGCTCGGCCATAGCATCACTTCTTGTCACCGGGCTTTTTCAGCAGTTCCCGGTAACAGGTCATACATTCAATGCCCTTCCAGTAGGGGCAGCCATGACAGCGGGTGCCTTTGGGAGCCGACTCCGGCCCAACAGGGCCACGGTAGTGCGAGGGCTGCTTCATAAAAGGCTCATAGGGGCTATTGGTGAAATTCATACATTGTCCTCCTCGTCCCACGCATCGTCCTCATCGGCATAGGCGCTGTAATCCGGCTCCTCATATTCCTCCTCCGGCTGGGCCGCCTGTTTCTTGGGACGGTAGATTTTGAAATACCATGCGCCAGCGCCGCCGATCAGCGCAACGGCAACAATCAGAATAATTGTCCCGGTGTTGTTGCTTTCCACCTTGGGCTGCTCCGGCTCGGGATCGTCCACAGGCTCGGGATCAGTAGTCGGCTCCACCTCGGGAGCTACGCCCGCACACTCGGTCATATTGGTGGCGCATACCGGGCAATCGGTGTTGACGGCTCCGGCCATACATTTCTCCGTACATTCACAAGTGGGAAGTTCGATACCCGCAGCCTCCGCAGCGGCCAGTAAATCAGCTTCATCCACCACGCTCAAGAAGTAGGTCTGATACTGTTCGCCGTCCTCGTCCACGGGCTTGTCATAGTCGATGATGATGTAAAAGGTGTTGCAGCCGCTGGTCTGTACGGTGATAAACTGCTTGTTGGTATGCTCGTCATACAGAAGATCACGGGTGACAAAGCTGCCATCCTCCGTAAATCCGGCATCCGGCTCGGTAGCCTTAGTGGTTTCTTCCACGGGATCAAGGCCTTCCCAATGATTGGGATTTTCCGTCACTTCGGGAGCGTCCTCGGCCTTGGCATAGGCCGTCATGGTAAAGCCGCACATAAAAACAGCGACGCACAGAAGCGCCGCCAGCATACGAAATTTCCTCATGTTCAGTTATCCTCCATTTCCGCAGCCCCGGACTTCGGGACAACTTGTCCCAAGGTTTCCCCAGAGCGCAGTTTCTCCAGCAGCAGGGGCAGCTCCGTGAGGGGCACGCTCATGCCACGCACCATATCCACGATCTCGCTGTTTTCCGCTTCAATCTTGCGCTGTTCCAGCTCTTTGAGCTTGTTCTGCTGTTCCGCAATTTTGGCCTTGACCTTTTCGATCTCGGCCTCGATCTTTGCGCTTTTGCTTACTGCCATGTAATCCTCCTTTTAAGATAATCGCCCGTAGGCGTAGAAATGTGACTGCCAGTAGCTTGCCGACAGGTCGGCATATCCGATGGGATCTCCGCAATGGAGCATCCAACCGTTACCCACATAAATACCCACATGGGAAACGCCGGGGGTATCGTATGTCCCGGTGAAGAACACCAAATCTCCGGGCTGGGGGTTACGGACACGGGTACTGATGTTATACAGTCCCTGGGCACCCAGCCGCCCGAAGTCCCAGCCGCATTGATTGTAGACCCACGATACATAGCCGGAGCAGTCAAAGGATGTGCTGGGCTTGTACCCGCCCCATACATAGGGATAGCCGATATACTTTTGGGCCTCCTCGTAGATGGCGGCAAAGGTCTCGTTAGCGAGGTATTCCTCCGGGACTTCATGCAGGTAAGGCTCGGATGTGTACTTGCCCACATAGGAAGAAGTGGGAAACAGGTCTGTACGGTTGCCAAGGGTAGCCATGTAGAGGGCGTACCGGGACAGCTTTTCCTCGCCCATGATGTAGATTGGCAGATGGGACAGGTTAAAGTTTTCCAGCGTCACGGTGCAAATGTAGTAGCTGTACGGCACTTCCACCTCGTACTCGTATTCTTCCTCCACATATTCGTCCAAATCTTCATCATAGACCAAGCGGGTGCCTGTCCGTGTTTCTGTCCGATACCGGGTTTCCCGCACCACATCCTCGGTGAGAATGTACTGTTTTTCAAAGAGCATTTCCAAAGTACCTTGTACCTCGTCAATCGTCCACGCTCCTTCATGCCAAGCGCTCAGTATAGAGATCAGCACATAGGGATCGTGTTCTATATCGTCGAGGTCAAAATGGTATTCGTCATAATCGTGGTCGCTTTCGTAGTTGTCCAGCTTCTCCTGCAGCTCTGCTTCCAGTTCGCAGTAGGCCCGCTCCGCCGCCCGGATGTCAGCATCCTCGGCTTGATAGGTGCAGGCAGACACAGCGCCCAGAGCGCCGTTGCCCATAGATACCATAGAGGACATACACGATTGCAGCAGCACCAGCACCAAGAGCAGCACCGCAAACAGCGCCACACCCACGGGATGCCGCTTGACAAAGGCCACGATCCCCGACGCCGCTTTTTCCGTAGCCTCCGCCGTCTTTTTCGCAGCGGCGGCGCTTTGCTTTGCGGCCTCTCTTGCTTGTTTTGCGTATTGCTTTTTCAACCGCTGTTTCTGCCAGTAGCGGGAAACGGCGTTGCCTTTCATTTCCGGGTGTTCCTGTACCGTGACCCGGTACTGATAGTCTGCGGTTGCCTTGATATGCTTGCTTTCAGCCTTGTGGACTGCCTTTCGGGGATGCTCCCGTATCTGCTTTTGGGCAAACCGTGTGCCATGCCGGAGAACAGCCTCACCCACGATCTCCGTCTGATGTGCGCCCTCGGTGCCGACATTTTCATGTTCCACCTCGTAGATTTTCCCATGTACATAGCCGTGTACGGTGTTACCCACAACCCGCCCCGCTTTTTTCACGGGGCCGGGCTTTTTCGGTGGCTTCTGATTGGCAAGGCGTTCTTTCGCTTTTTCCAGCTTGTCAGCCTGTTTCTCCATGCGGAGCTTGGACTCGGCAACACGCTCCTGTTCACTCTTTTGCCGGAACTTGGACTTTGGGACTTTTTGTCCCGAAGCAGCCCCAGCCTTTTTAGGCTCACTCATGGGCCACATCCTCCGGGCGAGTAGTCAGCAGATTGTAGATCTCACCCTTGGGGAAACGGTCTACAAACGGGATCGTTACGCTGCCGTAGAACAGCAGACCCTCGCCGGAATTGGAATGGGTGATGTAGGAGAGCTGATGCTCGGAAATACCAAGCTGCTTTGCAAGGATGGCCCGGTCACTTTGGGCCTGTGACAATAGGATCATAAAATCCGTGTTGTCGAGGATGGCCTCGATCTCCCGGCTTGCCAGCAAGTCCTTCACATTCTGCGTCAGCGCAGAGGGTACGCAGCCCTTTTTACGGAGCATCTTCCAGACCGCCACAAAGTAGCTGGCCGTCAGCGGATCACGGAGCAGAATGTGGAACTCATCGGAATATCCCCATGTTGCCAGTCCCTGGGCATGGTTGGTATTCACTGCAGAGGTCACAAATTCGTTGGTGATGTGCATGGCGATCTTGCGGAGGTTTTCACCCATGCCCTTCAGAACGATGCAGACCACACGGGCATCTGTTTGGACATTGGTGGGGTGGTTGAACAGGTTGAGGGAGCCGGTGCAGTAAAGCTCCAGCGCCGTAGCAACACGCTTTGCCTCCGGCTCCGGCTGCCGCAGCAGCTCCTCGTATAAATCCTGCAACAGCGGCATATCACCGCTGCCAATCCCCAGCGCCAGTTCCCGGTAGACCAGCCGCACACAGCGGTCAATGACCGTCTTTTCAATGGGCCGCAAGCCCTCCTTGCCGCCGACGATCAGCTCACACAGGGAAAGCAGAAAATCGGCTTTCATGGAAAGGGGGCTGTCCTCATCGTTCACGCCCATCTGAATATCCATAGGGTTGATATGATTGGGACTGTCCGGGGCAATCTCAATGACCTGTCCACCCAAGCGCTTGACCAGCGGAGCATATTCGCCCATAGGGTCAACCACCACAATGCGGTCATTGGTGGCGAGGAACACATTGATAAGCTCACGCTTTGCCGCAAAGGACTTGCCGGAGCCTGTGGAGCCAAGGTACAGACCGTTGGCCGATTTCAGCTTTTTGCGGTCTGCCATAATGACATTGTGAGAAAGGGCGTTCATGCCGTAGTACAGGGCCTGTCCGTCCATACGAAGTTCACGGGTCATAAAGGGAATGAAGATGGCCGTGGAGCTTGTAGTCATGCCACGCTGGATTTCAATACCGTTATAGCCCAGCACCAGCGAAGAAACGAAAGCCTGTTCCTGCTGCCAGTCCAGCCGTTTCAAAGCACAGTTATATTTCTGAGCGATGCCGGAAACGGTGAACACATCGTTTTCCAACCGCTGTTTTGTGGGGGCCAAATTGACCACCGTAAAGGTCAGCAGGAACATTCGCTCATTGCGGGACTGCAAGTCAGCCAGCAGCTCGGCGGCGTCCTTGGAAAACGTGATAAGGTCAGGAGGAAGAATGTCCATGTCATATCCGGCTCGGACGGCTTTTTTCTGTTCCTCCACCTTCATGCGGCCAATATCGGAGATTTTACCCTTGACCGTCTTAATGGCTTTGAGCTGATCCACGGTCTGAACGTGCATGGTAACGGTCAGCTCGGCGTCCAGCTCCAAGATTTCTGCCAGCAGCTTGTCAGAAATCTCGGATGCCAGAATCTGCAAGTAGGACGCAGCGCCCCAATACTGGCCCACACGGAATGTCCGTCCCTGCCGGAAGTCGAAGCTGTCCGGGGCAATGAAGTCTTTTGTACCCATGCCCGT
>JAGBAI010000024.1 GCA_017939025.1 Oscillospiraceae bacterium
CATATGCACACAGATGACTTTTATCATTATTTGAGTAAAGGGGCAATACCACCGCATTTGCCAGAATCAAATGAGCAAAATTTGATTGTCATTGAAGCGTTTTTAGAAGCTGCGAAGCGATATGCTCGTGGTGGATATGATGTAATTGTTGACGGTATTATCGGACCGTGGTTTTTAAAGCCGTGGCAAAGTCTTGTTCGGGAACATTATGAGGTGCATTATATTATTTTAAGGGCAAGTAAGGAAGAAACCTTGAAGCGAGCTGTTGAACGCTCAAAGTTAGACCGAAAGACAAATATCGAATTGGTAGAAACCATGTGGGAGCAATTTTGCAATCTGGGAATATATGAATCGAATGTTATAGATACGACCACTTATTCCATTCAAGAAACTGTTTCCGCAGTACAAGAAAAAATCGCAAGTAGGGCAGCGTTGTTGTCTTAGATTGTTTTGGTGCAATTCCAGTTTGTTAGCTTTACATCGGGTCAACTTGTCCCGAACTTTTACAACTAAATACCCGCCGCTCACACAGTGGCACACCGAGCAGGAAATCTGAAAAAGGTCTCCTGCTTTTTTTCTGCCCAAAATGAGGTGGTAAAACGCCACCCCATCCACCAATTAGCGAAAGGAGGGACACGAAATGCCTTGTCCACACAACGAAATCACGATTGTTCAGCGCAGCCAGCGGCAGTCTGCGGTTGCCGCCGCTGCTTACCAAAGCGGCGAAAAGCTGTTCTGTGAATACGACCAGCAAGTAAAGCACTACCCGGAAAAGCGTGGTATCGTCCACAATGAAATCCTGCTCCCGGCAAATGCTCCACAGGAATATGCAGACCGCAATACTTTATGGAATGCCGCCGAAGCGGTGGAAAAGCAATGGAACTCCCAGCTTGCAAGGCGGTGGGTGCTTACCATTCCCAGAGAGATACCGCCCGACCAGTACGCTGTCCTTGTACGGGAGTTTTGTGAACAGCAGTTTGTTTCCAAAGGCATGATTGCTGATTTTGCCATCCATGACCCCCATCCGCCGGGACACAATCCCCACGCCCATGTCCTGCTGACCATGCGGGCAATGGATGAACATGGAAAATGGCTTCCCAAGAGCCGCAAGGTTTATGACCTTGACGAGAATGGGGAACGGATAAAGCTGCCGTCCGGCAGGTGGAAAAGCCACAAGGAGGATACGGTGGACTGGAACGACCAGAAGTATTGTGAAATCTGGCGGCATGAATGGGAGGTTATCCAGAACCGCTATCTGGACGCCAATGACCGCCCGGAGCGTGTGGACTTGCGTTCCTATGCCAGACAGGGGCTTGATATAGTCCCCACTGTCCATGAGGGGACTGCTGTCCGGCAGATGGAAAAGCGAGGTATCCAGACGAATATCGGCAACCTGAACCGGGAAATCAGAGCCGCCAACCGCCTGATGAAGTCCATCCGGCAGCTTATCCAAAACCTCAAAGGCTGGATTACCGAGCTGGGAGAAAAACGGAAGGAGCTGCTTGCACAAAAGGCGGCGGAGGAAGCGACACTTCTTCCCAATCTGCTGATGAAGTATATGGAGATACGAAAGGAAGAACGGAAGGACTGGACAAGGGCTGGACAGAACCGGGGAACTTCACAGGACTTAAAGGCAGTCAGCGAAGCCCTGTCCTATCTCCGGCAAAAGGGGCTTTCCACTGTGGAGGACTTAGAAGCGTTTCTGGAATCTTCCGGGAAATCAGCCGCAGATTACCGCAATCAGATGAAGCCAAAGGAAGCCCGGAGCAAAGTGATTGACGGGATTCTTGCCAGCCGGACAGACTGCAAGGAATGTAAGGCTGTCTATGAGAAGTACCAGAAGATATTTTTTAAGAAAATAAAGGGGAAATTCAAACAGGAACACCCGGAGGTTGCCCGGTATGAGAAAGCCGCTGACTACCTTGCCAAGCACCCGGACGATAAGGATAAAACGAAAAATGAGTTGCAACAGGAGCAGGAAACGCTTCTCAGCGAAATCGCAGAGCTGAAAGTACCACTGACCGAGGTACAGGAGGATTTGAAGAAGCTGCGGGACATCCGCTACTGGGTACGGAAAGCCACACCCGGCACAGAGGAAAGCAAAGAGCCGCCCAAGAAGCAGCCCATCAAAGAAGTCTTGCAGGATAAGACTGACGAGAAAAAAGCACAAAGAACCGCCCCGGCACAGGAGAAACACAGACAACAGGATATGGAACTTTAACAGGCACTTGCCATTTTCAATTAGAGAATGTCAGGTGCTTTTCTTATTTTCAAGGAGGGATAGATTTGAATGTATTCGAAGCTGTGAAGCAGTCCGTCACAACAAGACAGGCTGCGGAGTATTATGGAATCCATGTAGGTCGGAACGGGATGGCTTGCTGCCCGTTCCATAACGATAAAACCCCAAGCATGAAGCTGGATCGGCGTTACCATTGCTTCGGCTGCGGTGCGGATGGGGATGTGATTGATTTTGCCGCCGCCCTGTATGGGCTGGGAAAGAAAGAAGCCGCCGTACAGCTGGCACAGGACTTCGGGCTTTCCTATGAGGACTGGAAACCGCCGGGAAAGGTAAAAAAGCCCAAGACCCGGCAGAAATCCCCGGAGGAACAGTTTCAGGAAGCAAAGAACCGCTGCTTCCGTATTCTTGCCGATTATCTCCATCTGCTGCGGGCATGGAGAACGGACTACGCCCCGCACTCCCCGGAGGAAGCCTTTCATCCCCGGTTTGTGGAAGCCTTACAGAAGCAAGACCAAGTGGAATATCTGCTGGATGTGCTGCTGTTCGGGGAAACAGAGGAAAAAGCGGATTTGATTACGGACTACGGAAAGGATGTGATACAGCTTGAACAGCGAATGGCAGAACTTGCAGCCGCAGACGCAGCAAGAACTAAAAAACACTATGAACGCCATGCAGCCGCCCCAGAGCGTTGAGGAAATCAAGGCGGGGCTGGAAACCACCGAGAAAGGCGGTGTCCGTCAGAGCATACGGAACTGCCTGACCGTATTCCAACGTGACCCTCTGCTTTCAGGGGCTATCGCATACAACATCCTGACTGACCGCAAGGACATCATAAAGCCCATCGGTTTTCACAGAGAAAGCACCGCCCTGAACGATACGGACATGAAGTATCTGCTTCTTTATCTGGAAGAAACCTACGGGCTTACCAATGAGAAAAAGATTGATAACGCCATCGGGATTGTGGCGAATGAAAACAAGTACCATCCCATCCGGGACTATCTCAATACCCTTGTGTGGGACGGGACAGAGCGAATCCGCTTCTGCCTGCGGCACTTTCTGGGGGCTGACGCAGACGATTACACCTATGAAGCGTTGAAGCTGTTCCTGCTGGGTGCAATCTCACGAGCCTTTCAGCCGGGGTGCAAGTTTGAAATCATGCTCTGTCTGGTAGGCGGTCAGGGGGCTGGAAAGTCCACCTTCTTCCGGCTGCTGGCAGTCCGGGACGAGTGGTTCTCCGATGATTTGCGGAAGCTGGACGATGACAATGTGTACCGCAAGCTGCAAGGTCACTGGATTATCGAAATGTCGGAAATGATGGCAACCGCCAACGCCAAGAGCATTGAGGAAATCAAGTCATTTTTAAGCCGGCAGAAAGAGGTTTACAAGATACCTTATGAAACCCACCCGGCAGACCGCCCCCGTCAGTGCGTGTTTGGCGGCACTTCCAATGCCCTTGACTTCCTGCCCCTTGACCGTTCCGGCAACCGCCGCTTTATCCCGGTCATGGTGTACCCGGAGCAGGCGGAAGTTCACATTTTGGAGGATGAAGCCGCTTCCAGAGCCTATATCGGGCAGATGTGGGCGGAAGCGATGGAGATTTATAAAAGCGGCAGGTTCAAGCTGGCTTTCAGCCCCGCCATGCAGCGGTATCTCAAAGAACACCAGCGGGATTTTATGCCGGAGGACACCAAAGCCGGGATGATACAGGCGTATCTTGATAAATACACCGGGAGCATGGTCTGCTCCAAGCAGCTCTATAAGGAAGCCTTGAACCATGCTTTTGACGAGCCGAAGCAATGGGAAATCCGGGAAATCAACGAGATTATGAACCAGTGCATTTCCAGCTGGCGGTACTTCCCAAACCCAAGAATGTTTTCCGAATATGGCAGACAAAAGGGCTGGGAGCGTGAAAACCCGGCAACGGACTCCGGCAACCCGTCTGAAAAAACGATGGACGGTTTTGTGGAGGTCACAGAACAGATGGAGCTTCCATTCTGAAAATGACAGCCCGTTGCACCCCCTGTTGCTATCCCGTTGCCGAGCCGGTTGCCGGGGAGAATCCCTTATTTCCGGGCTTTTTCCCTCTCTGACAACCAAAACAACAGAAAAATAAAAGAAAAGTATAAATAGTAATCATCGCCAGATTGAGATTGTTTGCAAGGTCTTTTGAAGTCCGTTGCCGGACTTCGTTGCCGACACCCTCTGTCTGGCTATTTTCATGTATGGAGGATAACTGCCTATGTCAAAAAACAAAACAGAGATTCATGTGACCACTGTGTTTGATGGGGAACTGGACGCAA
>JAGBAI010000025.1 GCA_017939025.1 Oscillospiraceae bacterium
GATATTCCGGGCAGATAAGCATATCTGGAAGTTGGAAAAGAAATAATCCTAAAACAAAAATAAGCGATACCTGGTTAACAAAACCAAGTATCGCTTATCTTTTGCTGTTGCACCCTGTTTGGCAGCTACCCTATGTCAGTAATTTTCATACTGTCTTATTGGAAGCTGCCCTTCCCGTCCCCTTTTAATTATTCGCCAAAGTTGAATTCCGTGCAGTCCAGCGTTGCAAAATAGTCGCTGGGCTTTTCAGCACGGCGGATCAGCTGGAAGGAGCCATCCTCCTTCAGCAGCACCTCTGCGCTGCGGAGCTTACCGTTGTAGTTGTAGCCCATGGAATAGCCGTGGGCACCGGTATCATGGATGCACAGAATATCGCCGATGTCAATTTCCGGCAGACTGCGCTCAATGGCAAACTTGTCGTTATTTTCACACAGGCCGCCGGTAACATCGTAAACATGATCCAGGATGGCATCCTCCTTGCCCAGAACGGTGATGTGGTGGTACGCACCGTACATGGCAGGACGCATCAGATCCGCAGCACAGGCATCCAGGCCCACATACTCCCGGTAAATATGCTTCTGATGCAGGACCGTAGAAATCAGATGACCGTAGGGAGCCAGCATGAACCGGCCCAACTCCGTGAAAATGGCGATATCGTCCATACCCTGGGGCTTCAGGATCTCGTCATACTTCTGGCGGACACCTTCACCGATGAAGGCAATGTTGCTGGCAGGCTGCTCGGGCCGGTAGTCCACGCCCACGCCGCCGGACAGGTTGATGAAGGAGAAGTGGCAGCCGGTAGCGTTGCGCAGCCGGACAGCCAGCCGGAACAGCTGACTGGCCAGCTCGGGATAGTAGCCGTTGGCAGTGGTGTTGGAGGCCAGGAAAGCGTGGATACCAAAGTGCTTGGTGCCCAGCTTCATCAGACGGTTAATGGCACCGGCCATCTGGTCTTCCGTCATGCCGTACTTGGCATCCCGGGGCATGTCCATAATGGTGTTGCCCAGAGAGAAGGATCCGCCGGGATTAAAACGCAGGCAGACCGTCTCCGGCACCTTACCATCGGCGATCCGGGCCAGGAATTCCACATGGGTAGCATCGTCCAGGTTGATGTAGGCACCCATCTCGTAGGCCTTGCGCATATCCTTCTCCGGAGTCACGTTGGAGGAGAACATCACATCGTGGCCGGTATTGCCCACAGCCTCAGCCATCAGCAATTCGGTATAGCTGGCACAGTCGCAGCCGCAGCCCTCTTCCTTCAAAACCTTCAGAATATAAGGGTTGGGCGTAGCTTTCACTGCAAAGTATTCCCGGAAGCCCTTGTTCCAGGAAAAGGCCGCTTTCAGTGCCCGGGCATTTGCCCGGATACCGGCCTCATCATAAATATGGAAAGGAGTGGGGATCTGGGCAGCGATCTCTTTGGCCTTTTCCAGAGTAATAAAAGGTGTCTTTTTCATATTTCTCGTTTCCTCTCTCAAAATCCCGAGTCATTGCGGGCCAGCGCGCACGCAGGCGTGGCAATTTTCCGGTCAATGGCAGTCTGTTTAAACATCCAGGAGATTGCCGCGCCGGGCAATACCTTCTCCTCGCAATGACAGAAAAAAGCCCCGTGCAGGGCACAGGGCAAACCAGATGGTGTTCCCCCGGCAGCACAACATCCCTCTCGGATGACAGTCCTGCACATATTCTGCACAGTCCCAGGAAAAGCCCCTTTGGCACAGGGCAAATCCTTCGGCGCACTTCCCTTTCCCCTCCCGGCAATTGCCAAACCGGGAACGTACTGATGAAGGGCGCGACCTCAGCCGTGTTACCCGTAGATTGTATTCTATTCGCGGACATTTGTCAACCCCAAAGTAGACTCTCCCACCAGTAGAGTTTCATTTTCTCCACATAAGAGAGTCCCCAGGACTGCAGTAGGGTTATTTTTGTGAATTTTGTGCTATAGTGAGTGTATCCCAATTCAAGAAAGGCGATTCCCATGAAACGTACCAAATTATCTGACCGGAAGCTCCCGGACTACACTCGGGGCGAAGAGCTGATGAATATGATCACCCACATTGTTGGCGGAGGCCTCGGTGTTGTGGTTCTGCTGACCTGTGTGATCCGTGCTGCGCTAAACGACAATTTTTACGGTATTCTCAGCTGCACCATCTACGGCACCACCTTTATTACCATGTTCACCATTTCCAGTGTTTACCACGGTCTGAAGGCCGGTATCGGCAAAAAGGTTCTGCAGGTCATCGACCACTGCACCATCTATTTTCTCATTGCCGGTACTTATACCCCCGCAGTACTGTCTGCTATCCGGCCGGTCTATCCGGTTCTTGGCTGGAGCCTCTTTGGCTTTGAATGGGCGCTGGCCCTGTTGGCTGCCACACTGACTGCCATTGATCTGAAAAAATACAATGTCTTTTCCATGATCTGCTACATCGGGATGGGCTGGGCTGTGATCCCCTTCTGGCGGCAGGTGATGGAAACCATGACTTTACCCGGCTTTTTGCTGCTGTTGTCCGGCGGTATTGCCTACACCATCGGCTCTGTCCTCTATGGCCTTGGCAAAAAACGCAAATGGATGCACTCCACCTTTCACATCTTCGTGGTACTGGGAGCCGTTCTGCAATATTTCGCCGTGCTGTTTTATGCGATATAAATAAAATATTTACCGTTTATATTCCAGATCCGGTCATATCTTACAAATTCCATACATTCATTTTGTGTGTCTTTCAGGTGCCTCTTTACCGTATCTTGGTTCCTTCTGTACTATAATTGGTTTATCCAGAGAGGTGTTCTCACCACCCCAAGGGAGAAACAATTTATAAGAGGAGGAAAACTATGATTACTTTCATCGCTGCAGTCGCAATCCTGCTGATCGGCTTTGTCTTCTACGGCAAATATGTGGACAATGTCTTCGGCCCCGATGATCGTGAAACCCCTGCAGTCGCCATCAATGACGGTGTCGACTTTGTCCCCATGAAGAGCTGGCGGATTTTCCTGATCCAGCTGCTGAACATCGCAGGTCTGGGTCCCATTTTCGGTGCTCTGAACGGTGCTCTGTTTGGCCCCATCGTTTACCTGTGGATCGTCTTCGGTACTATTTTCGCCGGTGCTGTCCATGACTACTTCTCCGGTATGGTTTCCATGCGTCATAACGGTGCCTCCATTTCCGAGATCACCGGTATCTACCTGGGCAAGACCATGCTGACGGTCATGCGTGTATTCTCCGTCATCCTGCTGGTCATGGTCGGTGTCGTGTTCTCCAAGGGCCCCGCTGGCCTGCTGGCTATGCTGACTCCCGAGGCTCTGGATGCCAACTTCTGGCTGTGGGTCATCATCATTTACTACTTCATCGCCACCTTCGTTCCCATTGATGCCGTCATCGGCAAGATTTATCCCCTGTTCGGCTTCTGCCTGCTGTTCATGGCCTTCGGTGTCGCCGGTGTCCTGCTGTTCTCCGGCAACTATGAGATGCCCGAACTGTGGAACAACTTCGGCAACTTCCATGCCAAGGGCACCAATGTCTGGCCCTTCATGTTCCTGACCGTGGCCTGCGGCGCCATCTCCGGCTTCCACGCCACCCAGTCCCCCATGATGGCCCGCTGCTGCACCAGTGAAAAGCAGGGCCACAAGATCTTCTACGGCGCCATGGTCGCTGAAGGCATCATCGCTCTGGTTTGGGCTGCTGCCGGTGTTTCCTTCTACGAGGATTCCCAGGCTCTGCTGGAAGCAGGCGCAGGCGTCAACGCCGTTGTCTTTGAAATCTGCAACACCACCATGGGCAAGATCGGCGGCGTTCTGGCTATGCTGGGCGTTATTGCATGCCCCATCACCTCCGGTGATACCGCTTACCGCTCCGCCCGTCTGACCATCTCTGACTGGTTCGGCATCGACCAGAACAACTGGAAGAAGCGTCTGGCCCTGACCGCGCCCATCCTGGGCATCGGCGCTCTGATCTGCCAGATCGACTACTCCATCATCTGGCGTTACTTCACCTGGGCAAACCAGACCCTGGCTATGATCGCTCTGTGGGCAGCTGCCATGTACCTGTCCGAGAACAAGAAGAACCACTGGATCTGCACCATCCCCGCCACCTTCATGTCCGCTGTCTCCATGACCTACTTCATTGCAGCTCCCGAGTGCCTGGGTCTGCTGTGGACTCCCATGGGCATCGGCTATGAAACCTACTACCCCATCGCTCTGGTGGGCGGCGCCATCCTGGCAGTGCTGTTCCTGGGCATCTTCCTCAAGACCGCCAAGAAGCACGAAGGTATCGTCAGATAAACGTTATCCATAAACGAATTCAGCCCCGCAGTCAAATGACTGCGGGGCTTTTCAATTGGATTCAGAATATTCAGACCTTGCCCACCGGAATCTTCGTCTTTGTCCGGAAGTCCTCCAGCAGCGCATCCAGATGTTCTTCATGGGTCATGCGGAAAGCCTTTTCCTTGCCGTCATAACGGACAACAAGATAACACAAGGTTCCATACATCTTCCCTTCAAAAGCACCCTTACTGACCGCCAGCCGCTTGAAAACCCGTTCGATGGCAGACAGCGGGATATACGCCATCCGGTCGCAGGCCAGGTATTCCACGTAAAGTGCCTTGTCTCCCAGGCCGAAACTTTCATATTCGGTACAGTATTTCTTATCTACCTTCAAAATATCAGCAGACAGTTTCTGCACAGACAGTGCTTTGGGTGGGATCAACATAGGCATTTTCCTTTCTAACGGTGAATCTTACTTGGCAGCCTTAGCAGCCTTGGGAGCCTTGACAACATACAGGGCGAACAGAGCCACAGCAATGCCGACACCCAGGTAGATGGCAATGGGCGGGAAGAAGGGGATGCCGCCCAGGTACAGGTTGGAGCTGAACACGAAGGACAGGGTAACAGCAGTCATGAAAGCTGCGGGGATGGCGCAGATCATGTCGTTCTTGCCCTCGTGACGCAGATAGAAGGCAGCGGTCCACAGGACGATGGCAGCCAGGATCTGGTTGGTGGAAGCGAAGTAGTTCCAGATAGCATTGTAGTCCAGCTGAGAAACGACAACGCCCAGACCCAGCAGAGGAATGGTAACGATCAGACGGTTCTTCACGCTCTTCTGATCCAGCTTCAGAGCGTCAGCAACGGTCAGACGTGCAGAGCGGAATGCGGTGTCGCCGGAGGAGATGGGGCAAGCGATAACGCCCAGCATCGCCAGGATAGCGCCGAAGCCGCCCATGGTGGTGTAGCAAATGTCGTAAACGCAGGCAGCCTGGCCCATAGCCATAGCTTCCTTCAGGCCGGTCATCAGACCGCCCTCGATGTTGAACAGAGCGCAGGAGGCAGCAGCCCAAACCAGAGCGATGACACCTTCGCAGACCATGGCGCCGTAGAATACCATGTGAGACATCTTCTCACTCTTGCAGCAGCGGGCCATGATGGGGGACTGAGTGGAGTGGAAACCAGAGACAGCGCCGCAGGCCACGGAGATGAACATAGCGGGGAAAATGCCGGTTCCGGCGGGGTGCATGTTGCGCAGAGGCAGAATTTCGGGGATGGTATAGCCCTTGACGATGATGCCGACACCGACACCGATAGCCATGATGATCAGGCAGATACCGAATACGGGATACAGCTTACCAATGACCTTGTCAACAGACAGGAAGGTAGCGATAAAGAAGTAGATGAAGATAACAGTCAGCCAGAAGGTCTTGTTCAGCAGGATGCCGCCGGCACCGGCTTCGCCGCACAGGTAGGTCAGCAGGCCGGAGGGGCCAACAGCGAACACGACGCCCACCATGAACAGCAGGATGGTGGAGAAGACACGCATGATCTGGCGCATGGTGTTACCCATGTACTGGCCGGTCATTTCGGGAACGGAAGCACCGGCATGACGCATGGACATGAAGCCGGAAGCGAAGTCATGGACAGCACCGACGAAAATGGTACCGAAAGTGATCCACAGGAACACGCTGGGGCCCCACATTGCGCCGCCCACAGCACCCCAGATGGGGCCCAGGCCTGCAATGTTCAGCAGCTGGATCAGGAAGATCCGCCAGGTAGGCATAACGACGTAGTCGACGCCGTCTTCCATGGTGATCGCGGGAGTCTCGCGGTCATCGGGACCGAACACGTTGGATACGAATTTGCCATAAATAAAGTATCCGCCGATCAGAATTGCCAGACATACAAAAAAGCTAATCATACTACACCCTCCTCAAGATATAGATGCTCCCTGGCGCGGGAGCCTGTGTAATTTGTACAGCTAAGGTGTTGGCGCACCCTGCTATGTTGTACATTATAACGCCCCGTTTCGTGAATGTCAACAATTCGGCAAAGATTTGTTAAAGAATTTTGCCGCATGTTAACCAGTATTTATTATCATTCATTTCTATTTCACACCAGCCGTTGATGCTGCTTTTCTTTTGCGAAATTATATGTTATACTAATAAAAAAGGAGGGGTCTTATGAACCATCGTACCGATAAATACGGAAACCAGCTGTCCATTCTGGGCTATGGCTGTATGCGTTTTCCTCAGAAGCTGGGAAAGATCGACATGGCTGAGACGGAGAAGCTGATCGTTTCCGCCGTCGAAAGCGGTATCAACTATTTTGATACCGCCTATATCTATCCCGGCAGCGAAGCTGCCGTGGGTGAGATCCTGGAAAAGAACGGACTCCGGGACCGGGTAAACATCGCCACCAAACTACCCCATTATCTGATCAGGAACCGGGATGGGCTGGACAAGCTCTTCAACGAAGAGCTGCGCCGTCTGCGCACCGACCATGTGGACTATTACCTGATGCACATGCTCAACGATACCGATACCTGGAACCGTTTGAAGGGAATGGGCATTGAAAGCTGGATCGCAGAGAAAAAGGCCAGCGGTGCCATCCGTCAGGTAGGCTTCTCCTATCACGGCAATTCCGAAACCTTCTGCCGCCTGCTGGATGCCTACGACTGGGAATTCTGTCAGATCCAGTACAACTATTTAGATGAGCATACCCAGGCAGGCCGCAGAGGCTTGCAGTATGCCCACAGCAAGGGAATCCCTGTGATCATCATGGAACCGCTCCGTGGCGGCCGTCTGGTGAATCTGCTGCCGGAGAAGGTTAAGAACCTCTTTGCCGCCTATCCCTCCCATCGTTCTCCCGCCGAGTGGGGTCTGCGCTGGCTGTGGGATCAGGAGGAAGTGACGGTGGTGCTGTCCGGTATGGGCAGCATGGACATGCTGGAAGAGAATATACGCATCGCTTCACAGGCCCAGGTGGGTGCCCTTACCGAAGGGGACTTCACCCTCTACGCTCAGGTTGTGGCCGCCATCAACGAAAGTGTGAAAGTGGGCTGTACCGGCTGCGGCTATTGCCAGCCCTGTCCCAAGGGCGTGGACATTCCCGGCACCTTTGCCGCCTATAACCGCTGGTGCGGTGAAGAAAAGATGGGTGCTTTCATAGATTACCTGAAGTGCACCACCATGCGCCAGAACTCCACCGCCGCCAGCAACTGCATCGGCTGCGGCAAATGTGAGCAGCACTGCCCCCAGGGCATTGCCATCCGAAAGGAGCTGAAAGAGGCCCGGAAGGCACTGGAAACTCCGGTTTACAAGTTTTTCAGCAAAGCGGCGAAGTGGTTTGTGCATTTCTAAAAACACCGGCAGATTGTCTTCCCGGAATCATTTATGTAGTATGCACCTGTAAACCTGAGAAGCAAGTCTAAGAAGAAAGAGAGATCGTCAATGGATTATATCTTGACCACCGAAAATCTGGGAAAGCAATACCGGAACTTCAAAGCCCTAGATGATTTCAGCATGCACGTCCCCAAAGGCTCTATTTACGGTTTTGTTGGACGAAACGGCGCAGGCAAAACCACACTGATCCGTCTGATCTGCGGTCTGCAGGAACCGACAGCGGGCAGCTTTACTTTGTACGGTATTCAGAATTCAGACAAGCGTATCGTTAACGCCCGACGTCGCATAGGCGCAGTTGTGGAAACCCCCGCTATCTATATGGACATGAGCGCGGCCGACAATCTGAAGCAGCAGTACCGCGTCCTTGGCTTGTCCTCTTTCGACAGTATCCCCGATCTTCTGAAACTGGTCGGACTGGAGAACACCGGAAAAAAGAAAGCAAAAACGTTCTCTCTGGGTATGAAGCAGCGTCTGGGGATTGCTATCGCGTTGGCGGGTGATCCGGACTTTCTGATTCTGGATGAACCAACCAACGGTCTTGATCCGCAAGGTATCATCGAAATGCGTGAATTGATTCTGAAGCTGAATCGGCAGCGGCAGATAACCGTTCTGATTTCCAGCCATATTCTGGATGAGTTATCCCGTTTAGCGACCCATTATGGCATCATTGATGCAGGCTGTATGTTAAAAGAACTGAGTGCCGGAGAACTGGATGCTGCGTGCCGGAAATGCACACGGATAGAAGTTACCAACGTCACCGCGCTGACCAGCGTCCTGGACAGCATGGGGATCGCTTACAAGGTTCTCTCCGAAACGCAGGCGGATATTTTTGCCAGGATGAATATCTCTCAGCTGATTCTGGCTCTGGCCAAAGAAGGCTGCGAAGTTCTTTCCATTGAAGAAAAAGATGAGAATCTGGAAAGCTTCTTTATTTCTCTGACAGGAGGTGACCGCAATGCGCAGACTTCTATCCGCTGATACCTTCCGTATTTTCCGAAGCAAATGGTTCTGGCTCTGCCTGGGCGGTATGCTGACCATGGCTGTCGCTTTTATCGTGATGCAGTACACAGCAATGGACTATACAGTTCCGCTCAGTCGTGTAATTTTTCTTCCTATGAGTTTTTACGGAATGGTGATTGCAGCACTGGTCAGCCTCTTTGTAGGAGAAGATTTCAATGATGGTTTTATTCGAAACAAGATTATCGCAGGATGTTCCAAAAGCAGTATTTTTGTATCCCATCTGATTGTCAGCAGCCTTTCCTGCACGGTAATTTATTTGACTGTCACGCTGTTTACCACTGCCGTTGGCTGCCTGTTCTTTGAAAATAATATTTCTGTTTCTCAATACCTGACGCATGTGGTTATGGGCATAGGCATGTGCCTGGCTTACAGCAGTATCTACTGCTGCATTACTATGGTCTGTGGAAATAAAACTACTTCTGTCGTCCTGTGTATGGCTTTGGCCTTTTTCCTGCTGTGCGCCTGTCTGCATACAAACCAAGTTATGGTTCAGCCGGAATATAAAAACGGCATGCCAAATCCTGCTTATGTGGAGGGGATCGCAAAAGTTGTTTACGGTTTTCTTCATGATCTGAACCCTTCCGGTCAGGCCGCACAGCTTTCTGCCATGGATATTTTCTATCCCCTCCGCTGGATCCTCTGTGATTTTTTCTGGATCCTGGCCGCAGGTGCAGGATGTTTCATTTTTAACCGAAAAAATATCCAGTAATACGATTACCAGAAGACATCACCTGCCGTGCTGCCGAAATACGGCGCGTATTCGGCTCCCCTTGGACTAAAGTTTTTAATTGAGAATCAGTATCATTCCGCAGCAAAGAGTACCTTTCCCGCCCAGATTAAATTTCGGTTCTATAATAAATGTTGGGGTCAGGCGATGAGCCTGGCCCCAAAGCCATGTCAAAATAAAAGTTGAGCATAGAGACAAAATCCTTTACAATGAATGTACCCCTACAACACAGAAAAGGAGGTCTCTATGCTCATGTCA
>JAGBAI010000026.1 GCA_017939025.1 Oscillospiraceae bacterium
GCAATGACAACCACCAAAATTACTGCATTGTTTTCCCAGGTGGCAGCGGCAAGGCTGCCCATAGTCCAGCTGACGACCTTACTGGCAGAATGGTCATTGTGGGCAATATAAATGATAAAATTAGAGAACGCGCCGCTGATTGCAGACAGCGCAGAACCCGCCAGCAGCAGCTTTACCGAGTTTGCCCGTCCGCCAATATTCGCCAGTCCGATGACTGCCATGGACATACCGAATGCACCAATAAAGGACATAACGCCAACATAGTTCGCTCCAAAGGCAGCACCGATTCCCAGCATCACTGCCACCGTTGCGCCCAAAGACGCACCGGAGGAGATGCCAAGGATATAGGGATCAGCCAATGGATTTTTTACGATGGCCTGCATGATAACGCCGCTGATGGAGAGGCCAATGCCGACAGCAGCGGCAAGCACCAGCCGGGGCAGCCGGATCAGCCAAACCACGTCGTGAATGGGCTCACCGGGAGACCATTCCTCAAGGAAGGGCTGACCAAGAAAAATGTTGGCCAGCTCACAGCGAATAACATGGTACACATCGGAAACCGGCAAATCCATAGTGCCGAAGGTCACAGCCACCAGAATGGACAATGCCAAACCGGCCATAAGCGCCAGAGTTGTAACGATATAAATCGGTTTCCCTTTCAGGAGACCCCGCTTGACAGTACCCGATTCCATGCGAGGGTTTTACTTAGCCAGCTCGGGATACATACCGGCGGCGAAGGTCTTGATACCGTCGATGGTACGGGGACCTGCGGCATACATATCGCCCAGCATGATCAGATGGACACGGCCGTTCTGAACAGCGGACAGACTTGCCAGAGCGGGATCGCCCTGAATGACAGAGAGCTGATCGGCTTTAACAGTCTCGGGATCATCGCCTGCATAAGCCATATAAACAACGAAGATCACGTCGGGATCGCAGGCAATCAGGTCTTCCTTGCTCATCTCATTGCCCTCAGGCTTGACCAGCTCGCCGCCCAGATGAACGACCATATCGCCTGCAAGGCTGGAAGCGCCGTAGTTGGTGATCTTACCACCCAGAGGCTCCAAAACAGCAACACGAACAGGTTCCTGGCCCGCAACTGCTGCCAGCGTGTTGGCAACCTCGTCCTTCATTTCATTGACCAGAGCTTCTGCCTTGTCTTCCACGTTGAAGATCTTGCCAATATTCAGAATATCGGTGTACTCATTTTCCAGAGTACGGGCATGACCGCCGGGGCGGGTATTGCTGTTCATGTAAGTAGCGATACCCTTTCCATTCCAGTTGGAAACATCGCCCAGAGTCTTTTCACCAAACAGAGAACCCCAGGAGAAGATCATGTCGGGATCCAGCAAGGTAACGGTTTCCTTATTGGGAGCAAAGACGGACTCGTCATAGTTCATTTTCTCGAAACCGGACTTCCACTCTTCCTTGACTTCGTTATCCAGACCGTAGGAAGCCAGAACGTGCTCTTCCAGGCCCAGAGCGATCATTGTCTCGATGCTGCCCTGGTAGACGGCAATGACTTTTTCAGGGGCCTTCTCAAAGGTGTAGGTAACTTCCTCGCCTGCGTAGTCATAGTTGATGATGGTTACAGGATAGTGGCTATCTTCAGCAGGAGCCGGTTCCTCAGTCTGAACGGCAGCGGTGACTTCAGGTACTTCAGCTTTGGAAGTTTCCTTGCTGCCGCATCCGGTCATACCCAGCAGCAGGCACATAGCGAGCAGCACAGACAGCAGTTTTGTGATTCGATTCATTTGTTAGTTCCTCCAAAATTGTATTTTTTATACCATACACGGTACAAAATTCAAACACACGCATTGCTTTGGCAACTGGATGGTGCAAAGCATACAGAGCATAGGATACTGCCGATTTTGGCAGATGCAACTCGTTTGAAAAACAAAAAGGCTGCGGCAATCCAAAAGGACTGCCGCAGCCGAATTTCTGCAAGTAAAACACAACCACCGACCCTAAACATCGAAGGTTGGCGGAAAAGTCACATCCAAGCAGGTCTCCTGACTTGCGCATCTTCAGCATCCACACCAGCCTTCTCAGGTTTTCCCCAATGACCGACTTTCGTCCTATGTGGTGCCTCCGCGCTTACAGTGGCGGTACCGTTCCGGTTTCACACCGGATTCCCTATTCTCTGCTGAGCCATCACGCATCTCAGCAGCACTTAAATGCCTATGTAATTATCAATAGAATAATACTGATTGTACGATTTGTCAAGATAATGGAATCTTTTTTGTATTATGACGTGCAGAGTTTATGGACGGATCAGAACGGTAGAGAAATAGCTTTGGATATCCTCGTCTGTAATTTTATGGATGCTTTGGCTGGGAAGTCCGCAGTCAGATACGATTGAGGTTTTCTTTTCCAGTCCCCGCTCAGCAATGGCAGTACGCAGTTCCGGGAGCGCTTTGGTGCTTTTCATCAGCACCTTGCCACCGGGAGTATCCAGCGCATTCTCCAGATTGGTATAGGAACCGGGGAAAATGCTTAAGGGCAGCGTAGCTTCTGTCAGACTCTGCCCCAATAATGCGGCACAGGCGCAGAAGCTGGTAACGCCGGGGATCATTTCACAGGGGAAGCCGGCCTTTTTTACTTCCTCCGCAATATAGCAGTAGGTGCTGTATACAGACACATCACCGAGATTCAGCAGCGCCACATCTTTCCCTTGCTGTAAATGCTCTGTGAGAATAGCGGCATTTTCCCGGTACTGTGCCCGGAGTGTATCAGCATCCCGAACCATGCGGTGATCCAGATAGAGAATCTCCTTGCCATTTAAATCCATTGCCTGCCGGGCGATATCCAGCGCCAGGGTCTTGGTTCCGCCGGTTCTGGGGACGGCAATGACCGGACATTTTTCCATCGTCCGCAAGGCTTTCAGCGTGATCAGCTCCGGATCACCGGGGCCGACGCTGACACCATAGAGAATTCCATACTCCATAGATTTCATCCTTCCATACATTCCCGCAGATGCCGCAGATAGATTCTCCGTACCTGCCGGGATTCCCCCAAGCCAGCCAGAACATAGCTGACTTCCAAACCGGTTGCGGCGCACTGGCTCCTCCAACTGTCCTCTTCGTCGCCTGCCATGTCATTCATGGCATGTTCACCGGCAACCAGCATCAGAGGAACCAATTTCACCTTCTGATAGCCCTCTTTCCGAATCCTCTCCAACACCGGCTCAAACTGGGGATACCCCTCTACCGTTGCCACAAAGATGTTGCCTGCACCCATTTCTTTCAGAATATAGGCCATAGCGGGGTAAATGTGGTTAGCGAAATGCCCGGTGCCATGCCCCATGAGCAGCATGGCTTCTTTTTCCTGTAAGGGATAGGCTTCCTTCAGAAAAACAGATACTTCCTCCACATCCTCAGTGCCATACAGCAGAGGTTTTGCTACAGCCAGCTTCTGGAAACTTGCTGCAAAAGGAGCAAGGAAATCCAGCAGCTTGTGGTATTCCTCGCCGGGCAGCAGGTGTGTGGGCAGAATGATTACCTGCGTGAATCCCTCTTCCCGCAGGTGCTCCATAGCCTGGGGGACGTTATCCACATGGATGCCCCGCTCTTCCAGGCGGCGCATGACGATGGTACTGGTGAAGGCGCGGCGCACGATCCAATCGGGGAAGGCGGCGGCGACCTCATTCTCTACAGCTTCAATATTTTTCTTCCGGGTCTCGTCCTTGGTGGTGCCGAAGCTGACAACCAGAATCGCGTTCTTACTCATAATAACCTCCTATATGGGTCTGAAATAATATTGTACGCCGTCCGCTGTTTCCATGCGGCCTGCGTGAATTTTGAAAATCTCCTCCATGAAACCGCTTTTGTAAACATTCTGGGGGGATGCACAGATGCGGATGCTGCCTTTGTCCATCAGGATCACCTGGTCGGAATATTCCAGGGCCAGATCCAACTCGTGGAGTACCATGATGACGGTCTTGCCAGAGGCTTTCATCTGCTGTGCCAAACGGATCACATCGAATTTGTGGGAAATGTCTAAGTAGCTGGTTGGCTCGTCCATCAGAACAATGGGTGTCCCCTGGGCCAGCAGCATGGCAATGTAGACCTTCTGCCGCTCACCGCCGGAGAGGGTGGCGACGCTGCGCTTGCACAGGTGGGTAACGCCTGCCCATTCCATAGCCTCCCGGGCGGCTTTTTTGTCCTCCTCCCGGTAGCGGCGGGGATAGCCCATATAGGGGAAACGTCCGTGAAGCACCAGACTTTCAGCACGGATATTGGCGGGATTTCTTGTCTGAGGCAAAAAGGATACGGTTTTTGCCAGCTCGTTGGCGGTCATGGAGGCAATGGCAGTGCCGTTAAGGCATACTTCTCCGCTGTAGGGCTTATGCAGTCCGCTGATGATACGAAGCAGAGTGGATTTTCCACAGCCGTTGGGGCCGATGATGGTGGTGATAGATTGATCCGGGATCATCAGAGAAAGGTCAGACAGCTGCCTTTCCCCATCGTATCCACCGGAGATATTGCGAAGCTCAATCATTGCTGCTGCGTCCTCCTTTCTTGCGGATCAGCAGCCACAGGAAGAAGGGGCCGCCTAAGTAAGACATGATGATTCCCACGGGAATCTCGTACGGGGCAAACAGAACTCTTGCCAATACATCGCACAGCAGCACAAACGTGCCGCCTGCCAGAGCCGATACAGGAAGCAGCCGCTTGCTTTCTCCCTCCACCAGGAATCGGGCTGCATGGGGTACGATCAAACCCACAAAGCCCAGCAGACCGCAGAAGCTCACAGCGGCACCGGCCAGCATGGCGGCGGTCAGCAGCAGCCAAAACCGGTAACGTTTTGTGTTCAGACCAAGGGAACGGGCAGTCTCTTCGCCCAAAGCCAACACGTCCATTTCGTTGCACAGAAAGAAGGCCAGGATCAGTCCAACGGCGATATAAACAGCAGGAAGATACAGCTTCTCCATTGCCGCGTTTTCCAGCGTGCCGATGCGGAAAGCACTGATCCCCATCAGAGCGTCAGGAACCAAAGTTACGATGGTATCGATTCCGGCAGAGAGGATGTTGCTGACGGCAATGCCAGCCAGCACCAGGGTGATTCGGGAGGCTCCGGTAGCTCGTGCTACAGAGTAAATCAACAGCATGGCACCCAAGGCGCCCAGAAAAGCGCCGGTGGTCATAATGCCGGGAACACCGGGCAGGAATGCCGCACAAACAACAGCAGCCAGACCTGCGCCGGAATTGACACCGATCAGATTCGGGCCAGCCAGGGGATTTCCCATGACAGACTGGATGATGGCTCCGGAACTGGCCAGAGCCACACCTGCCAGAGCAGCAGCCAGCGTCCGGGGCAGACGTACATGAAGCAGGATTCTGCGGATCGCATCATTGGATGGGGCACTGAGAAGATCCTGTAAAGTCAAAGGTACCGACCCAAACAGGAGACTTGCGATGACCGCCAGAAAAAAGGTTATGGTAAAGAAGAGCAGAACAACACCGTATCCCGGTTTATTTCGTCCCGTAAAGAATTTCGGCAAGCATTTCATAGCTTTCCCCCCAGCGGTTGTTTGGTTTGTAGTGGAACAGGTTCCTGGGCAGCACGATGTATCTGCCGTTCTTCACAGCGGATAATTCTCCCCAGGCGGGATTGGACTGGAGACTTTCTGCCAGCGTCTTTTCCGCCGCTTCTGTAGAAGCTCCCTGGGTAGTCACGAAGATGAAGTCCGGGTCTTCCCGAATGATGGCTTCCATACTTAAACTTTCCAGAAGACTGTCATCGCTGTCCGCAATGTTGCGGCAGCCCAGGTCTTTCAGCATGGCTCCGGTCATGGTATTGGAATTTTTGGCTTTTGCACCGGTGGAGTAGGCACGGATGAAGAGAACACTGGGCGCATCCTTGCCTGCGGTTCTGGAAATCACATCATCGATCTGTTCCTGAATGGAAAGACCGTTTTTTTCATAGCAGTCCGGACGGTTTGTGATGTCCGTGCAGATTTTCAGCATGGTTAAGTAGTCTTCAAAGGTCTCTATGGAAAAATAGGCAGTCGTCATGCCCGCATTTTCCAATGTGGAACGAAGCGCCACATGCTCTGCGATTTTTGCGTTTAAGATCACAAAATCCACACCGGATAAGATCATCGTTTCCACATCGGGGGATTTCACGGTGCCGAGATTGATGACTTCCTCGCTGGGTTCGATGCCCCGCTCGGAGTAAGCGTCCTCCGTCAGTGCCGTAAGGGTCCCACCGGCCAAGAGCCAGGTTTCCGCATTGCTTCCGCCGATGGCTGCCACATGCTCCGCAGTCCGGACGGTAACGGTATAACCAAGCGCATCTTCAAACTGATAAAGAACCCCGTTTCCTTCGGCAGTTTCCGCTTCACAGCCTGTCATTAGAAACAGCATTGCCGCAAGAAAAATTGAGAAGATTTTTTTCATAACAGTCCTCCTGTTGGTTTCAATCTAGAAATAAGGGAAGAACAGAATCCGTGCTCATTATGATCCTCCTATTAAAAAACAAAGCATTGCGGGTACCGGAACCTTGCCGGCACCGATACCCGCCTTTCTATCCACGCAGCCAGTGGGCAATCTGCTGCATGGGTATCGGAATCTGCAGGGGGAACAGTTCCGAAAAAAACAAAATAAAAAGCTGCGGCAGTTGATAAAACTGCCGCAGCCGTATTTCTGCGCATAAAATGCTTCCGTCTGTTTCAAAACGCGGAAACAGCGGAAAATAATCCAAGCAGGTCTCCTGACTTGCGCATCCACAGCTTCCGCACCAGCCTTCTCAGGGAATCCCCAATGACCGACTTTCGTCCTGTGCGGAGCCTCCACGCTTACAGTGGCGGTACCGTCCCGGTTTTTCACCGGATTCTCTATTCTCCCCGCAGCCATTACACACTGCGAAGCACTTGAATACGATATGGATTTACAATATGATATCACTATTTTACGACTGTTGTCAATAGAATTTTCCTCTTGTACCTGGTATCTGTTGTTTTACAGTAAAGTATCATTTTCGTCTATCCGTAAGCCGATTTCACCCCCCGCAGACTGTGTAAATCACCCTGTCTATTTCCCTCAACCTCATACTGTGCATCGCTGGTACAATACATTGAAGGATATTAAGGATGCGCAGTGTGTCGTACAGAATATCGCTCTTAAGCGTCAATGCAGCTTATATAAAACAACCTTCCGTGACGGGCAGCATACCACCAAGAGAGATTCCGATATTGTGAAAGAGATGGTATACACCTTGTCTACTAAAGGAGCAAGTCCTAATCAATGTGGGTATGTGTATTGGAGTTATGCCGGTTATCGGTTTGACCATGCCGTTAATTAGCTATGGTGGTTCCTCTGTCGTGACCATTTTTGCTATGCTTGGTCTTGTGTCAGGTGCTTATGCCCGACCACAAAGCCTGAGCCATGAACGATATATTCAGCCCTACCGTGGGTAAGTATCAGACCAGAACCGATACGATTCTGTTTTCTGCCAAGTATGGCGAGAACAAACTGATTATTGCACAAAAATCGTAGCATCATTTGTCAATAGGAGGTTTTAATTATGGACATACCCTGTGATTTGATTTTGGATCTGCTTCCACTGTATCAGCGTGGTCTATGCAGTGAGAACAGCGAAATGATCATTACAGAACATCTGACTGGCTGCGATGCCTGTTATGAGATTCTAAGCAAAATGGACGAGAAAGTAGACGTTCCCCGATATGAGCAA
>JAGBAI010000027.1 GCA_017939025.1 Oscillospiraceae bacterium
AAAACGCCCCGTGCCATCAGACACGGGACATATTCAAGCCAACAAAGATTATTCCTCCACGTTGGACTTGGTGGGCAGCGCGCGCTGCACGTTGCCACTGCGCAGGCAACGAGTGCACACGTTCATGCGCTGGGGACGACCGTCCACCACCACACGCACATTCTGCACGTTGGGAGCCCACACGCGATTGGTTTTGCGGTTGGAGTGGCTCACATTGTGGCCGCTCATCGCGCCCTTCTCGCATACTTCACAAAACTTGCCCATCAATTACACCTCCTAACGGGAGTTTGCATGCATAACAGCCTGACTATTTTATCATGGGACGGGCTATTTGGCAAGAGTGATTCTTGAAAAAACCATTACAAATTTCAAAAATGCAACAAAAGCGTATATATTGCAACAAAAAATCACTTTCCCAAATGTGATTCCACGCCAGCCGGCGGGAAAAGCCGCACTCCAGTCCAGCTTCCTCAGCGGGGTTCTCTGGCGATAAACAGGCCGTATTCTTTGGGGATCGTAATCACGCCGTCCACTGCCGTTGCCAGCAGCTTATCCCGCAGCACCTCCCGGGGCCATTCCTTGAGACCGCTGAAGGAAGCCATGGACAGCACATAATCCACCAGATCCTCCACGTTGGTCACCCGAAGGCCGTCCTCCCGCTGATCCATTTCTACCTGCGCAAAATGCGGTCGCAGAATGTCTGCACCGTTTTGCAGGGAGAAGGGATACTCCTTGCCCTCTTCGATGCCCAGCGTGTTTTCCAGCCACCAGAACACGCCGCCTGCACCCACCGTGGCGCAGATGAAACGCCCCTCCGGTCGGAGCACCCGGGCCACTTCGCTGAGACCCTTGTGAAGATCCGGCACATGGTAGAGCATCATATTGGCAATGACCAGATCAAAGCTGTTATCCTCGAAGGGAATCTGCTGGATATCCACCTGCTGGAACGAAATATTGGGCAGCGCAGGCACATTGCCCATAGCAGTTGCCACCATGCCCGCGGAAAAATCCGTCAGGATCAGGGACGCGTCCTTCGGCAGCCATTTGGCTGCTTCCCGCCACATGTTGCCCGTTCCGCAACCCAGCTCCAAAACCCGCATGCCGGGCTGGATATGATAATGCTCCATGATCCAGTCCCCGAAGGGCTGCTGGTTGGTGGAATACCGCTGATGCAGCGCAATGCGGATGTCCAGTTTGGAGGAATCATTGTACTGCTGTCGCATGATATCCGGGTTGTTGATGTTAGGCATGGGGTCGCCTCCTTACGTATGCTTCACATAAACGATCATACCAGAGAAGCGGCAGCATGAGAAGCGCTGCCGCAGGATTGTTACAAATCTGCTATTCATGCAGGGATTCACACCAGCTGCTGTCCCACCTGATAAGCCTCCGCCAGCAGACTTTCTTCCAACCGATACTGCGGATCCACCGTGCCCGCAATCAAGAATGAACGGATCAGCTCCCAGCCATAGCCGCCGATAAGGCCATTGACGCTGTCGATGGCGCCCTGCATCACAGCAGGATCTGCCTTGGCCTGTGCGAAGATGGTCACCGCCTTTTTTCCGGGAAAGCGGGGCGAAAAGTCCTTCTGAAACATGGGATACATCCGGTCCAGCCAGATCTTTCCCTGCCCGCTGATCTGCCCGAAATACAGCGGAAACGTCGCCACCACCGCGCATGCCTCCCGGATGTCCCCATACATGGGCTGGAGCACGTCCTGCTGGGCGCAGGCATCATGCTTCCGGCAATAGAAGCAGCCCTGACAGCCCTTGATGCCATCGGCGTTCAGGTCATAGACCACCACCTCCGCACCAGCTGCCTCGGCTCCCGCCAGCAGCCGGTCCATCAGCTGCCGGGAAAAACCCTCTTTGCGGGGACTGCCGGCAAAAGCAACGATTTTCTTCATGGAAACCCCTCCTGTGGCGTGATTTGATTTGGTGCTGGGCAATGATTTGCAATCATTATAGCATGAAATGGTAGTGTAGCCAATCATGAAGGGTAGTGTAGTCATTTAGATATAGAAAAACTCCTCCAGCGATTGCTGAAGGAGTTTGGTGCATAGGTGGCACTACCGTCATCCGACGGTTTCACTGAAATTGATGGATGTATTGATCCATATAGCCTACCCGTTCTTTTACATAGTCGATAAAGTCCGAGCAACCCATTCGGTACGCCGGTCTTTCTTCCTCGGGGAGCAACATATACCATCGGTTGAAGTCACGGTCATAGGCGCCCGAAGAGAAAACATTCTCCTCACAGGATTGCAGCATCTGCACCAGATGATCCTCTGACCATCCATCCTGCCGCAAATTCCAGTATTTCTGGCGCAGCCTTTCTACAATCTGCTTGTCGCCAAACTGCTTCAATTGCAGCACAATACTGCTTGGCAGTTCAACGTTGAGCTTTGGATCCATCACCTCGATATCGCTGAAGCCAAAACCCCAGGTGCGATCCATATCCCATGGCGTATAGAGCATGCAGTATTCACCGTTGGCTTTTTGTTTTGCTGCAATGTAGAAATTATAAATGCCCAGCTCGCCCTTTGCATGATCCACGCCCTGAATCAAATTCACAAAGAGCAAAACATCCAGCGCATTCTCCACATCGGCAATCTCATAGAGTTTCAGCGCTTCTTCCGCCTTGGCGTACAGCAGTGTATTGAAGTAAGCTCGCAAAGGCGCATGGTTGGGATGCGCCATATCGCCGCCTTCATATTTATAGGCAAGCCACAGCGGCATCAGCTCGGAACCGTCCTGTTTTTGATCCTTCCTGCCAAGATCCACTTGATATTCAGAAACAGAGAAATTCTTTTTGTACAGATGCTCTCCCTCACCCAGCTCAAGCTGCTTTGCATCAATGGGATGGCACATGGCATAGATACCCCAATAATAATCCGCGATAAAAAGCTCTACATAACGGTACTGGGTTCCATTGACCACACCGAATGAATTATCCTCTGCACAGGTGGAATACCAGAGATTGGTGGAAAAAACCTCTCTGACTTTCAGCGCATCGTTGTACTGCCCCTTGATAATCCAGTCGTCATCCATTCGCATGCCGAGCAAAGACAATGGATTGTTGCGCATGTTATTGCCCAGGGATTGTGTACGCAAAGACAGCCGGTAATCATTTTTCGGATAGCTTCTGCTGTTGCGTCCACGGATATGGGCCTCTGCCGCCGAACAGACCTGCCGGTTAATGGCTTCCTCCCGGTTATCAAACAAACGAATATCCACCGCCACCGCTTCATCCTTGATGGAGAAGGGCGAGGCATCCAAGACAATCTCCAATACGGGCAGCGTTGTACACTTCAGTTGATAGACAGCGTAGCGATCATCCGTATAGATCAGGGTTCGGATCGGACGGTTGTTGCGGATCAAATCGTCCGTAATGGCTTCCCCGCAAAAGGCAATCTTCGCATTCTCGCCGTAGCAGAACACCTCCACCGAAGGATCGTATGCCTGCGCATCCCCCTCGATCAGGGAGTAAAGCAGCATATTTTCCATTCGATCAAAAGGCACCTTATAGCCATTCAGATACAGCGCATCTGCCATCTGAATTTCAGAGGGTTCCTCCGGTGACCATTCCGTTCGAGTCGCGATGATCTGATCCCACGTTTCCTCGTCTATATACAGGGAAGAAAGCTTCGCCCGGCCTTCTCCGGCAAACACTACCAGCGTCAGCACAATACAGCACACCAGCAGCAACAGAAGAGAAATCGCCTTTTTGAACATGATGATTCTCCGTCAAACAATATCCTCGTTGTCAAACTCGATCAAAGAGAAACGGCGGATGCCCTCCACGCCATTCAACGCCTCGGTCAGCTTTTCCGGATTCCGTGTAAACAGCATGATAATATAGTCTACACCGGAAGAAGTAAAGTTGCGGCTCTTGATACGCAGTTTACGGGCCTGATTCCCGATCGCCGCAACAATTGTGCTCTCCATCTGCTTCTCACAGTTCACAACCAGCGTATAAGCCCCTTTGCCCAGACGGAGGTTTTCCCAGACCAACAGGATGACCGCAACAAAAACAGACGTGAGCACTGCCACCATATAAAGCTGGCAGCCTGCCATGATCCCCAGATGAATGGACCAGAGAATATACACCATATCCACCGGATCCTTGACCGCCGTACGGAAGCGGATGATCGCCAATGCGCCAATGGTACCCAGCGTGATCACAATATTGCTCTGGAGGCAGAGAATGATGGTACAAATAAAGGAAGGAATCACGGCAAGGCAGATATTCAGCGACTTATTATACAGCGCACGATGGGACACGATCCGGTAAACCAGAAAGATAAACGCCGACATCGCCACCGTGAACAGCAACACCGCCAAAAGCTGGGCATCCGGAATCACATCGGATTGCAAGCCTTTGGAGAAAAACGACCAGATATTCATGAAAAAGCCTTTGATATTCACGATGACATCCTCCTGTATTTCTCAAACCCGAGAAAGTATTTTGAAAAGGAACGCTGCTGCAATTGGCTTTCGTAGAGACACTGTTTGATATATGCAGGCAAAATATCGTCAAACTTTACCTCCAGCACATGGAGGTCTTTGCGCATCAGTGGCTCGCGCAAATAGTCGCCCGTCAAAAACCTGTCCAGCTGCCGTGAAACGGAGATGTTGTAATCCATGGTAATACGAACGTTGGTGGTTGGCTCAACATAAGCCACTCTTTCGTAATCCACAATAAGCCGCGGCGTAAAGTGACGGGTGAGGATATCCATGGAAAAACGCTGAAGCAATGGTTGCGTACTGTCGTACAGATAGTCGCTCACATCCCCCTCCGTCAGCGCCCGGTAGGTCTCCCTTGTCAGCAGGCAGGACTCCTTGTTGCCGCAGCCATCGCGCTTTTCCTTGCGCTCCAGCCGGAGAAAGGAGGGATCATCATTATAGTAACGGATGCGATACTTGAAACGCTCCGCCTCGCCAGCTTCCGTAGCCCAAGCGCAAGTATTCCGCAAATCATCGAAATACAGACTATGGATGTGGTATCTTCCCTGATTGTCGGTATGCTGATCCTTTTCCAGCAGCGCCGAGAGTTTTGCTTCTATTCGGGCAAGCTCAGCATTTGTACAGCAATACTTCCATTCGTTACGGTATTTTTTCTTCATCAGGTATTCCCGAAGCGGGCCTCCTTCAAAGGGTAAAAAGGAAAAACGCCTTCAGATGTTCTGAAGGCGTTTGGTGCGGGAAACAGGACTTGAACCTCTTACCACAAGCCTCAAACCCCTTGATTTATAAGGGTTTGCAAAATCCTGTGTCATGAGTTGTGTCATGAGTCCAATTTCGAGCCTTCCGAGCATTCGCCTCTTAACATATA
>JAGBAI010000028.1 GCA_017939025.1 Oscillospiraceae bacterium
CTGTTCAGCCGGGAGGTATAGTCGCCGTTGTCAGCGAAGTCAAAGAGCATGATGCTTCCCTGGGTGCTGGCAGCGGCCATAACGCCGTATTCATTGGCTGCGTTCATCATGGCAGGAGCGGTGGAAAGAATCCCATTGACGGGAGGTTCTGTTTCCGGCTGCGTTTCGGGTATGGTTTCTTCGGTTGTTTCTGTCGGCTGCGTTTCTACGGTTTCCGTGGGCTCGGTGACAGCTTCCGTCTCCACAGGAGCGGTAGTTTCAGCATTTTCCATTTCTGCCGCCATTGCCGTGAAGGGAAGTCCAAAAACCATAAGAACTGCGAGCAGCAGACACAGTAACCGTCTTGCATGAATTGTCATGCGCTCAGTCCTTTCTATTCATTTTGGAGATTCACCACTTCGCTGGGCTTGGTGGTCATAATGCTGTAGAGCTCATTATCCCTGGGGAAGTTGTCTACGAAGGGCAGGATCACATTGCCAAAGAAAAGAAGTCCTTCGCCGGGAGGGGCATTACTGATATGGCCTGCCTGCTTTGCGGAAATGTTCAGCCGCTGACTGAGGATCGCCCGGTCACCGGCTGCCTGGTTCAGCAGATAGATAAAGTCGCTGTTTTCAAAGATATTCTCGATCTCGGGAGAGGCCAGAAGGTCTTTGACGTTCTGGGTGATACCCGTGGGGATGCCACCCCACTTACGGAAGCGCTTCCAGATCTCCACGCACCAGGAAGCAACCTCGCCATGTAGCAGAAGATGGAACTCGTCCACATAGTACCGGGTGGCTTTGCCCTCGTTGCGGTTGACGGTAACACGGTTCCAGACCTGGTCCTGGATGACCAGCATACCCAGGTTTTTCAGCTGCTTGCCCAGGGATTTGATATCGAAACAGACCAGCCGGTTGTTGATATCCACATTGGTTCTGTGATTGAAAACATTCAGGCTGCCATGTACATACAGCTCCAAAGCGGAGGCTACACGCTGAGCCTCCGGTTCCGGCTGCAAGCGGATCTCGTTGTAAAGATCCTCCAGAATGGGCATATTTTCCGGTCTGGGATCAGCCATGTATGGCCGGTACACCTTCCGCAGGGATCGGTCAATGATGGTCTTTTCTACGGGAGAAAGGCCATATTTATCACCGGCTGCCACTTCGCAGAAGGACAAGATAAAGTCCGATTTCAATGCAAGCGGGTTATCATCCTCGGAGTAGTTCAGGTTGATATCCATGGGATTTAAGTAGTAAGTTTTGCCGCCTCCACTGCCGGAGGGTGTCAGGCGAATGACCTGACCGCCCAGCCGATGCACCAGGGGGAAATACTCGGATTCAGGATCACAGATCAGGATGTCGTCCTTTGTAACAAGGAACACATTCAGGATCTCCCGCTTGGCTGCAAAGGACTTACCGCTGCCGGTGGTGCCCAAAATCAGACCGTTGGGGGTCTTGTCCTGTTTCCGGTCGGCCAGGATCATATTGCCGGATGTGGCATTGAGACCATAATACAGGGCATCTCCGCCCTGGAAGATCTCCTGGGTGGTGAAGGGCATCATAATGGATACAGCGGAGGTGGTAAGTCCCCGCTGGATCTTGATTTGGTTCACACCCAGAGGAAGGGCAGATACGAAGCCTTGCTCCTGCTGGAAGTCCAGCCGGGTAAACTGGCAGTTATACTGCTGGGCAACACTGGAAGCTCTGGCA
>JAGBAI010000029.1 GCA_017939025.1 Oscillospiraceae bacterium
CCCAAAAGAACAAACAGCCGAAGATCTACCGAGGGAAACAATCCCTGAAACACCTTTCCCAGCAGAACGCGGGGCTGGCAAGCATTGAGATCAGCGATAAGAATATCAAGGCATTTACCCAGGTGGCAAAGAAATACCATGTGGATTTTGCCCTGAAAAAGGATACCGCTGCTGACCATCCACGGTACCTGGTCTTTTTCAAAAGCCGGGACGCGGATGCCATTACAGCAGCTTTCCAGGAATTTACCGCTAAGAAGGTGCTGCGCAAGCCCTCCATCCGAAAGCGTCTTGCCCTGGCAAAGGAAAAGGTACAGCAGAAGAAACACAGGCAGCTTGACCGTGAAAAGGCCAAGGTAAAGGATCGGGGTGTGGAGCTATGAATCCCAAGAAACTGATCCTGACCAATTTGCCCTACCTTCTGTTCGTGTATCCCTTCGATAAAGTGGCCCAGGCTTTCCGGCTGGCGCCGGGTGCGGACCTGTCCGCAAAGCTCCTTGCCATTGGCGAGGGCTTTACCGCCGCCTTCTCCCGGATGGGACTGAGCTTCCACCCAACGGATCTTCTGATTGGCATAGCCGGTGCGTTAGTTCTGCGCCTTGCGGTTTATATGCGAAGTAAGAACGCGAAAAAGTATCGCCACGGGGTTGAGTATGGCAGTGCCCGGTGGGGCACCGCCGCGGATATCGCCCCATACATTGACCCGGACTTTTTCCAAAATATCCCCATGACTATGACGGAGCACCTGACGATGGCAAGCCGTCCCAAACAGCCGAAGTATGCCAGAAACAAGAATATTCTTGTGATCGGCGGCAGCGGAAGCGGAAAAACAAGGTTTTTCTGTAAGCCTTCGCTGCTCCAAGCCCATTCATCGTATGTGGTCACCGATCCGAAAGGCACCCTTCTGCCTGAGGTGGGCACCTTCCTGAGAAGGAAGAAATACCGGATAAAGTGCCTGAATCTCATAAATTTCAAAAAGTCCATGAAGTATAACCCATTAACCTATATTCGCTCAGAGAAGGATATCCTGAAGCTGGTAAACGCTCTGATTATGAATACCAAGGGCGAGGGAGAAAAATCCGGCGAGGACTTTTGGGTAAAGGCGGAGCGGCTGTACTATACCGCCCTGATTGGCTACATCTGGTATGAGGCTCCGGAGGAAGAAAAGAATTTTATCATGCTGCTGGATCTTATCAATGCCAGCGAAGCCAGGGAGGACGACGAGACTTACCAAAGCCCCGTTGACCTCCTTTTTGCTGAGCTGGAGGCGAAGGAGCCGGAACACTTTGCGGTGAAGCAGTATAAAAAATTCAAGATGGCCGCGGGCAAGACCCTGAAATCCATCCTTATTTCCTGCGGCGCCCGCCTTGCTCCCTTCGATATCAAGGAACTGCGGGACCTGATGGAGACCGACGAGCTGGAACTGGATACCCTGGGCGACGAAAAAACCGCCCTGTTTGTAATATTGTCGGATACCGATTCGACCTTTAACTTTGTGGCTGCGCTGATGTACAGCCAATTATTCAATCTGCTCTGTGACAAAGCGGACGATTTCTACGGCGGGCGGCTGCCTGTCCACGTCCG
>JAGBAI010000030.1 GCA_017939025.1 Oscillospiraceae bacterium
AAAAAAATGCGTTGACCACATACAAAATGATGTGCCAACGCATTTTTTTATGAGTTTAGAATCTTCTTCTTACACTAATTTTACAAAGAGTTCGCCTTCCACTTCAGAAGTAGCGACCTTATCTTCTCTCAGCAACCAGCCCAAGCCCAGGAAGAAATCCTTGTCAGCTTTCAATTTGGCTGCTTTCTTGATTTGTTTTTGTGTCAAACCTTCAGTTCCATTCAATGCTTCCCAGATCTGTCCGGCCAAAGCACCTGCTTTTTCTTTCAACATTTTCAATTTGCTTTTAGTTAAACGTTAACCGCATCCACACACTTCCATGTGAATGTTTGTGTTTCTTATCGCTTGCAAAGATACACAAAATTATGTTATTCAACACTTTTGCATCAAAAAAGTTTGTATTTCTATAAGAAAAAGCGATTTTTCAACCTATTTTTTTTGTTTTTCGAGGTGTTCGCTCCAAATCCGGGCCGCTTCCTCTACCATTCTTGCACAAGGACGCTTGGCATAATACTGCTCCGTCCGTGCTTCCGGCGTGGATACTACCGGCTCTTTTTTGGACAATCCCAGCAAATCGGCACACCGCAGGGCGCCGTTCCGCTTCTTGAACTCCCCGGCCAGTTCCTGCACCAGAGCATAATTCGCCGCCTTGCTCTCACGGTCTTTCCCCTCAATGGCGCACTTCTCCAGCCCGGCCAGCAGGAACATGCCGCAGGCGGCACCGCAGGTTTCACGCATCCGCCCTATGCCGCCGCCGAAAGAGGCGGACATGTGCAGGGCCTGTTCACGGGTGAAACCATACAGATCGGCAAAAGCCGTCACTACGGACTGGGAGCAGTTATATCCTTCCCGGAACAAGGCCACGGCCCTTGCCACCCTGTCTTCCGCCATCACTTCCGGATGCAAATCCAACGTATTCTTGTCTTCCTCCATTTTTCTTACCTCCTTCTTTTCTTCCTGTCTTTTTCCTTTGTTCTCATTCCGCCACATTGTTTACAATCTCACCCTTGATAAATCCTTTCAAGTTCCCCACCGCAATCCGCATCAGCCGGACACGGGCTTCTTTCGTGGCCCAGGCGATATGCGGCGTAATGAAGCAGTTCTTCGCCGTCAGCAGGGGGTTGGTATAGTGGGGAGGCTCGGAAGAGAGCACGTCCAGTCCGGTAGCCGCTATCCCCCCCTTGTTCAGTGCGTCGGCCAGGTCTTGCTCGTTCACCAAGGGACCGCGGCCGGTATTTATCAGGATGGCCGTCGGTTTCATGAGGGCCAGGCGGGCGGCATTGACCAGTTCCCGGGTATCGGGGGTAAGGGGGCAGTGCAGGCTCACCACATCACATTCGCGGAACAGCTCCTCCAGTTCCATTTTCCGGATTCCTTCGGGAAGCTGTGCCTGCGGCTTGGAAGTATAGGCGCATACCTGCATTCCGAAAGCGGCAGCGATGCGCGCCGTCGCCTGTCCGGTGTTTCCCAAGCCGATGATTCCGATCTTCTTCCCGTCCAGTTCCACCAGGTCGGTATCCCAATAGCAGAAGTCGGGATTGTCCGCCCATCGCCCGTGACGGTTGGCGTAGGCGTAATGGCCTACCCGCTGGGTGATGTTCAAGAGATGCGCAAAGACCATCTGGGCAACGGAGGCGGTGCTGTAGGCAGGTATGTTGGTGACAATGACGCCCCGCGCTTTTGCCGCCTGTATGTCCACAATGTTATATCCTGTAGCCAGCACACCGATGTATTTCAAGGCGGGCAGAGCGGCCATATCCTCCGCCGTAATCACCGTTTTATTTGTAATCAGCACTTCCGCTCCGGCAGCACGCTCCAACAACTCGGCAGGGGCCGTGCGGTCGTACACCGTCAGCTCGCCCAATGCCTGCATCTCCTCCCATGACAAATCTCCGGGATTCAGTCCGTAACCATCTAAAACTACTATTTTCATATACTCAAAAATTAAATTTCATCTTTTCATTCCTTGAACCGTTCCCCCCAGAGGCTCTGCATCCGTTCCTTTATCTTCGCCTCCTGCGCATTGTGCTGCGGATGCCAGATGCGGCTGTTCTTCACCTCGTCCGGCAGGAACTGCTGCTGCACGAAATTGCCCTGATAGGCATGTGCATACTTATAATCCTTGCCATAGCCCAACTGTTTCATCAGCTTGGTGGGTGCGTTGCGCAGGTGCAGGGGAACAGGCAGGTTGCCCGTCTGCCGCACCAGTTCCAGGGCACTGTTGATCCCCTCGTATGCCGAGTTGCTCTTAGGGCTGGTGGCCAGATACACCGTAGCTTCCGCCAGCGGGATACGCCCTTCGGGCCATCCTATCTTCATCACGGCGTCAAAAGCGGCATTCGCCAGAAGCAATGCGTTGGGATTGGCCAGACCGATATCCTCGGCTGCCGAAATGACCAGCCTGCGGGCTATGAAAGCCGGGTCCTCTCCGGCCTCCACCATACGCGCCAGCCAGTAGAGCGCCCCGTCCGGATCACTTCCGCGGATGGACTTGATAAAGGCGGAAATGATATCATAATGCATCTCGCCGTCCTTGTCATACGCCAACGGATTCTGCTGCAAACGCTCGGTCACCTTCTCATCCGTAATCACCACGGGGCCGGCATCCGCATCCGCCTCCACCACCAGTTCCAGTATGTTCAGCAACTTGCGGGCATCGCCTCCCGAAAAGCGGAGCATGGCATCCGTCTCCTTCAGCTCTATCTGTTTCTCTTTCAGTACCACATCCTTTGCGATGGCATTATGAAGCAGTTCCAGCAAGTCCTCCTTCTCCAATGATTTCAACACATACAGCTGGCAGCGGGAGAGCAAGGGACGGATCACCTCGAACGAGGGATTCTCGGTGGTGGCGCCTATCAGGGTCACCACCCCCGTCTCCACCGCCCCCAACAGGGAATCCTGCTGGGACTTGCTGAACCGGTGGATTTCATCAATGAACAGGATGGGGCTGGCCTGCGAGAAAAAACGGTTGCTTCTCGCCTTCTCTATCACCTCGCGCACATCCTTCACCCCGGAAGTGACCGCGCTCAGTGTATAAAAAGGAGTTTCCAGCTTGTTGGCTATGATCTGCGCCAGCGTGGTCTTCCCCACCCCCGGAGGCCCCCAGAGGATAAAGGAGGAGATGCGTCCCGCGTCAATCATCTTGCGCAAGACAGCCCCCGGCCCCACCAGGTGTTTCTGACCTATATAATCGTCCAATGTCTTCGGACGCAAACGTTCTGCTAAAGGTTGTGCCATATCTTCATCTTTATTTCGGATAACAAAAATACAGCAT
>JAGBAI010000031.1 GCA_017939025.1 Oscillospiraceae bacterium
AAAGCCTGAGTGTGGCATTGATCGAAAATGAAAATGCCAATCCTGTTGTGACCCATGGCTTGCCCGACGATGTATTCAACCGTACAGAAACGGTTCCGATGACCAAGAGTGAAGTACGCTGTGTGTGCCTTTCCAAACTGGTATTGACGGAAAAAGCGGTTGCCTGGGATGTGGGCGCCGGAACCGGCAGTGTTGCCATTGAGATGGCACTGCAAGCCCGCAAAGGTGCAGTTTATGCCATTGAGCGTAAAGATGTAGCACTGGAAATTCTGCAGGAGAATGTCCGTAAGTTCCGTACATCTAATCTGACAGTTGTTCCGGGAACTGCCCCCGAAGCCTGCACTGACTTGCCTGCGCCTACTCATGCGTTCATCGGCGGCAGCAGCGGCAACATGCAGGAAATCATCGCACTGCTGCTTCAAAAGAATCCGAACGTTAGAATTGTAGCCACTGCCATTGCACTGGAATCCATTGCAGAATTAACGGCTTGTATGAAGCATTTTGCTTTTGAGGAAACGGAAGTGGTTAGTATGACCGTAGCCCGAAACCGGAAAGCAGGACCTTACAATCTGATGACCGGGCAGAATCCCATTTATATTTTCACCATGCAGGGAGGAAAACTCTGATGTGGCACCTTTGTGCGTTATGCATCGGCTTTGCCATCGACCTGATTGTGGGAGATCCACATAGTATCCCACACCCGGTAATTTTCATTGGCAAGCTGATTACAGCAATTGAGACTCTGGTGCGGAAGGTGTTTCCGAAGACCGTCAGAGGAGAGAACGTCGCAGGCTTCATTCTGTGGCTGCTGGTGGCTGCGATCTCCACAGCGGTTCCGGCCCTTCTGCGGCTACTCTGTTACGGGGTGAATACCTGGCTTGGCCTTGCAATTGAGAGCATCATGTGCTGGCAGATCCTTGCAACCAAGTCGCTGAAAGACGAAAGCATGAAGGTCTATGATGCCCTGCAAACCGGAGATATTGAGAAATCCCGTTATGCAGTGTCCATGATCGTCGGCCGGGATACAGCCAGGTTGGATGACAAGGCCGTTGCAAGGGCAGCGGTGGAAACCGTTGCGGAAAACACCTCCGACGGTATCGTAGCACCGCTGATTTTCTTATGCCTCGGCGGTGCGCCCCTGGGCTTTTTCTACAAGGCGGTGAACACCATGGACTCCATGTTGGGCTATGTGGAAATGCCCTATAAGAACATCGGTCTGGTGTCTGCCAAGATGGATGATGTCGTGAATTATATTCCTGCCCGTTTGTCTGCCCTTGTGATGCTGGCAGCTGGTTGGCTGATGAAACTGGATGTGAAGAACGGCTGGAGGATTTTCAAGCGGGACCGCTATAACCACGCCAGTCCCAATTCTGCACAGACCGAATCTGTCTGCGCTGGTCTTCTGGGTCTTCGCTTGGCGGGAGATGCCTGGTATCACGGCGAGCTGCATAAGAAAAAGTTCATCGGCGATGCCCTGCGGGAAATCGAATACGAAGATATTAAGCGTGCCTGCCGTTTGCTGTATGTGACGGCAGTGCTGTCCCTGATCCTGTTTGGCGGACTGAAACTGTTGTTTCTGGTGGTGATTTGATGTTATTTGGAACGAACAATCCCCATGGCGGTGATATTTACGGGGAAGAGATTCTGCTGGACTTCTCTGCTAATACAAACCCCTTTGGAACGCCCCAGGGCGTTTTGGATGCCGTGTGCTCCGCATTGCCGGAAATGCACCGCTATCCCGACCCCTACTGCCGAAAGCTGTCCCAGGCCATTTCGGACTTTGAAGGTGTCCCGCGGGACTACATTCTTTGCGGCAACGGTGCTGCCGATCTGATCTATGCCTATTGTGAGGCGGTTCGTCCGAAGCTGGCTGTCGAACTGGCACCGACTTTTTCGGAATATACCCTGGGACTGAAACGGGTAGGATGCCGGGTGGAACGCTTCTTTCTAACACCGGAAAATGACTTTACGTTGGATGATGGCTTTCTTACGTTTTTGGCAGAACAAAAACCGGAAGCAGTGTTCCTGTGCAATCCAAACAATCCCACGGGAAAAATCATTGCGCCAGAACTTATGAAAAAGATCCTTGCATTCTGCGCGAAACATAACACGCAGCTGTTTGTGGATGAATGCTTTCTGGATCTTTCTGACAGTGGAGAAAGCTTGAAGCAGTATCTTGCAAACAATCAGAATCTCTTTATTCTGAAAGCCTTCACCAAAAGCTACGGTATGGCAGGTATCCGTCTTGGCTACTGTCTGTGTTCCGATGAGAAACTGCTTGCTCGTATGGCAGCAGCCTCTCAGCCCTGGAATGTATCCAGCCTGGCCCAAGCAGCAGGTGTGGCAGCTTTACAGGAAAGGGAATTCATACAGAAGACCAAAGATTTGATTGCAGTGGAACGGGAGTGGCTGAAACGGGAGCTGGAAGCGCTGGGATTCCGGGTCATCCCATCCAGTGTCAATTATCTGCTGTTCCAGGCAAAGCCTGATCTGCATAGGAAACTGAAAACAAAGAAAATCGCCATCCGAAACTGTGATAATTACTATGGCCTGGGGCCGGGCTGGTATCGGATTGCGGTTCGGCTCCATGAAGAAAATGAAGCTCTGATCCGGGCAATGAAAGAGGTGTGACCATGGCAAAGAACATTATGATCCAGGGAACTATGTCCAATGCGGGCAAGAGCCTGCTGTGTGCAGGCCTGTGCCGAATTTTCAAACAGGACGGTTACCGGGTAGCCCCTTTCAAAAGCCAGAATATGGCGCTGAATTCCTTTATCACCGCTGATGGCGGTGAAATGGGTCGGGCACAGGTGGTACAGGCGGAAGCCGCAGGCATTGCCCCGGATGTTCGTATGAATCCTATCCTCCTAAAACCCACTACCGATGTGGGCAGCCAGGTCATTGTGAACGGCGTGGTTCAGGGCAATATGCGGGCCATGGAGTATTACAAGCGGAAACAGGAGTTTATCCCAGCAGTCATGGAAGCCTACAACTCGTTGGCAGCGGAGTATGACATCATCGTCATTGAAGGTGCTGGCAGTCCTGCGGAGATCAATCTGAAGCAGGAGGATATCGTGAACATGGGCCTTGCAAGATTAGTGGATGCTCCTGTTCTGCTGGTGGGTGATATTGACCGGGGCGGTGTGTTTGCTCAGCTTTATGGCACCGTAGCGCTCCTGGAGGATGACGAAAGGGCCAGAATCAAGGGCACCGTGGTTAACAAATTCCGGGGTGACAAAAAAATACTGGAGTCGGGCATTAAAATACTGGAAGATCTCTGCGGTGTCCCGGTGGCAGGTGTGATTCCCTATACCTATGTGGATGTGGATGATGAAGACAGCCTGAGCGAGCGGTTCAACCGCAGCTCGGAACGAAAGCTTCTGGATATCGCCGTGATTCGACTGCCCAGAATCTCCAATTTTACAGATTTCAGCCCCTTTGAACGGTACGAAAATGTTTCCCTGCGGTACGTGGAGAAGGTATCTGACTTACAGAAACCGGATATGATTCTGATTCCCGGAACCAAGAGTACCATTTCGGATCTGAAATGGCTGCGCCAGAGCGGTCTGGAAACTGCGGTTCTGAAAGCCGCAGCATCCGGAACGCTGGTATTCGGCATTTGCGGTGGTTATCAGATGCTGGGAAGAACGGTTTCCGATCCGGACCAGGTAGAAGCTGCAGGAGTGACAGAAATTGCCGGTATGGACTTGCTTCCCATGGATACGGTTTTTCATGGGGAGAAGGTACAGACCCAAACCAGCGGTATCTTTGCAGGGATCGAAGGAATGCTGTCCGGCTTAAACGGTATTTCCTATGAGGGGTATGAGATTCACATGGGCCGCAGCGAGGTTTCGCTGGCCCCGGTTACAGGGAAAGGCAATGTCTATGGCAGCTACATTCACGGTATTTTCGATGCCCCCGGTGTCACAGATACAATTCTCAAAGCCCTGTGCCAGCAAAAGGGTATCGATTTTGATGCCCTGGGCACCTTTGATATGAGGGCCTATAAGGAGCAGCAGTATGACAAACTGGCTGCCGCTGTCCGGGAGGGACTGGACATGGAACTGGTCTACAAGATCCTGAACCGGGAGGTGTAAGGCATGCCGGGACTGATTCACGTATACTGCGGTGACGGGAAAGGAAAAACCACAGCCGCCATTGGTCTGGCTGTCCGTGCAGCCGGTGCGGGAAAGAAAGTGGTATTCACCCAGTTTTTCAAGGACGGAAGCTCCTCCGAAATCCGGGTGTTGCAGGGTGTGGAAAATATCCAGATTCTGCACTGCAATACTGTCCGGGGCTTCTGGAAACGGATGACGGATGCGCAGAAAGCAAGAGCAAGTGAAGATTATACCCGGTTGTTTTCGGAAGTCACCCGATTGGCAATGGATGCCGATTTGCTGGTTCTGGATGAAATCGTATCTGCCTGCAACCATGGCACCATTGCAGAGGTAGTTGTTACAGATTTTCTGCGCAGCAAACCGGAAAAACTGGAAGTGGTGCTGACCGGGCGTAATCCGTCGGAACACTTGCTGCGACTTGCGGACTATGTGACACAAATGCAGAAAATCAAACACCCCTATGACTGCGGAATCGCCGCCAGAAAAGGAATTGAGTTTTAATGAATCGGACAATTCGTAAAAAATCAGATATCACAGAGGAAGTTCTGCGTCCTTCCCAAACGACGGAAGCCCAGCGCCGGGAATGGGCCATCGCCCAGCTTCGGAAAAAGGCGGAAGAATTGGGTAAGCTCCCCAGAAAAGCGGACTTTGTGGATGTGGACTGTATTCGGATCAAAGCGGCTCTGGGCCCCTGGCCCCGGGCATTGGAAGCAGCAGGACTTAAGATCCCGAAAGCAGAAAGGGTGCAGAATAAGAAAATGGAGCTGAACACGGTTATTTCCACCATCACACCTCTTGATGATGCAGCCATGGTCGCTGCCCGTGAGCGGCAGGCGCAGCTTGCCAAACCTCCCGGGAGTTTGGGCCGTCTGGAAGATCTGTCCATCCAATTGGCTGGTATCACCGGAAGCGTACATAACACAATCGAAAAGAAACATCTGCTGGTATTTGCCGCTGACAATGGTGTGGTGGAAGAAGGGGTTTCCTCTGCACCGCAGTCTGTGACATTGATGCAGACCATCAATCTGACCAGAGCGAAAACCGGCGCTTCCACTCTCTGTAAGCACTTAGGCTGCGGCATTACCGTCTGTGATGTGGGTGTAAATGCGGACATCCCGGAGCCAAAGGTGCTGAACCGTAAAATCGCCTACGGTACACACAACATTGTAAAGGGTCCTGCCATGAGCCGGAAGCAGGCAGTCAAGGCGATCATGACCGGCATCGAACTGGCAAAGGAAACCGATGCAGATGTGATAGGCATCGGTGAAATGGGCATTGGCAATACCACTACCTCTTCTGCGGTGTTATCCGTTCTGCTGAATGCCGATGTGGATGCGGTAACTGGCCGGGGCGGCGGTATCACGGATGAGAGTTTCTTAAAAAAGAAGCAGGTCATTAAGACCGCTATCGATGTGAACAAGCCTGACAAAAATGACGTGATCGATGTTCTGGCAAAGGTGGGCGGTTTTGACATTGCAGCCATGTGCGGTGCCTTTTTAGGCAGTGCTGCCACCCGCCGTCCGGTGGTCATTGATGGTTTTATTTCCGCAGTAGCAGCCCTGTGTGCTTACAAGCTCAGCCCCAACGTGAGAGGGTATCTGATTCCCAGTCATGCTTCCTATGAAATCGGCTACAAATTAGCAATGGATGCCATGGACCTACAGCCAATGCTTCTGTTGGGAATGCGGC
>JAGBAI010000032.1 GCA_017939025.1 Oscillospiraceae bacterium
GAATTTTCGTTGGCTGTTCTAAATTCGTCTTATACACGATTCTTAAACAATCCATTATAATTGTCCAAGGTGTTATAGTTTGTCTTTACGTTATTCAATTTACAAGGTACAGTGTTCGCCGCTCGCTCTCGCTGACAGCTTGTTTATTCTAGCACATTCATTTCCGTTTGTCAAGAACTTTTTTCAAGTTTTTTCAAACTTTTTTGAAGTGTTTCGAACCGCTCGTTGCTCGCTGAGCAACTTCGCTATATTAGCATATCCGGTTCCATTTGTCAAGAACTTTTTTCATTTCTTTTCAAATTTCTTCCCGTTTCGCTGTTTTCTTGCGTCACCTCGCGGCGACTTCGATATACTACCACGTCATGTCTATTTTGTCAAGCATTATTTTACAAATTTCTCCAGCTTTTTCTGTACACCTTGACAGCACGAAAAAGGAGCCTCTTTCGAGGCTCCTTATCTACTATATCTTATTCCACGTCATCGATCAGACCGTAGCCGCCGTCGTTTCTCTTATATACCACAGCAAAGCTTCCGCCGTTGTCCTCATCCCGGAAAGCGAAGAAGTTATGATCCAGAAGATTCATCTGCATAACAGCCTCTTCTCTGGTCATGGGCTTGAAGTAGAACTTCTTAGCCTTGACAATGGACAAATCTTCTTCCGTTGCTTCCGGTACGAAGGAAGTTTCCTCCTGTACGCTGCGAACGAAAGCATCCTGCTTCAGTCTTCTTGCCAGGCGGGTCTTGTTTTTACGGATCTGGCCTTCGATGGTACCAACTGCTGCGTCAATGGATGCAAACATATCGGATGTGCTCTCTGTTGCCCGGAACCAGGTACCTGCACCGTGAACGGTGAGTTCTGCATTATTCCGGTTCTTCTCCACAGAGAAAACAATTACTGCTTCCGCATCCTCCTCAAAATACCGTGCCAGCTTCATTACTTTCTTTTCAGCATAAGCGTGGACATTACCGGGGAGTTTGACTTTCTTTTCTCTAAACTGAAATTTCATATGCGGCAGCTCCTTTCGTGTCACCGGTCATCCGGTGTACTTATACTATACCACGATTTACTATCAGCGGCAAGGTCTGTCAGTCATCTATTTCGTCTTCGTCATCCAGCAGTTCTGTCATGGTCAGATTGTAGACAGCCTCCGCCTTCTTCTCAAACAGCTTGCTCAGCCGTACGGCCTGGCGGCTGTCCGGAGCCATCAGTTCCAGCGTCATCAGATTCCCCGTATCATCGTCCAGAGACATCAGCACGGAATAGTCACCGCTCTCTCTGGGGATAATCTGGGTTTTCACATAACTGCTGCGGCGGATCTGCCGGTTGAACTTATTGACAGCATTCTCTGCCCGGCACTTGACAGTATAGGCAATGGAATCCTCCGTCAGCGAGCCGGTCTCCCTGCCCTTTTCCGTGATTTCATAGGACTCTTCTGGCAGCTCCTTCAGATGACCGGATTTGACCATTTCCGGCACGGCTGTGCAGACATCGAAATAGCTCAGGCAGTCATCCTGGTAGCTCAGCTCATAGAGCTGCTGGATGGTCACCGGATAATTCACCCGGGCCATGACAAACAGGATCAGAACCTTCACATCCATCATATCATGGATAAAACCAAGTCTCTGCATACGATCACCTCTTACATTCATTATACAAAATCCTTCTGAAAAATCAAGCACAATAGAACAAAGACCAACATATTCTGTTGTAAAGGAGGGATGCTTTTGCCAAACAAACTGATTTACCCCGCAGGCACCACGCCAGCCTGCCAATATGCCGCCGGGCTACTGTCAGATCTGGGATACGCACTGACGGATCATCCTGCCCCCGAGATCACCCATCTGCTTCTGGATGTTCCCAGCTTCCGCTCTGACGGACTTCTCCGAAACGGTGATGATCCGGAAAAACTGCTGTCTATGCTGCCGGAAAATGTAACCGTCATCGGAGGAAACCTGAACCACCAGGCACTTGCCGGGCGGAAGCGGCTGGACTTGCTTCAAGACACCGTTTATCTTGCCCGGAACGCAGCCATCACCGCTCACTGTGCTCTGGAAGTCGCCGCGCCGTTGCTGAAAACCACCTTCGCTGACACCCCAACGCTGATTCTGGGTTGGGGCCGCATTGGCAAGTGCCTTGCAAAGCTGCTGAAGGGACTCCATTGCCCCGTGACTGTCGCTGCCAGAAAAGAAGCAGACCGGGCCATGCTGAAAGCGCTGGACTACGAAACTGTGGATTATGGGCAGCTTCCCAATATTCTGCCCCAGTTCAGGCTTTTGTTCAACACCGTTCCTGCGGCGGTTCTGGATACAGAAGTCCTCAGCCGCTGCTGTAACTGCACCAAAATTGAGCTGGCCTCCGGCAAAGCTCTGGATGGCCCCGATGTGGTCATAGCCCAGGGACTGCCCGGGATCCATGCCCCGGAGTCCTCCGGAAGACTCATCGCCCAAAGCATTTTCCGTTTATGGAAGGAGCAATCAACATGAATGTCGGATTCGCCCTGTGCGGTTCCTTTTGTACATACGCCAGCGTTTTCCCCGTCATGGAACTGTTGAGCCGTGACTATCAGGTGACCCCCATTTTCTCAGAAGTAGCCTACACCACCGACAGCCGCTTCGGAACTGCTGCCGAGCACATCGAAACTGCCCGGGAGCTGTGCGGTACGCACCCCCTGCACACCATCGCCCAGGTGGAACCCATTGGCCCAAAGAAGCTTTTTGACATTCTGGTAGTTGCCCCCTGCACAGGAAACACCCTTGCCAAGCTGGCCCACGGCATTGCTGACGGGCCGGTGACCATGGCTGTCAAAAGTCACCTGCGCAACGGCCGCCCGGTGCTGATTGCTGTTTCCACCAATGATGCCCTGGGAGCCGCTGCCGAAAACATCGGCAGACTTCTTGCCCGGAAACACATTTACTTTGTCCCCTATGGCCAGGATGATCCCACCGGGAAGCCCTGCAGTATGGTGGCCGATTTCACTATGATCCCCAAAGCACTGGAAGAGGCTCTGGAAGGACGGCAGCTGCAGCCGGTTTTATTGTAAGCGTGCAGTGTTAGTTTGTGTAAATAATGCAAAAGGCATGACACTGGTATTGTCCAGGTCATGCCTTTTTACATTTGCTTATATATAAAGTGTTACAGGAAAGAAACGCAACTCCACGTTTTACGCTCCGCACGCCGCACTTATAAGCTTTCCGCTTCTGCCAGCCAGATTCTGGCGGTGGCATCGCTGGGCATCATCCAGTCGCCTCTGGGGCCCAGGCCAACGGGGCCCACCTTGGCACCATCGGGCATGCAGCTGCGTTTGAACTGCTGGGTAAAGAAGCGGCGGTAGAAGCTGGTCAGCCACTTTTTCACCGTTGCGGCATCGAAGTCATTGGCAAAAGCCCGGCAGGCCATGGTATAAATCTTCTCCGGGGTAAAACCATAGCGCAGAGAATGGTAAATGAAGAAATCATGCAGCGCGTAGGGGCCCACCAGATCTTCGGTCTGCTGGCTGATCTTGCCCTCTGCGTCGGGAGGCAGCAGTTCGGGGCTGATGGGGGTATCCAGCACATCCTGGAGCACATCATGGGCCACAGCAAAGCTTTCCGTCTCGGAAATGGCATCGATCATCCAGCGCATCAGGGTCTTGGGTACCGTGCCGTTGACACCGTACATGCTCATATGGTCACCGTTGTAGGTGCACCAACCCAGAGCCAGCTCACTTAAGTCGCCGGTACCCACCACGATACCGCCCACCACGCTCGCATAGTCCATCAGGATCTGGGTGCGCTCCCGGGCCTGGGCATTTTCGTAGGTGGCGTTGTGGACAGAAATATCATGGCCGATATCCGCAAAGTGCTGAGTCACCGCATCCTTGATGACGATTTCCTTGCAGCTGATGCCCAGCTTGCGCATCAGCTCCCAGGCATTGTTGTAGGTACGGTCAGAGGTTCCGAAGCAGGGCATGGTCACGCCGTAAACATCGGTCATAGGCCGTCCCAGCTGCCGCATGGCTTCCACTGCCACCAGCAGCGCCAGGGTAGAATCCAGGCCGCCGGAAATGCCCACCACCGCATTGGCCCCGCCAATGGCAGTAAGACGCTGCTTCAGGCCCGTCACCTGCAGCTGGAAAATGGAATTACAGTAAGCATGGCGCTCATGTTTGGTAGAGGGAATGAAGGGCAGCTTCTGCAAAGGATACAGCTTACCGTCAGAGCGGAGGTTTTCCACACCGCCCAGTTCCGTCAGCATGCCGCCGGCATAACGCTGCGCGGCGTTGCGGAAGGTGCCGTTTCTCCGGCGCTCAGAGCGGACACGGCCCAGGTCGCAGTCCTGCACCAGCATATAGTCAGAGGCCACAACTCCCTCGCTTTCCGCCAGGATCACGCCGTTTTCCGCAATGACACTGTGACCGGAATACACCAGGTCAGTGGTGGATTCGGTAAAACCGGCGGAGGCGTAAGCATAGACACACAGGCCGCTTTCCGAGCAGGCCCGGATCCGCTGGGCCCGTCCTGCCTTTTTGCCCACCTGTTCCGGGGAGGCTGCCAGATTCAGTATCACTTCTGCGCCGTTCAGCGCCTGGAAGGCAGAGGGTGCAATGGGCGCAAACAGATCCTCGCAGATCTCGATGCCCACGGTAGTCTCTCCCACCCGGTACAGAAGATCCGTACCCACAGTGGCTTCCTGCCCCCCGATGGCGACCACAGCCCCCTCTTCAATGGCAGAGAACCAGCGGCTTTCATTCATTCCGCCGTAATCGGGCAGATAGGTCTTGGACACCAGTCCCCGCAGACAGCCGCCGGACACCACCGCCGCACAGTTGGCCAGCCGGATCCCCAGCCGCACCGGCAGGCCCAGCACTACCGTCAGGGCAGGGTATTTTTCCGAGCAGGCGAGAATTTCCTTCAGACCTGCCTCTACCGCGTTATGGAGCGTATCCTGATAGAACAGGTCACCACAGGTGTAGCCGGTCATCGCCAATTCCGGCAGCAGCAGGATATCGGCCTTCTGACCGTCAGCCTTTTCCATAAAGGCACAGATATCGGCAGTATTTTTCATAACGTCGCCCACTTTCACAGCAGGCACGGCACAGGCAATGCGGATATAATCCAGCATGAGGATCCCTCCCAATATAAGTTATCCTTATCATAGCACATTCTTTCCGAAATGCAAAGGGAATATGAAAAAGGACGGCGAAAATTCGCCGTCCTCAGACTGTTGAAATAGTATACGTTATTGTAATTGAAGTGCGGCAATGTTCCTTTCTTGTCCCGCCAAGAAAGGAACCAAAGAAGGCGGCATAGGGGAGGCGCTACGAAAAAGCGCCCTCCCCTATGTACCCCTCCCGCCGCTTTTCTGGCCAGCGTCCAAAAATGTTCCGATTTTTGAACGCTTACAACTCAAAAACTTACAGTTTTTTCCCGGTAGACGCCGGAAAATCGGGACATTTTCCGGTGTCGGTCAGGGATGCGGCGGGAGGATTCTTAAGGAGGGCGCCTTTTGCGAAGCGCCTCCTTAAGTCGCCTTCTTTTGGTACTTTTACGACTCGCTAAGTGCCGGGCTGCGCCCGGTTGCTCCCTGCATTGCGCCTGCGGGCGCTTATCTTGGCGAAGCAAGAAAAGTACATTCCCCGCACCGATGATTACAGGAAGGTATACTTTATCAAAAACTGAGGACGGCGAAAATTCGCCGTCCTTCATTACTGTTACATTCCTGCCAGCTTTTTCAGTTCTTCTGCAATATCCGTCCGCTCCCAGGGCCGGTCTTCCACACCGAAGTGGCCGATGGCTGCGGTGGAAGCGTAGATGGGCCGACGCAGATCCAGCTTGCGGATAATGCCGCCGGGAGTCAGATCACAGGTCTTTCTCAGCAGCTCGGTCATCTTCTCATCGGAGATGACACCGGTGCCGTAGCTGTCCACCCGGACGGAAACCGGCTGGGCAACGCCGATGGCATAAGCCAGCTGCACCTGCACCTGGGTTGCCAAACCGGCAGCCACCAGATTCTTTGCCATGTACCGGGCCATGTAAGCAGCGGAGCGGTCCACCTTGGTGGGATCCTTGCCGGAGAAGGC